>JBBIQR010000005.1:47309-48969 GCA_037442245.1 Candidatus Solibacter sp. | reverse complement strand
GCCGGCGCGGTCCGCTGGAGTCCGGGCCCGATCTGCTTAGATAGAAGTATATGTCTCAATCGCTGTCTTTATTGGTGCTGCTGCTGGCGGCGGCGTTGGAAGCTCTGGGCGACGCCGCGGTGCGTAAAGGGATTCATGCGACGGCCTGGCAGCGCAACCTGTTCTTTATCGCGGGAGCGCTGGTGCTATTCCTTTACGGGTGGACGGTGAACCGTCCGCCATGGAAGTTCGGGGAAGTGCTGGGGCTGTACGTGGTGTTCTTTTTCCTGCTGGCCCAGGCCATCTCGATCCTGCTCTTCAACGAGTATCCGCCGCGCGCGGTGTGGATCGGCGGCGCGTTCATCGCCACCGGCGGCGCGATCATCGCGGTCGCCAGATAGTAGCGGCGCGCCCCCGCCTCCCGATTCGCGCGGAAGCGGGGACGCGCCGTGCGACGGACATCAGTTGACGGCCGGGCCGGCGAGTTCGCACATGCTCGCGAAGGCATCCAGGTGGTTAAAGGAGCCGTTGAGCAGGTTCGTGTACACGCGTTTGAGGTCCAGTTTCGCGGTGCCCGCCAGGGCGGCTTCGAGGTCCGCGATGTCCCGGGTCTCGATGAGCGTGCCGGCTGCGAGCGCTTCCTGCGCCGATTGCGCGCCCTTGGCCATCAGGTCGTTGTAGAGCGCGATCAGCACCGGGTTGGAGTAGACGCCGGGCGCCGTGTTCAGCGCGGGATCCTGCGCGCCGTAGCGGGCCAGCAGCTTGCCGATGGCGTCGAAGTGCGCCTGTTCGGCTTCGCTGATGTTCTGGAACACGGTGAGGTTCCACTTCTTGTACATCTCCTGGTAAACGTCGCGGGCGAGCTTTTCTTCTTCGCGCATAAATGCCAGCCGTTGGGCTTCGCTTTCGGTCAGAGGCAGAAGCGCCGTGAGGGCCGTACCGGCGGAGGAGGGGCGTCCGGGCTGCGCGAACGCGGTGGCGGCGAAGGCCACGAACACGGCGATCAGCGCGAACGCGATCGCGGGTCGCATCGAGAGGGCGGGGTTCTTCATCGGAGTTCCTTTTCTGTCGAGTGTTTCGACTCGCCCTGACTCAATGCACGGTGGCGGCCAACGTTCCGGCGTGCCCGTGATTCCCGCGCAAGTGGGCTGCGTGCATGGCGTTGCGCCGCTACGCCCGGCAACCGCGGCGGCCGGCTGCAAGTTGCGCACCGCGCATCGTCTGCGCGCAGGGCGCTGCTGCCCGCGCACGGTTTGCATCCGCACCGGCCGGGCGCACCCCGCCCGCTATAATGGCGTTATGCGGTGCTGTCTGCTGCTCGCGATCTCCGCCGTGATGGCGTTAGCCTCCGCCGAGCCCAAAACCCAAACCATCGAGGGCAGCCTGACGATTCAGCCCGATCAGCCCCCTACGCTCGAAACCGCCGCGCACGTGCTCATCACCCTCGACGGCGACATCCCCACCCTCAAGGTCCTCCACGACCCCCGCGTGAACGGCATGCAGGCTCAGGCCACCGGCCACTTTACCGCGCCGGGAAAGTTTCTGGTGGACCCCCAGTACAAGCGCGCCCTCCTGGTCCGCCACGACGGCAAACTCAAAATGATCACCTACTGGTGCGACGTCTGCGGCATCCGCGCCTACACCCCCGGACCCTGCGTCTGCTGCCAGAAGGATACCGATA
>JBBIQR010000005.1:45095-47299 GCA_037442245.1 Candidatus Solibacter sp. | reverse complement strand
GACCTCCGCGACCCCGACGACATCCGATAACCATGGCCTACTCCGCGCACACCACCACCACCGGCGGAATCGACACTGTGCAACTCGCCGACTCCACCCGCGATGTCCAGCTCGCCATCGCTCCCTCCATCGGCAACATGGCCTATTCGTGGACCGTCCACGGCCGCAACTACCTCTACTTCCCCTACGACTCCCCCGCAGCCTTCGCCCAACAGCCCCGCCTCTGCGCCGTGCCCTTCCTCGCTCCCTGGGCCAACCGCATCGACGGCGACGCTTATTGGGCCAACGGCAAACGCTACCTGCTCAACCCCGCGCTCGGCAACCTGCGCCGCGACGGCAACCAGAAGCCCATTCACGGCCTGCTCAATTTCTCGCCCGACTGGAAGCTTGTCGAGGCTAAGGCCGACGGCAACTCGGCGTGGAGCGCCAGCCGGCTCGAATTCTGGCGCTATCCCGACCTGCTCGCCCAGTTCCCCTTCCCCCACACCCTGACCATGACCTACCGTCTCCGCGACGGCGCCGTCGAGGTCGAAACCGCCATTGAAAACCACGGCGCCGCGCCCATGCCGGTAGCCGCCGGCTTCCACCCCTACTTCCAGTTGCACGATGCGCCCCGCGACCAGTGGCACGTTCATCTCGCCGCCCGCGATCACATGCTCCTCAGCCCGCAGTTGATTCCCACCGGCGAGAGCAAGCCCGTCGAATTCGAGGATCCCCACGCGCTCGCCTCCGGCCAGTTGGACGACGTCTTCGGCAACCTCGTGCGCGATTCCGATGGCCGCGCCCGCTTCTGGGTGGAAGCCGGACGCGAGCGCGTCACCGTCGAGTACGGTCCGCGCTTCACCACCGCCGTGGTCTACGCGCCGCGCGGCCAGCAGTTCATCTGCTTCGAGCCGATGAGCGCCATCACCAACGCCTTCAACCTCGCGCACGATGGTCTTTACAAGGACCTGCAAAGCATTCCTCCCGGCGCCGCGTGGCGCGAGAGTTTCTGGCTGCGCGTGGACCTGCGCTAGAACACCGCTGCGGCGCGTCCCAGGGCTCCGGCGCCGGTCATTTCTCCGGATCGCGCGGGTGCGCCGCGCCTCCACCGGCACTCCGTGGATTGGCCGCCGGCAGTTTCCAGCCGTAGCGCATCGCCCCCAGCCGGATTCCAAAGCAAAGCGCAGCGCCCAGAACCGACGCCGCCGCCACCGGCAGATGCTGTGCCCGCGCGCCTACCAGAGCGCTCGCGCCGATCAGCGCAGCCACCGCGTAAATGTCCGTCCGCAGTACGGCCGGCGTCTCCCCGACCAGCAAATCCCGCGCCATGCCGCCGCCGATCCCCGTCAGCGTCCCGAACAGAATCGCCGCCACGGGACCAGCGTGAAACGCCAGCGCCTTATCGGCGCCCGCCGCGACAAACAGCCCCAACCCGGCCGCATCGAACAGCAGCACCGGGCTACTGAGCCGGTTGATCGCCGGATACCAGAAAAAGGTAATCACGCCCGCCGCCACAGACACCGCGACGTATCCCCACTCGTGGATCGCCGCCGGCGGAATCGCTCCGATCATGATGTCCCGCGCGATGCCGCCCGAGTTTCCCGCCGCGAAGCACAGCACCAGGACGCCGAAGAAATCGAGCTTATGCTCCACGGCTTTGGTTGCGCCGCTGAGCGCGAACACGAACGTCCCCGCCAGGTCGAAGACCGCCAGCAGGCGGCTGGCCAGGTGTGGATCGATGACGCCGGTCTGCATCATGCCGATACCCAGGCCTGCGCGGCAACCACCATGGCCTCCACCCCGGCCCGCAACGTGGGATGGATCACGGGGGCGAATCCGGGGTTGTGATTGGTCGGGATCTCTCCCACTTTGCCGGCCGCTTTGGCCTTGGAATACACCTCCGCATCGGTGCCGCCCACAAACCAGAAGACCGATGGTACGTGCCACTCCGAGCCGAAGCAGCCAAAGTCCTCGCTCGCCGTAGTCGGCTGGCTCTCTTCGACCCGGCCGGCGGGAAAGTGCTCCCGGAATGCGTCGCCGATCCGCCTGGCCGCCTGCGCGTCGTTCCGCACCAGCGCGTACCGGTCGAGGACCGTGATTTCGGGTTTTCTCGTCGCGCCGGACGCCTCCGCCTCGGCGTTCACAATCCGCTCGATCGCGCCCAGCACCTTCGCGCGAACGCCCTCGTCGAAAGTACGGACATTCAGCTTGATGACGGCTTC
>JBBIQR010000005.1:38894-45085 GCA_037442245.1 Candidatus Solibacter sp. | reverse complement strand
CCTCCGGGATGACGTTTTCCTTTGTGCCCGCCTGCAGCGATCCGACCGTCACCACCGCCGCCTCCGTCGCCGCAATCTCACGGGCCACAATGGTCTGCAGGCGCAGCACCGTCGCCGCCGCCATCACCACCGGATCGATACTGGCCTGTGGCATCGATCCGTGAGCGCCTCGCCCGAACATCCGGATCTGCAGGCTGTCGCCGGCCGACGTGATCACCCCGGGACGCGAACTCAGCAGGCCCGCCGGACCCACCATCACATGCTGCGCAAGAATCGCATCCGGCTTCGGAAGCCGGCGGAACAGCCCATCCTCGATCATCGCCCTGGCCCCCTCGCCGGTTTCCTCGGCAGGCTGGAATACCGGCATCAGGGTGCCGCGCCATGCGTCGCGGGCTCGCGCGAACAGCGTCGCCGCGCCGATCAGCCACGCCACGTGCATATCGTGCCCGCAGGCGTGCATCACCGGCACCGTCCTGCCATCGCGATCCGTCGCGGACGCGCCGCTCGCATAGGGCAGCCCGGTAGCTTCTTTGACCGGCAAAGCGTCCATGTCCGCGCGGAGCATGAGCGCCGGACCCGCGCCGTTGCGAAGCAATCCGGCCACGCCGGTCCCGCCGATTCCGGCGGTCACTTCGTATCCGGCGGCGCGCAGATGGTCGGCCGCCAGCCGCGACGTCCGTTCCTCCTGCATCGAGAGTTCCGGATGCGCGTGAATGTCCTTGTACACCTCTTCCAGTTCCGGCAGCAGCCGGTCCAGTGTGGAGAGCACGTTCCCGGTGTGTGGGCTCGTCGCGATGCGGCACCCGCCTTCCCCTGGGTCTTTTTCAGTAAGCCACAAGCTGCCCGGCCGGTCAACCGCGCCGCGGCCCTACCCCTTCAACAACCCCGGACGCGTGGCGTGCACCTGCAAAATCAGCTCCCCGAACATCGTATTCGCCCAAGCGAACCATTTCCGTGTGAACCGGTTCGGATCGTCCTTGTGGAAACTCTCGTGCATGAAGCCCGTGCCCGCGTGCGTCGCTTTGAGCGCCGCCAGACAGGCCGCAATCTCTCCATCGTCCGCCGCCGTCACCGCCTGCAGCACGATCCCCAGCGGCCAGATCATATCCAGCCCGCTGTGCGGTCCCCCGAGTCCCTTCGCCGCGCGCCCCTCGTAGTAGTACATGTTGTCGCCGCTCAACGCGAACGCGCGCGTGTTCCGGTACACCGGGTCGGACGCCGGGCAGCAGCCCGTGTACGAAAGCGAAATCAGGCTCGGCACATTGGCATCGTCCATCAGCACCCGGCCGCCGTACGCGTCCACTTCGTAGGCGTAGATGCGTCCGTGCCGCGGATGCTCGGCCAGCGCGTTGGCCGCGATCGCCTCCTTTAATTCCGCGGCGAACTCCGTGCACTCCCGTGCGAATCCCGCGTCGCTCAACACCGTCGAGTGAATCTCCGCGAGTTGTTCGAGCGCGCGCTGCGCGAACAGGTTCGAAGGCACCAGGAACGGGAAAATGCAGGCGTCGTCCGAAGGCCGGAACGCGGAGTGGATCAGCCCGCACGCGCGCCCCGGATTCCCGTACCCGCCGTTGGGCAGCGAATCCGACGCCACCGCCGTCACCCGTTGAAACTTGTACGGCCCGCGCCCCTTCATCCGCTGCTGCTCGCGGAACGTCCGCACGATCGATTGCGCCGCCTGCCGCCACGCCGCGTCGAAGCATGAGGCATCCCCCGTGGCCCGCCAGTATCCGTGCGCCAGCCGCACCGGGAAGCACAGCGAATCGATCTCCCATTTGCGCTCGTGCAGTTCCGGCTTCATCGCCGTCAGATCCTTCGCCCACGGACTCCCCGTCGCGCCCTCGTTAAACGCGTTGGCGTACGGATCGATCAGGATGCACTTCGTCTGCCGCCGCACCACCCCCGCCAGCAACCGCTTCAATCGCGCGTCTTCCCGGGCAAGCGGCACATACGGCCACACCTGCGCCGAGGAATCGCGCAGCCACATCGCGTTGATATCGCCGGTGATCACGAACGTGTCCGGCTGCCCGTCGATTTCGCGGTAGCGAACCGTCGTATCCAGCGTGTTCGGGTAGCAGTTGGCGAACATCCACCCCAGTTCCGGATCGGCGATGTCGCGCTGCACCCGCGCGATCGTCGCCTCCACCGCGTCGCTGACGAAAGCGCGCTGCGCCGCGGCGGGCCGCTGGCTTACGAAAGTCCGGGATTGCGCCGCGGCCGTGGCTGCCGCCGCCGCGGAGGCGAGAAACGTGCGTCTGGTGAGCATCTCACCATCATTATTAACATCGCGCGCGTCACCCCAGCCTCCCTACCGCGCCGCCGGAGCCGCGCCGCGTACCGTCATGACCACCCGCCGGTACGAGGTGAGCCGCGGCGTTCCTTCGTCGGTAACCGCCACAATGATGTGCGCCGTCCCCGTCCCCGAACACCGCCGCATCGCCAGCCATTGCGGACGGCAGGCCGCCGTTGCCGTCACGGTCGCCTTCGATGTCCCCGCGCCCGCGATCGTCACCGCCGCCGGATTCGTCCCCGTCGTGCCGGCTTCCACGTATTGAAACCATTCGTAGTGCAGCGCCTGCCCGTCCGGATCGCGGCTGCCGCTCGCGTCGAGCACCACCGGTTTCCCGACCTCCGCGTCGAGGAACACCGGCGCCGTCCCGCCCTGCCCGTTCACGTCCACCGCCGGCGCGTGATTGGCGTGCGCGTAATCCGCTACCGTCCACTCCATCCGCGCCGCGAAGTCGTTCTGATAAGCTTCGCGCCAGCGCCAGATCGTCGCCTGATCGCTCGTGTACTCTTTCCCGTCCGTTCCCCGCACCGTGTCCTGCGACGTCACCCGCGAGAACATATCGCCGCCTTGCGTCCAGAAGGGACGCGTCTCCCCGCGCGGCTGCCGGTACAGATACCGCCCGCCCCATCCGCCCCAGTCGGGACGCCGGTACGCGTTCAGCCCGTTGTCGATCAGTCCCAGGTAAGACGGCGTGTCGCCCTCCATGATGAAGAGGAACCGCGGGTACATCTTGCCCAGCGGTCCCTGGCTCCGGATGTGCGCATCCAGCCATTCGTTGGTGACCGTGCTCCCGTCGGCGCCGCCGCAGTTGCGGTAATAGAGGTCGCCGCTGATCCCGGTCCACGTGGCGTAGTAATACTCGTCCCCGCCCTGCGTCGAGGGCTGCGCGATGTAGAACAGCGACGGAAACTCCCGCCGGATCCACGCCCCCGCGTCATCCTGGTCGGAAATCGAGTACACCCGCAGCCTTCCGACCGCCTTCTCCAGTTCCGCCGCCGGCAACGCCGCGCGCAGGTCCATCAGCGCCTGCGCCAGCGTATTCGCTCCGCCCCAGATCGTAATCCACAGCGGACGGGCGTCGTCCTTCTCAGCCGCGCGCACGATCGCCTGCGCCCCTTCGGAGTTCTTCCCTTCACCCGTCGCCGCCATGCCGTACCCGGTCTGCCCGGTGAAGACTCGGGCGTCCAGATCCTCCGCCGCCGGCCACCCCGCGGCGTGCTTCAGCAGGTTCAGCCGCACCTCTCCATACGCGCGGATCAGCGTGCGCATCGTCTCCGGATGCACCGCCGCCTTCTGCCAGGTCGATGTCGAAGCCACCAGCCCTTCGATGTCGATCTGATTCGAGTACATCAGCAGCCGCACCAGCGACATCTGATCGTCCGGCTCGTTGCCGATATCGCTGATCACGATCATCCGCGGGTGCCCGCGGAAATCGTCCGTCCGCGCCGGGTCGGCGGGCGCGCCCGGCAGCGCCGCCGCCCACATCGCGATCGCTCCCGCCAGGACAGCCGCGCGCGAGAAACAACTTCGTCCAGGAACCCGCATAGTCATTCGGTAAGCCATCATATCAACCCTGAGTGTAAGGAAACGAACACGGCCGGTTCCCAGGGCGTTTCCCGGCTCTCTTTGGTTAGCTTGAGTTTGCTCCGTTATTGGGTAATTGACCGAGTGGGGTGCGGCCTGTAGACTCCAAACTGGATTGAACCGCAGCGAGGCGTTTCGAAGCGTCCGCGCGGGGTGACCAGGAATGAACTTTACCCTCAATCAGGTGATTGATAACTACGAGTGCCTCGGACTCATCGATCAGCCGAAAGCCGGCGTCACTTACAAGGTCCGCAACCTGACTACCGGCCGGATTCACGCCCTCCGCGCTCTTCCCGGACGGGTGGCCCGGGGCGCCGAAAGCGCCGAGCGCCTGCTGCGCGAAATCCGCGTGCATACGCGGCTCTCTCATCCCAACATCGTCGAGTTCCACGATGCGTTTGAGATGAACGGGCAACTCGTCATGACCACCGAGTATGTGGACGGGCCTTCGCTCGCCGCCGTCTGCCACGCCGGACCTCTCTCCCCGCGCGACGCCGTCCGCATGACCATGCAGGTGCTCGAAGCTCTCGAGGAGGCGCACGAGTTGGGCATCGTCCACCGCGGCATCACCGCCGAAAACATCGCGGTGACTGGCGAAGGCGCCGTCAAATTGGGCGGTTTCGGACTCGCCAAGCCGGCTTCCGATAACAACCTCACGCGCCTCGGCGCCACCGTTGGTGATCCCCGATACATTTCCCCCGAGCAGATCACCGGACACGCCCCGGTCGACTGCCGCGCCGACCTCTACTCCACGGGCGTCCTGCTCTACCTCATGCTCACCGGCCGTCTGCCGTTCGAAGGACCCAACGATGTCGAAGTGCTCACCGCGCAGGTGACCGCCCAACCGCCCGCGCTGTCCATTCTGAATCCGGCCGTTCCGCCGGAGTTGGACTGCATCGTAGCGAAGGCGCTCCGCAAGGACCGTGAAGAGCGCTTTCCGACCGCGCGGGAGTTCCATGCGGAGTTGGCGGCCATCGAACCCGCCATGCCCGCCGCCGCTCGGGCCGTACACCACCCGCGCCGGCGCGCGTTTTCCACTCCGCTGGTGGCCGGCATTGCCGCGCTGATGGCGGGTTTGGCCGCCGTCCTCTGGGCGGCCATGCGTTAACGATCGAATGGGCTGGCCCAGCCGGCCGAAAGGGAGTCTAATCCGTTGGCGATCCACACGGGCGATCTGGTTGGCGACTACAGAGTAATCGGCCTTGCCGGCTCCGGCGGCATGGGAACCGTCTACAAGATCGAACACGTCATCACGAAACGTGTCGAGGCGATGAAGTTCCTGCCCGCCGGCATCGGCAGCGACCCGGAGGAGGTCCATCGCTTCGAGCGCGAAATCCAGGTGCAGGCCCGCCTCCACCACCCCAATATCGCCGCCCTCTACAACGCCGTCCGCGACGGCCACTCCATCGCCCTCATCATGGAGTACGTCGAAGGCGAGTCCCTGCAAACCAAGCTCGAACGCGGACGCCTCCCTCTCCACATCGCCATGGACTACGCCGGCCAGGTCCTTGGCGCCCTCGCCTACGCTCACCAGAACGGCGTCATCCACCGCGACGTCACCCCCGCCAACATCATCATCACCCCGGAAGGCATCGCCAAACTCACCGATTTCGGCCTCGCCCGCGGGGTCACCGACCTGCGCGTCACCAATGCCGGCGTCGCCGTCGGCTCCCCCTGGTACATGTCCCCCGAACAGGTGCGCGCGGTCGAAGAACCGGACGCCCGCACCGACATCTACTCCATGGGAGCGGTCCTTCACGAGATGCTCACGGGCCGCAGACTCTTCGATGCCGACGGCGCCTTCGCCCTGATGCGCGCCCAGATGGAGGAGGTGCCCAAGCCCCCCAGTGCGTTCAACTCCGCCGTGCCCAAGGCCATCGACGCAGCCATCGCCAAAGCCCTCCGCAAGGATCGCAACGCACGCTTCCAGAACGCCGGCGAGTTCCGCCTCGCTCTCGAAACCGCCCTCACCCCGTCCGCCTCGTCCGCGTTCCTGCCGGTGCCTCCACCGGTCCCCTCCGCGCCGGCGCCCGCCGCCCCGAAGCCGGCGTTCGATTGGCGCGCCAAGGGCCAGCATGCGTGGACTACGCTGCTGCTCCCCCGCCTCGCCGCGCTCCGCCGGCGACGCTCCGCGATGGCCGTACTCTCCGCGTCGCTTACCCTTGCCGCCATCCTCTGTGGAGTGGCCCTGTGGCCGAAGCCCGCCCGCGTCGAGCCCAAATCCGCGGTCTCCACGCCGCGACCCGCGTCTGTCCCCGTCGCCCCCGTTCAACTCGCGCCCGCTCCACCGCCGCCCACCCCCAGACCGGCGAGCCGG
>JBBIQR010000005.1:3711-38728 GCA_037442245.1 Candidatus Solibacter sp. | reverse complement strand
AGCCGCGCCCGCCCCCGCCCCCGCGCCCGCCGATCCCCCGCAGGCGGACACCGCCGCCCCCGCGCCCGCCACAGCCGAGAAGCCCAGGAAGGGAGGCCGCTGGTTCACCCGCGCTCTCGGCCGCATCAACCCCTTCAATAAGAGCGCCAAACCCGACTAACACCCCGCGGTCCAAGGCCCGCGTTACTGGATGGTCAGGGTGGCCGGAGCGCTGCGCGCGCCGCCCACCGTGATGACTACCGGCTGCGCGCCGGGCGCAGCGCCGGGCGGTACGAGGAAGCTGACTTCCGCCGTGCCGATCTGGTTCGGGGCAAGCGCGGCAGTCTGCACGAAGGCCTCGACTCCGCCGACGGTCACGCTTACCGGCAACACCGGCCGCGCCTGTCCGGCTACCGGGGTGGAAGGCGCATATGCGGTCTTCAGCGCGGGCGTGACTTCGCCGATGCCGGTGACGTACATGGTGGCGAGACCGCCGGCTTTGGCGGCGGCGATAGGCACGATGGCGCCGCTGGCATCGGCGAAGATCGCCGGGGCGGCAGGCGCGACCTGGAAGAGGAAGCCCGCGATCTGGCCGCGGTTGTCGATGCCGAGTACCGCGGGTCCGGCGCCGGCGGCGTAGGGTACCTGCACGTTCAACTGGTTCGGCGAGGCGTAGACCACGGGCGCGGGCACGCCGTTCACGGTGGCGGTGACGCCTGAGTTGGCGAAGGCGACGGGGCTCCCGGCGGCGAGTTGCGCCGCGGGGGCGAGTTGCGAACCGAACACGCTGATCAACCCGCCCGGCGCGCCGACGGACTGGTAGCCGGCGGCGTTGCCCACGCTATCGATGGCAATGCCGGAGGAGTTGGGTCCGGCGACGAACATAACCGGAACCGTGAGGGTCTGGGGCGAGGCCGCATCCGACTGGAAGACCAGCAGGGCGCGGTAGGCGCCGGCGCCGAAGCCGGAGCCGCGCGCGGTCAGCGTGAGCTGCGCGGAACCCTTCCCGGAGAGCGGCGACACGGTCAACCAACCGGTCGTGCGGTTGCCGGGAAGGACGGTCACGCTCCACTCGGCCGCTTTGTCGCTGACGGCGAGGTTGAGGGTGGCCTGAGCGAAGCGCCCGGCGTCGCTGGCTTCCAGGGTCACGGCGGGCGGAGCGGCGGAGAGGGTCGCCGGGTTGGCGGGCGGTCCGGCGAAGGAGACCAGCACCTGCTGGGTTTCACCGGTCGAGAGGTCCACTTCGACGGGAGTGCTAGCCGGCGGCGTGATGCCGGAGACGCAGACCGTGCCCTGAAGGGAGCTCCACGCTTCGAGGCGCTCGGTACCGAAGATCCCAGGCACCTGCGCGGTGTAGCTGACGCCGCCCACATAGAACGCGCTGATCAGGCCGAGGCTGCCGCCCCAATCCTCCACATTGACGTTCACGGGCCACGGGCAGGAGGGGTCGGCGGCGTTCTGATGGATGACGAGAGGGGTGGCGGTTTCCAGGAAATAGGTCACGGCCGGGATGGGCATGTAAGTGACGCTGGTCTGGCGGGTCCAGGTGTTGCCGGAGGCGTCGATGCCGGTGACCGCGAAGGTGCGGCTGGAAGGCGTGACGATTCCGCGGGCGATGAAGTTCGCGGCGATGGAGCCGTTGGCGGGAATCGTGGTGGTGGAGAAGTATTGCGCTAGCGGCTGCGCCTGCCCATCGATGGTGAAGCCGGTGAGCCTCGCGGGCGTGCCGGCGGTCTCGCGCACAGTGAGCGGAGTCTGCCACGTCCAGCCGAGGGGATCGGGCGCGTTGGGCCAGACGGCGGATGGCGCGGAAAGGCTGATGTTGGCGGTGCCCGGGGGAACGGTGACGGCGACCGGTTTCTCCGCGCCGCCGCCGCTGAAGGCGACATCGCCGCTGTAGCTGGCGATCAGGAGGGATGGACCTGCGCCGAGGCGGTACGCCGGAATCGTGAGTTCGCCAGCGGGACGGAACCGAGCGGAACACTGTTGGCGGAAAACTCCACCGCACCGGTGGGCGTGCCCCCGGCGGGCGACGTCACCGTGGCGGTAAGGATCAGGGAATCGCCGATGGAAACGCGGGCGGCGCTGACCGTGAGGGCGACGGTGACGGGGCTGGTCTTCGAGTTCCAGTTGACGAACAGGTTGCTCGCGTCGATCGAGCCGAGTCCCGTGGCGAGGTCGTAACCGGGACCGGCGGCGTAGCCGTACGTCCCTGCGAGGCAATCCGGGCTGCCGAGCGTGCAGGGGACGACGTTATCGCCGCTGGTGATGTCGTGGAACGCGTTGGGGGAGCTTTGCGCGAGGCGGTACAACTGCGGGTTGATGTTGCCGAGTCCGGGTTTGGCCTGGGCGCCGTTCTTGACCTGATACTGGTTGAGGAGCGCGACCACGCCGGCGAAGGAGGGCGTGCCGGCGGAGGTGCCGCCGACGGCGGCGAGCGCGCCGTGGTAGATGACGATGTAGGCGTCGTGCCCGGCGGCGCTGAGGGCGATGTCGGGAGACTGGCGGAAGGGAGAGTCGAGGACGCCGGCGCCGCCCTGCCACGCGGGTTTGGGATAGATGCGGCTGACGCCGCCGCCAGTAGCGGCCAGACCGGACGTGCCGGACTCGTTCCACGCCGCCTCCGGAATGTAGGAGAGGGCCGAGCCGTTGCCCGTGGAGTTGGAGGCCGCCCAGTAGTTGCCGGTGGCGTCGGCGAAGCGCGTGCCGCCGACCGCGGTGACCTCCGGCAGGATGGCGGGGAAGTCGGGGACCAGGCCTTTGCTGGCAAGGGGAGAAGCACCCTGGCGGTCGCAGCCGGCGCCGCCGGCATCGCCCGAGGCCGCAATCACCGTGATGCCCTGCGCGTTGGCCTGCTGCAGGAGGGCGCGATAGACGAGGGGCGACGCATCGATCTCGCAGGTTCCAAAGCTGACGCTGAGGACTGGCGCGAGATTCAGGTTGATCGCGTAATTCATCGCGGTGAACGCGCTGGCGCCGTAGACATAGGAGATGGTTGCCTTGGGCGCGATCGCTCCGGCCCATTCCAGATCGAGCACGCCTTCGAGTTCAGAAGACGTGTAGCCCGGATCGCCGCCGTAGGGAATCATCTTGGGATCGTTGGCGGGCAGGGCGTGGCGCGTCTTGAAGGCGCGCAGGTCGTCGACGTTGACGGCGGACTGCCCCACCACGACGATTCCCTGCGCCGCGCCGTCGAATCCGGATTTGTAGAGCGGTGCGATGCCGTAGATCGCCGCCAGGTCCTCGGGCACCAGGTAGTGGCTCTTGCCCAGTGTGTAGCCGGGGAGCGGGACCTGGAACGCCTGCGAGGCGGGAAGAAAATTGTCGAGACCGAGAAAGCCGCCGGCGATGTCCGCGAGCGCCGCGGGCAGGCTGGGCTCGGCGGCGTTGGCGAAGTGCTCACCGTCGGACGCGAGGAAGCGATGAATCTCCGTATGAAATGCCCGCCCGACCTGCCGCGCCGTGCCGCTGAAGGCGACCCAGTTGCGGGCGCGTCCGCGCGCGCCGGGGACGAGACCCTGACTCTCGAGCCATGCGATTACCTTGGACTCATCCGCGGGAGAAAGTCCGAAGCGCGCGCCGTACTCCTCGGGAGTCAGCCATTGGCGGTAGCGGGGGGAGTTGGGATTCTGCTGATCGGCGAGCAGGCGATCGACCTCGCCCTGCTGCGCGGCGGAGGGACGGAAGGTGAGCACGACGTCATCCATGCGCATGAGGGGATCGACCGGGCCGCGGTCCGCATCCGGGCGGGCGAGGCGGTGGAGGCTACCCGGCAGCGGGCGGGTCACGCGGGCGTCCACGGAACGGATCCGGTCGGCGGGGGCGGCCGCGGCAAGGGCGGCAAAGAGGGTTACCAGTGACCAGCGCTTCATAACGGGATGGTTGAGCGTACTAATCCCCGCAGGGTAAGTCAAACGGGAAGCAAGACGGGGAGTGTTTGTGACGGAATGTACACGTTGGGGGCGCGGGACACGAAGAATCCCCTTGACGTTCCTTTTTGGTCACGTTACTATTAGGTCACGTATGGAGGGTATGCAACGATGACGTTTGAAGAAGCAGTTTTGGATCTGACGCAGCGGATCGAAGTGAAAGCGGCGATCGGCGATGTTTTCCGCAGCGTGATTCACCGGTTCGGGGAAGGCAACACGAGACCGGACGGCGAGCCGCTGCAGGCGATCCTGGAGCCGTGGGCGGGCGGGCGCTGGTTCCGCGACCGGGGCAACGGAGTGGGGCACCTGTGGGGGCATGTGCAGGTGATCAAGCCGCCGGTCCTGCTCGAGTTGAGCGGGCCGATGTTCATGTCGTACCCGGCGCTGAATCACGTGGAGGTAAAGCTGGAGGAGATCGCCGGCGGCACGCTGGTCACGCTGCGGCACCGGGCGATGGGGTTCCTGGACCCGGCGCACAAGGCGGGGGTGAATACGGGATGGAAGCACATCCTGGATACAATTGCAGGAGACTGCGCGGCGGCGGCCGCGGTCCGGTAAATGATGCCCGATGCCTGACGAACTCGACCTAGTCTGGAAAGCCCTGGCGGATCCCACGCGGCGGGCGATCCTGGACCGGTTGCGTTCTGGTCCGCAAACGACCACTGAACTGGTGGGGGCATTCCCGAAGCTGAGCCGCTTCGGCGTGATGAAACACATCGAGGTGCTGCGCGAAGCGGACCTCATCGAAACCCGCGAAGAAGGCCGGCAGCGGGTGAACTCCTTGAACGTGGTCCCGATCCGGCGGATTTACGAACGGTGGGTCGGGCGGTTCGAGGAGCTCTGGTCGAGCCACCTGCTCCGCGTCAAGGAAGACGCGGAGCAGCGGGCCGGCGAAGGGGCGTCCTTGCGCAAACGGCGCGAGGACTAATTCACAAACGCTAGCGACGCACTCGAGGAGACGTGTGTCCAAACACAGAACACTCAAAGAGGAGAGGATCATGACCGCAACAGATGTGATGCACAACGTGGTATCGAAAGAAGAATGGCTGGAGTCGCGGAAGGCGCTGCTGTCAGCCGAGAAGGCGCTGACGCGCCAGAGGGACGAGTTGAGCCGGCAGCGGCGCGAGTTGCCGTGGGTGCGGCTCGGTAAGGACTACCTGTTCGACGGACCGGCGGGAACCGAGACGCTGGCGGATCTGTTCCAGGGGCGCAGCCAACTGGCGATCTACCACTTCATGTTCGGTCCGGACTGGGAGGAGGGATGCTCGGGGTGCTCGTTCGTCGCCGACCACATCGACGGCACGCTGGCGCACCTGGCGCACCGCGACGTGACGCTGGCCGTGGTATCGCGCGCGCCGATCGACCGCATCGAGGGCTTCCGCCGGCGCATGGGATGGCGGTTCCACTGGGTTTCGAGCGAGGGGAGCGACTTCAACCGGGACTTCGGCGTCTCGTTCGCGCCCGAGCAGCGGGTCGGGGGAAAGGTGCCGTACAACTACGGGCGGCAGGAGTTTCCGCGCGACGAAGCACCGGGGCTGAGCGTGTTCTACAAAAACGAAGCGGGCGAGATCTTCCACACCTACTCCTGCTACGCGCGCGGGCTGGAGCCGCTGGTGGGGACGTACACGTACCTGGACCTGGTGCCGAAGGGGCGGGACGAGGACGGCTTGCCCCGTCCGATGGCGTGGCTGCGGCACCACGACCGGTACGAGGACGCGGCGGCGCCGGGCTGCAACTGCGGGAAGGAGCAGGGGTGAGCGGCGGTTGCTGCCGAAAGGGGAGCGCGGTCCGGTGCCTGGCGCCGGGCGCGCTTCTCGTGCTGATTCCGAAGTGTCCGGCATGCCTGGCGGCGTGGGTCCTGTTGGGCACGGGCTGGGGCGTTTCGGCGGCGATGGCGGGGCGCCTGCGCGAACTGGCGATCGCGTTGTGCGTGGCTCCGGCGGTCCTGTGGGCGGCGCGGGAGCTCTTCCGGCGAAGTCAGTTCAGCTTCGCCAGCGCCTTCTGGGCGGCGCGGCTCCACGGCGCGGCGGTACGGCGGAGGTAGCGCGGCGCGGTACGGGCGGCTTCGACGGCGCGCAGATAGAGGGCGCGCGCGGCGGCGGAGTCGCCCAGATTCTGCATGGCCTCTCCGTATTCGTAGAGGCCCTCGGGATCGTAGGGGCGCCGCTCGGTGTAGGCGGCGAGTTCGTTGCGCGCGTCGTTGTACTGGCGGGCGGCGAGGTAGATAGCGCCGAGTTCGCGCAGGGTCTCGCTGGAGTGGTGGCGCTCGTCCAGATCGATCACCGTCTGGAAGTAGCCGAGTGCGTCGCGCAGGCGTCCCTGGCGGCGGGCGATGCGGCCGAGTTGGAAGTGCGCGTCGGTGAGGGAGGGGTCGATCGCCGCGGCGCTTTGGAAGCGGGCGATGGCTTCGGTATCCTGGCGGCGCGCGAGGTGGATGAGGCCGAGCTGATACTGCGCGTCGCCGTCGTGGGGATTCACGGCGGCGGCTTCGAGCATACGGCGGTAGCTCTGGCCGCGGCGTAGAGCGTCGCCAAGCCCGGCGAACTCGCCGCCCAGAAAGTACCACAAGTAAAAAAGCAGGAACGGTGACGCGAGGTACCGCAGCATCATGACAAAGGGGCCGAGCAGAACCACCAGCAGGGGAATCCAGGAGAGCGCGACGATGCCCGCGGCGGCGCCGTTGGATGCGCCCAACACGGTGCGCACGGCGAAGAAGACGAGCACGCCGAAGTATGCGGCCGCGAGTGGCAGCGCGGCGATCGGCGGCAGGAACTGCATGAGCGCCGCGAGCGGGATTTCGGATGCGGCGTACGCCATCGCGATGCAGGTGAGCAGCGGCGAGTAGTCGCGCTGGATCAGCATCCCCAGGCTGCCGGCGCGCGCGATGAGCGAGGCCAGCAGCAGCAGTCCCGGAACGTAGACGACGGCGATGAGCAGCGCCGGCATGAAGTAGCCCGCGCCGAGCGAAGGCGCGAAGACATTCAGTATGGCGGTGGCGGCGAGCGCGGCGATACTGGCAAACAGCAGGCTGCCGCGATCGAGAATCGCGCCCATGGCGGCAGCCGGATTGATCCAGAGGCGGAAGAGCAGGTTCACGGCGGATCAGAGGGCGAAAGCGCCGCGGATCTTTTCGAGGAAAGCGGTGACGCGCTGGCGCGGGTCCCCGGAGCCGAGCGCTTCGAAAGGCAGCACGCCGCGGTAGCCGCCCTTTTCAATAATGCCCTTGATGCGGGCGAGATCCGTCGGGGTTTCCTTCTCGCCGTACCAGACGCTTTCCTTGATCTGCCAGGAAACGGCGTAGGGGAGCAGGCGGGCGATCTCCTCATATGGGTCGCCCTGGCGGAGACTGCCGATATCGAGGATGTCGGCGAACCAGGGTGAATCGACGGCTTGAATCAGGCGGATGGTTTCGCCAGCGGTCTTTAGAAAGTCGTTGTGCTGCTGCACGCCGAGGATGACGCCGTGCTCCCTGCCGAAGGCGGCGCAATCGCGGAAATGGGCGGCCATCCAAGCCATCGCCTCGTCGAAGGAGTGGCCGGCGGGACGCGCGGGTCCGGAGAAGACGCGGATCACAGGCGCGCCGAGCTTCTGCGCCACCACGATCCAATCCTTGACAAGCTGGACGGATTCGGCGCGGGCCGCGGGATCGGCGGCGGCGAAATCGTTGCGCACGCCGGTGCCGGAGAGTTGCACACCGTTGATGAACGCGAAGCGCTTGAGCTCGTAAATGTAGGAATCGGGCGGGACCGCAGGGTAGCCGGGAAAGTAGTAGCCGGTGGCGTCGAGGGCGTCGACACGCTGCTGCGCGCAGAACCGGACCACATCCGCGAGGGTCATGGCTCCGGCGCGCAGCGGCTTATCGAAGGAGTAGGCGTTGAGCGCGAGGCGCAGGCGGACGCCGGGCTCGCGGGCGGGTCGCTGGTCGGCGAGGAGCGGCGCGGCGGCGAAGCAGGAGAGCAGGGTTCGGCGAGTCATCGCGAACTCAATCATATCGAGCGGCGCCGCGCCGCGCACGCGCTACTGGGTGGCGTACTTCTTCCACATGGCGGGGTCGGCGAGCATTTTGATGAAGAGGCCGCCCACCACGGAGCGCGCCTGGAAGCCCTGCTGTTTCGCGGTTTTCGTGTCGTACCAGTCGGTGAGCGGGACGCGGCTGGGCGAATCGTTGGCGAACTGCCAGGCGGGCGCGGCCAGGGCTTCGAAATCCGCCGGGCTCTCGGTGAGCGTGGCGGTCCAGAGGATCCAATCGAGCTTGGTGTAGTCGCGCCGGTTGTCGAGCGGCAGACCGTAGCGGTTCTGGTTCCGCAGATAGAAGGCGATCTCGCGGCGGGCGATTTCGGGCGGGAAGAGGTTGAGCCCGAGGATGCGATCCCATACCAGGTTGTACTTCTGGCTCCAGGTGCCGGGCTTGTCGAAGGCGAGCTTGTAGTGGTCGCCGTCGATGGCGAGGTCCTGCCATTTGCGCGCGAACTCCTGCGCGGTGGCGCGGTATTGCGCGGCTTCCGCCGCGTGTCCGGTGAGGGCGGCGAGCTGCGAGTATGCGCCGAGCGCGAGGATGGCCTTGATGGAGAGGTTGGCGTTGTGCGCGAGGTGGCCCGCGAAATCGTCGGTGGAAAGCTGGTTTTCGGGGTCGAGCCCCTTGCTCTTGAGGTAGCCGGCCCACCGGGTGACTTCGGGCCAGTAGGGTTGGGTGAAGGCGGCGTTACCTTCGATGCGGGCAAGCGCGGCGAGCAGGATGATCATGTTGCCGCTCTCTTCAACCGGCATCTGATTCTCTTCGGTGCGCTCGCCGCCGCCGTAGACCTGGCCGTTGGCCTGCGGATAGGTGCCGAGGTCGTGCGGGGCGAAGGGGAATTTCCAGCGCTGCATGCGGGCGTATTCGAGCACGGGTTGAAGCTGGGCGCGCAGCAGCCGGGGATTGAAAAGCAGCGTGAAGGGCGCGCTGGGATAGATGACGTCCACCGTGGCGATGCAGCCGTTGGAGAAATTTTCCTTGGGGAAGAAGAGCGCGGTGCCGTCCACGTCCGCGACGAGTTTGTGGGCGGCGAAAGCCTGCCGGTAGGCGAGGATGGCGAGGTCGGCGTATTTCGCGCCGCCTTCTTTTTTGAGGTCGGCGGCGAGCGAGGTGTCGAAGGCGATGCCGCGCTGCACCAGGGAATCGTGATCGCGGCGGGCGTCGCGCAGCAGGTCGAAGGCGTCCGCGCCGTTGCGCCGCCACCACGCCCGCTCCTTGCGATTGAAGTACTCGATGCCCCAGATGTCGTCGTAGGCCAGCATGAGGTAGCGCGAAACCGGAGCGGATGCGACGCGTCCGAGCGCGAGGGCGGCGGCCAGGACGGGACGGGGTGCGAGGTCGTCGGAATCGGGCAGGCGTCCCGTGGAATCGAAGGCCGCGCGCGCCACGGCGCGATTTCCGGTGAACGTGGTGAGGCCCTCGGCGCGGTCCGCGGCCAGGTAGAGGTAGCCCCAGTCGATCCGCACATCGTCCCCGCGGCGGGCGAGGACCGGCTGTTCCTGCGAGCCGAGCCGGAGTACGGGCATGCCGTCGAGCTGGAAGCGGGCGGAGAGCACGGGCTCGTCCGGCGTGTTGACCGCGAGATCGGCGGCGGCGTCGAAGTAGACAGCCACGTCGTGCGCCGCGCCATCCGCGGAGGCGGCGGTCCACCCGACGTAGGTGAGGGGGCGGGAGAGGACGTCGAGGTCTCCGGGCAGGGTGGGCGTGAAGAACGTGAGGGTGAGGTTCACGTTGGCGCCGGAGAAGTGGTAGATGGTGCGGGTGGGCAGGACCTCCACGCCGGTTTGGGGGAGCGCGGCGCCGGGCCCGCGCTCGCGCCCCATGAGGCGGTAGACGGCGCCGTCGATGCGGGCGAAGGCGGTCAGCGTATTCGGTTTGCCGGTCCAGTGGCGGGTGCCGTCGGCGGAAAGTTGATCGGCCACGCTCCAGATGCTGAAGTAGGGGTCGTGGGCCACCAGCGGGATGGCCGGCGCGCGCAACTGGGCGGATGCGGCGGCGGCGCAAAGAGTTATGAGGGCGAGCGATTTGCGCATCAGAAGAAGTGTAACGCGCGGCGCCGGATTGGGCTTAAAATTGAAGTATGGCCAGAGGTTGGGCAAGTAAGTCGGTCGAGGCGCAGATCGACATGGCCGAAGCCAGGAGCGCCGCTGCACCCGCAATAAGACTTTCGCCGGAGACTCTCGAAATCGTGCGCAAACGCGAGGGTTTGCAGCTCTCGCGTATTCGCGTGGTTCACGAGTTGGAAAGCGTTCAGAACCCGCGGTATAAGACCGTTTTAAACAAGGCCCTCGCGGAACTCGACGCACAAATCGCCGCATTGGGCGAATAAACCCCCGGTTTCGCGCACGGACCGGCCGCTGTGCCGGCGCCGGGCCGGGCCGGGTCGGACGTGTCTCTCACGCTATGATGGGAGCCAGTGTACCGGGTGGCGATTTGGGTGGCGGCGATGCTGGCGCTCCCGGCCCTGCACGGGTACTCCGTGCTCAGCCACGAAGCCATCATCGACACCGTTTGGGATCACGAGATGCGCGCGCTGCTGCTGAAGCGGTTTCCGGCGGCGACCGAAGCGGAACTCGTGCACGCCCACGCCCATGCCTACGCCGGCGCGATCATCCAGGACATGGGCTACTACCCGTTTGGCAGCCACTTCTTCAGCGACCTGCTCCACTACGTGCGCAGCGGCGACCTGGTGATCAACCTGATCCGCGAATCGCGCACGCTGGATGAATATGCGTTCGCCCTGGGAGCGCTGGCGCATTACGCGGCGGATACCCAGGGGCACACGCTGGCGGTGAATCCGTCGGTGGCCATTCAGTATCCGAGGTTGGCGCGGAAGTACGGGCCGAGCGTGACCTACGGCGAGGACCCGACGGCGCACATCCGCGTGGAATTCAGTTTCGACGTCGCGCAGGTGGCGCGCGGCGATTACGCGCCGCAGGCGTACCACGATTTCATCGGATTCGAGGTGGCGGGCGACCTGCTGGAGCGCGCCTTCGAACGCACCTACTCGATCCGGATGGCCGACCTGTTCGGCGATCTGGATCTGGCGATGGCCACCTACCGGCGCGCGGTGAGTTCGATTGTGCCGCAGACGACGCGCGTGGCGTGGCGCCTCAAAAAGGACGAGTTGAAGAAGGCGCAGCCGGCGATCACGCGGCGGCGTTTCGTCTACAACCTGTCGCGGGCGGCGTACCGCAAGGAGTGGAGCGGCAAGTACCAGGGGCCGGGAATCGGCGCGCGCATCCTGGCGTTTCTGATCCGCATCCTGCCCAAGGTGGGTCCACTGAAGGCGCTGTCGTTCCCTACGCCGACGCCGCGCACGGAGAGCCTGTTCGAGCTGAGCTTCGACCGGACGCTGGACGAGTACCGGCGGCTGCTGGCCGAGGCCTCCGCCGGCCATTTGACGCTGCCGAACCGGGATTTCGATACCGGCCGGGACGTGCGTCCCGGAGAGTACCGGCTGGCGGACAACGCCTACGCGACGCTGGCGCGGGACCTTGCGGCCAAGCCGCCCGCCGAGGTGGATCCGGCGATTCGCGCGGACGTGATCGGGTTCTTCCGCGATCTTTCGCAGCCGTACGCGACGAAGAAGAACGCGAAGGTGTGGCGCCGGACGGTGGAAGCCGTCGAGGCGTTGCGCGCGGCCCCGGCTGGAAAGACGGAGTAGCGACGCGCGCCGCCGCGGCCGGCGATACCGCTTCGATCCCAGAAGGCCGGTCCCGAGGCATAACGTTACGGTGCGGGGGGTTACACTAAAGGAATGGCGGCACTGCCAACTCTCCCTCGTGTTTCCGTCGACGAGTATCTGCGGAGCAGTTACCCGGACGGAGACCGGGAATTCGTCGACGGCGTAGTTGTGGAGCGTCACGTGGGAACACCGGGCCATAGCGCCTTGCAGAAGATCCTGATTGTCCACCTGTCGGCGTTTGAGAAGTCCTTGCAGATAGCGGTCCGGCCCGAGTGCCGTACCCGAGTGGAAGAGACTCGCTATCGCGTGCCGGACGTGGCGGTGCTACAGCGTCCTTTCCGGCAGAATGAACGGGTTGTGCTGGATCCCCCGCTGGTGGTCATCGAGATTCTCTTGCCGGACGATCGCATGAAGGATACCCTGCAACGCTTCCGCGAATACGAGAAGTTCGGTGTCCGCTATATTGTGCAAATGGATCCCGAAGACCGGACCACCTTCGTGTTCGTAAGCGGCGACCTGGTGCGCCGCGACCTCACCGGTTTCGATGTGCCGGAACGCGGGACGATCCTCTTCGACAGCCAGGCCCTGCTGGCCCGGATGGACGAGGAATAGGCTTACCCGCGGTTGCCGATCATCCCCAGGATGGCGTTGACGACCACCGCCGCCATGCCGATCGGGATCATGATCTTCCAGCCGATATTCATGAGCTGATCGTAGCGGTAGCGCGGGAAGGTGCCGCGGAACCAGATCATCATGTAGATAATCACGCTCACCTTCAGCAGGAACCAGAACAGTCCGATGATGGCCGCGTTGACCACCGGGACCGCGAAGATGCCGGCGCAGGCGAACAGCAGCAGGATCGCTCCCACCAGCACCTTCTGTTGCAGCGCATCCACCAGGCGCTTCACCAGCTTGAGGCTGAGCAGTCCCGAGCCGGCGAAGAGCACGACCGGAACTCCGTAGTTGAGCGGCTTATCGAGCCACGCGACACTCGGGAACGGGCGCAGCCAGCCGCCCCAGAAGACCGTGACCGCCACGCTGCTCACCACGAAAATATTGCCGTACTCGGCCAGGAAGTAGAGCGCCCAGCGGAAGCCGCTGTACTCGGTGTGGAAACCGGCCACCAGTTCGCTTTCGGCTTCGGGCAGGTCGAACGGCGCGCGGTTGGTCTCCGCGGTGGCGGCGATGATGTACACCACGAAGGGCACGATCATGAAGCCGTAGTTAGAGAAGATGAACCAGATGCCGTCCTTCTGCTGCGCGGCCACGATGCCCTGCATGCTGAGCGTGCCCGCCACCATCACGCCGGAGAGCAGCGCGAAGGAGAGGGCGACTTCGTAGCTGATGAGCTGGGCGCCGCTGCGCAGGGCGCCGAGCAGCGGATAGTGCGAGTTGGAACTCCAGCCGCCGAGGATGATGCCGAGGATGCCGACCGCGCTCATCGCCGAGACCACCAGCAGCCCCACGTTCACGTCCGCCACGTAGATCGCCTTGGCGAACGGCAGCACGGCGAACGCGGAGAGCGCGGTCATGGTGGAGATGCAGGGCGCGAACCAGAACAGCGCCTGATCGGCATCGGTGGGAATGATGTCTTCCTTGAGCAGCAGCTTGAGCGCGTCCGCGATGGGCTGCAACAGTCCGTGCGGACCTACCCGCATGGGCCCGAGCCGCACCTGGAAATCGGCGAGCACCTTGCGCTCCACCAGCACGATGTATCCGGCGACCAGCGGGAAGGCGGCGATGATGACCAGCGTCACCAGGATCGGCATGAACAGCGGACTAGAGAGGATCGTCTGCATAGTGCGTTTACCGTAGCGTGGCCAGCGCGAGCCTCAGGAAGGGTTCGGGATAGATCCCGATGGCCATGGTGAGGAAGCCTGCGAGTCCCACCGCGAAGCGCAATCCGAGCGACGCGGCAAGCGGCGGCGTCTTCTCCTCGGCTTCGCGGATGAACATGCAGCGCACGATCTTGAAGTAGTAATAGACGGCCACCGCGACGTAGAGGGCTCCGATGGCGGCGAGCACGAAGTGCCCCGACTGAATCAGCGCCAGGAAGATGTAATACTTGCCCAGGAAGCCGGCGGTGGGCGGGATGCCCGCCATCGAGAGCATGAAGATCAGCATCAGCACCGCGTAGCCGGGACTCTTGTGCATCAGCCCCGAGATATCGTCCAGATCCTCGCCGATGATGTTGGCGCGGCGCAGCGCGACGATGACGATGAACGCGCCCAGCGTCATAAATGTATACACCATGAGGTAGACGTAGATGCCCTTGAGTCCGACGTCGTTGCCCGCGATGACGCCCAGCAGCATGTAGCCGGCGTGCGAGATCGAACTGTAGGCGAGCAGGCGCTTCATGTTGGTCTGGTTGATCGCGCCCAGGTTCCCGATGGTGAGGGTGATGACCGCGATGACGGCCAGCAGCGGGGTCCAGGCGGCGAATAGGGGCGCCGGCAGGTCCTTGAAGATGCGCAGCAGGAAGGCGAAACTCGCCGCCTTGGAAGCCACGGAGAGGTAGGCCGTCACCGTGGTGGGCGCTCCCTCGTAGGCGTCCGGCGCCCACATGTGGAAGGGAGCGGCGGAAATCTTGAAGAAGAGCCCGACCAGAGTCGTGGCGATCGCCAGGAAGACCACCGGGTTCCAGGGGTCGCGCGCGGCGAGCGCGGCGAGCACGTCGTTCAACCGCGTGGATCCGGCCAGCCCGTAGAGAATCGAGAAGCCGTAAACCAGGAAACCGCTCGAAAACGCCCCCAGCAGCAGATACTTGATCGCGGCCTCGTTGGAGCGCCGGTCGGCGCGCAGGAACCCGACCATCACGTAGAAGGTGAGCGCCATCAGTTCCAGGCCGATGAAGAGGGTGACCAGGTCGGTGCCGGTGGCCAGGAAGTACATGCCGCACTGCGCGAACAGGATCAGGCTGTAATACTCGCCGTGGTGTTCGCCCGCCACCTCCAGGTACTTGTACGAGGAGATCGCGACGATCACGGCGGCGACCAGGAAGATCCAGTTGAAGAAGATGGAGAAATTATCCACCGTCACCGCGCCGTCGAAGCCATGTAGCGGGACGCCGTTGGCGCCGACCCAGCTTAGTTGCTGGACGAGGCCGTAGCCGGCGAAGGCCTCGGCCACGGCGAGCAGCAGCAGCAGGTCGCGGCGCTGGCGCAGGAAGGGGAAGAAGTCGAAGAGCAGGATCGCGCACCCGAACAGCGCCATCATGATGGCCGGCGCGATGGTGAAGTGATCGGTGGAAGTGTAGAAGGCGGAAAAGTTCACTGGGCGCCTCCGGATTGCGGCGCCGCGGGAAGCGCGGCCGCGTTGCGCACGGTGTTGCCGTTAAAGTATTCGGGATGAACCCGCTGCACGATCTGGTTCACCGGCTGTCGCAGAATGTCGAAGTAGGGCTTGGGATAAACTCCGATCCAGACCGCCCACAGGATCAGCGGCACGAACATCGCCACTTCGCGGAAATTCATATCGGGGATGGTCAGGTTCTTGCCGTTAGTGACCTGCCCGAGCATGGTGCGCTGGTAGAGCCACAACAGGTAGGCCGCGCCCAGGATCACGCCGGTGACGGCGAACGACGCCCACACGCGGTTGGCTTCGAAAGCGCCTTGCAGAATGGTGAACTCGCCGATGAAGCCGTTGAGCAGCGGCAGGCCCGCCGAACTGAGCATGGCGATGGCGAAGATAACGGCGAACTTCGGCATCACGTGGGCGAGTCCGCCGTACTCCTTGATCTCGCGCGTGTGCCGGCGTTCGTAAATGACCCCGATCACCATGAAGAGCATGCCGGTCGAGATCCCGTGGTTGATCTGCTGGAGCACGCTGCCGGCGATGCCGTTGGGGTTCATGCTGAAGATGCCCAGCGTGCAGAAGCCGAGGTGGCTCACCGAGGAGTAGGCCACCAGCTTTTTCCAATCGGCCTGCATCAGGCACACGAGTGCGCCGTAGATGATGCCCACGATCGAGAGCGCGGCCAGGATCTGCACGATGGTGCGGTCCGCCGAAGCGCCGGGCAGCAGCGGCAGGGAGAAGCGGAGGAAGCCGTAAGTCCCCATCTTGAGGAGCACCGCCGCCAGGATCACGCTGCCCGCGGTGGGCGCTTCCACGTGGGCGTCGGGCAGCCAGGTGTGGAAGGGGAACATCGGCACCTTGATCGCGAACCCGATGAAGAAGGCCCAGAAGACCCACTCCTGCAGGCCCAGCGGGAGGTTGAGCTTCATCAGTTCGGATATTTCGAAAGTGTAGCTGCCGAACTGCTTGAAGTGCTCGAAGTAGAGGGTCAGGATGCCGAGCAGCATGAGAACCGAGCCCGCCAGCGTATAGAGGAAGAACTTGATGGCCGCGTAGAGCTTGCGGGGCCCGCCCCAGACCCCGATGATGAAGTACATCGGGACCAGCACCAGTTCCCAGAAGATGTAGAAGAGGAAGAAGTCGAGCGAGAGGAAGACCCCGATCATCCCGGTTTGCAGGAGCAGGAACATCGCGTAATACTCCTTCACGCGGTCTTCAATCGCGCTCCAGGAGACCAGCATGGCGATGACGCCCATCAGGGTGGTGAGCATCACCAGCAGGAGGCTGATGCCGTCGATGCCGATGTGGTAATGGGCGCCGAGCGAGGGAATCCAGTCGGCGAATTCCTCGAACTGGTAGCCGGGGCGGCCAACCTGAAACCGGGTGGCGAGCGGAATACTGACCGCGAACCCGGCGAGAGCGGCCAGGTTGGCCCACACGCGGATCAGGTTCTTGTTCCCGCCCGGCAGGAATAAGAGGACCGCAAGCCCCGCGAGCGGCGTGAGTAATACGATCGAGAGTAAGTGCTGGTCCATAGAGTTACCGCACCACGTAATAGCCGAAGAACACGAGCACGCCCGCCACGACGAACAAGGCATAAGCCTGCACGCGGCCGCTTTGCATCAGGCAGACCGGGTAGGAGAGCATCTTCACAATAAAAGAACTGAGCCGCACCGCTCCGTCGATCACCCACGTATCCCACCACGCCGAAAGGGTCCCGGTGAAGCGGGTGAGCCAGCCGGCGCCGTTGACGCCGCCATCCACCACGTTGCGGTCGAACGCCCCCAGCGCGTTGCCGCCGCCCTTGCACAGTCCATCGACGAAGAGAAAGTCGTAGATCTCGTCCACGTACCACTTGTTGTACAGCACCTTGTGGATCGGGCGGAATTTTTCCTGCAAGCCATCCGTGAGTTCCGGACGCTGGTGATACAGATACCGCGCCAGGGCGATGCCGGCCACCGCGATGGCCACCGAGAGCACCATCAGGATCAGCTCCATGTTGCCTTCGTGCGCGCCCTCGGCCATCTCCGGGAAGACCGGCGCCAGCCAGCCTTCGAAGCCGCGGAAGAATTCCGGCAGGTTCCACATCTTGGGCGTGCCCAGCCAGCCGGCGAGCACGCTCCCCGCGGCCAGCAGAACCAGCGGCACCGTCATCGAGGCCGGCGATTCGTGGATGTGGGCGGCGGCCTCCGGCTTCACGCGCGACTTGCCGTAGAACGTCATGTTCATCATGCGCCACATATAAAAGGCGGTCATCGCGGCGGTGGTGAGGCCGACGGCGTAGAGCGCGGTGGATCCCAGCGGCGAGCTATAGGCTTGCCAGAGGATCTCGTCCTTGGAGAAGAAGCCGGCGAAGCCGGGGATGCCCGCGATCGCGATCGAGCCGATCGCCATGGTCCAGTGGGTGACCGGGATCTTCTTCTTGAGCGCGCCCATGTAGCGCATGTCCTGCTCGCCGCTCATCGCGTGGATGACGCTGCCGGAGCCAAGGAAGAGCAGAGCCTTGAAGAAAGCGTGGGTGAAGAGGTGGAACACCGCGACCCAGTAGGCGCCGACGCCCGCCGCGAGGAACATGTAGCCGAGCTGGCTCACCGTCGAGTACGCGAGCACGCGCTTGATATCGTTCTGCACGAGCGCGATGCTCGCCGCCAGGATGGCGGTGAGCGCGCCCACGGTGGCGACCACCCCGCTGGTAGCCGGCGTCAGGTGGTACAGCGCGGAACTGCGCGCCACCATGTAGACGCCCGCCGTGACCATGGTGGCGGCGTGGATCAGGGCCGAGACCGGGGTGGGACCTTCCATCGCGTCCGGCAGCCAGACGTAGAGCGGAATCTGCGCGCTCTTGCCGGTGGCGCCGAAGAACATGCACAGCGACATGATGCTGAGGATGCCGAAGCCGGTTTCCGCGTGGAACGCGCCGGAGGTGAGCGCGGCGTTCACATCGGTGAAGCGCAGGGTGCCCACCAGGCTCATCATGAGCAGCATCCCAATGAGGAATCCCGCGTCGCCCACGCGGTTGACGACGAACGCCTTCTTGCCGGCATCGCCCGCCGATGTCTTGTGGAAGTAGAAGCCGATCAGCAGGTAGCTGCACAACCCCACTCCCTCCCAGCCGACGAAGAGCAGTGCGTAGTTGTTGGCCAGCACCAGCATCAGCATGAAGAAGACGAACAGGTTCAGGTACCCGAAGAACCGGTAGTAGCCGTTATCGTGCGCCATGTACCCGGTGGAGTAGACGTGAATCAGAAAGCCGATGCCGGTGACCACCAGGATCATCACGCTGCTCAGCGGATCGAGCAGGAAGCCCCAGTCCAGCGTGAAGTTGGCCATGGCGCCGCCGGCGGTATGGAAGGGCATCCCGGGGAGCCAGGTGAACTGAATCACCTGGTAGACGTGCCGGGGCAATTGCGCCAGTTGCCACACGGCGCCGATGGAAAAGACCAGGGAGAGGAAGACCATGCCCGGGCAGATCAGGTTGATCAGGAACTTGAGCGGCGAACTGGCGTGATGGCCGTGGGCGTCGTGCCCGCTCCCGTGTCCGGCGGCATGATGCGCGGCGCCGCCGTGCTCGCGGACCGGTTCCACGCCGGTCGCCACCGCGACATCGCTGGCCGGCTGCGGGTCGAGCCGGCTGCCCAGCAGCAGCATGAGGGCCGCTCCGCACAGCGGGAAGAGCGGGATGAGCCAGATATGATCCAGGAAAAAGTTCACGCTTGTCACCACTTAAGCAGGTCCACTTCGTCAGCCAGCACGGTTTCCTTGTTGCGGAAGAGGGCGATCAGAATGCCGAGGCCGACGGCGGCTTCGGCCACGGCGTCGGTAATCACGAAGATCGCAAAGATCTGGCCGTCGATATTCTTGAGCGCGTGGGAGAAGGCCACCAGATTGATGTTCACGGCGTTGAGAATCAGCTCGATGCTCATCAGAATGATCACGATGTTGCGGCGGGTGAGCACCCCGATGGTGCCGATGATCAGCAGGGCCGCGCTGAGCGCCAGGTAATGGACGGTGGTAATGGGATGCATCGTCAAACCCTCTTCTTGGCCATCATCACGCTGCCCACCACGGCCACCAGCAGCAGGACGCTGGCGATTTCAAACGGCAGCAGGTATTCGCTGAACAGAACGTCGGCGATGCGCTCGGTATTGCCCTCGCCGGCGGAGGCGCCGGGCATCGCGGTCGTTGCGATGGCGAAGGCGTCCCGGCCCTTCAGCACGAACCAGCCGAGTTGCGCGCCAACCAGTCCGGCGGCGGCCAGAGCCACCAGCCACTGCCGGTTGAACTGCCGCTGCTTCGCCGCCACGTCCAGATTCACCAGCATGATGACGAACAGGAACAGCACCATAATGCCGCCGATGTACAGGACGATCTGCACGGCGAAGAGAAACTCGGCCTGTTGCAGGAGGTAGAGCCCGGCCACGCCGAGCAGCGATACGATCAACGAAATCGCGCTGTGTACCGCGCTGCGCCGCGTGATGGTCAGGATGCCGCCTGCCAGCACCATGACGGCGAAGATATAAAACAGAACGGTGTCGGTCAGCATTTGTATTGCGTGGGGCGCGGTCCTTCCTCGAGCATCTGGCGGTCCCAGATCTGGCCTTCGCGCGTGTAACTGGCCATCTCGAAATCCTGCGTCAATTCCAGCGCGTCCACCGGGCAGGCGTCCTCGCAGAGGCCGCAGAACATGCAGCGCGACGTGTCGTAGGTGAAGGTGGTGAGTTCCTTGCGCTTGGTCTGCTCGTTGCGCTCGCTGGCGACCACAATGAGGGTCTCCGGGCACGCCAGCGCGCACAGGTTGCACGCGATGCAGAGGGTTTCGCCGTTATCGGGGTTGATGTTCAGCCGCGGCGCGCCGCGATAGCGCTCGCCGATTTTGGGACGCTGCGCCGGATACTGCTCGGTCACCAGGTGCTTGGGATGCTGATTGCGGAACGTGACCCAAAGACCCTGGAACAGGTCGGCCAGAAACACTTTTCTCAGGAGGCTCATAGAGCGAACACCTCGGGGCTAAAAGGCAGAAGACAGAAGGCAGAAGTCAGAAGACAGAAGTCAGAAGTCAGAATGTCGGGAATGTTACGAGCTGCCGCGGAGGAAGACCGGAAGCCGCGCCATTCTGACTCCTGACTCCTGACTCCTGACTCCTGCCTTCTGGCTCCTGACTCCTTATTCCTCACCGGTCCACTTCTCCCAGGACGATATCCAGCGTGCCGATGATCGCCACCACGTCGGCGACCAGTCCCCCCGCGATCATGCGGTCGAGCGCCTGCAGGTTGATGAACGAAGGCGGACGCACGCGCACCCGGTAGGGCTGGGTCGATCCGTCGCTGACCACGTAGTAGCCGAGTTCGCCCTTGGGCGCCTCGATCGAGACATACGCCTCGCCGATGGGCGGCTTGATCACCTTTGGTACCTTGCCCATGACCGGACCTTCCGGTATCGCCGCTACCGCCTGCCGGAGGATGCGCACGCTCTGCCGCATCTCCTGCATCCGCACGATGTACCGGTCGAAGGTGTCGCCGTTCTGACAGGTGGGGATATCGAACTCGTACTTCTCGTAGCCCGAGTAGGGCTGCGCCTTGCGCAGGTCCCACTTCACGCCGGCGGCGCGCAGCACCGGTCCGGTCACGCCGTATTCCTTGCACTCCTCGCCGTTCAGAACACCCACGTTCTTCAAGCGTCCCGCCCAGATGCGGTTGCCGGTGAGCAGTTCCTCGTACTCGTCCACCTTGGGGAGGAACATGTCGCAGAAATCGTTGACGTCCTTCTCGAAGCCCTCGTAAGTCTCGTACTGCAACCCGCCGATGCGGAAGGCATGAGTGGTGAGTCGCGCGCCGCAGTATTGCTCGAAGATGTTGAGCGTGGCTTCACGCTCGCGGAAGCAGTAGAAGACCGGGGTGATCGCGCCGATATCGAGCGCGTGGGTGCCCAGCCACAGCAGGTGGCTGCCGATGCGATTCAACTCGGTGAGGATCACCCGCACCGCCTGCGCGCGCGCCGGCACTTCCACGTTGAGCAGTTTCTCCACGGCGAGGCAGTAGCCCAGACCGTTGGAAATCGCCGCCACGTAGTCCATGCGGTCCACGTAGGGGTTGAACTGCGCCCAGGTGCGGTTTTCCGCGATCTTTTCCACGCCGCGATGCAGGTACCCGAGCACGCAATCCGTGCCCAACACCTTTTCGCCGTCGAGTTTCAGGATCACGCGCAGCACGCCGTGCGTCGACGGGTGTTGCGGTCCCATGTTCAGAACCAGTTCCGTGGAATCTAGAAAGGTGGCGTCGGGCGTCACTGTCCGCTCTCAATCTCGATGTTTTCCCGCACCCAGGTCTGATCCTGCCGCAGAATGCCATAGTCCTTGCGCAGCGGGTGTCCCTGCCAGCCGTCCGGCATCAGAATGCGGCGCATATCGGGGTGACCGGCGAACTCGATGCCGAACATATCGTACACTTCCCGTTCCAGCCAGTTGGCGGTCAAATGCACGCCGGTGCTGGACTCGGGTTTGAAACCATCGGGGAGATAAGTCTTGATTCGCACCCGCTCGTTGCGGACGAAGCTGTAGACGATGTAAACCAGGTCGAACCGTTCGGCGCGCTTGGGCCAATCCACGGCGGTCACGTCCACCAGGTAATCGAAGTCGGCTTCGAGCTTCAGGTACTCGAGGACGGGAATCGCGGCGTCGGGTTTGGTGACGATGAAGTTCTGCCCGGCGTAGGTGGAAGTCTCGCGGATGCGATCGCCGAACCGCTCTTTCAACTCGCGTGCCAGGTCGCTGTCCCAGGGGGTAGCCGCCATGATGGCAGGCGGTTTCGGCGGGGCTGCACTGCCGGCAGCCGCCGCAGGCTTGGGAGGCGCCGGTTTCGGCGCGGCAGCGGCTGGTTTCGCCGGTTGTCCCGCCGCCTGTCCGCTCGGCGGAACAGGCGGTTCGGAACCGCCAGGCTTGGGTTCATCAGCCATGTCTGGTCTCCGTAAACTGCACTTGACCGTCCACTCGACCCCGAGTCCAACACGATGAGCCAAAGGGCGCTCTTTCCCGCATTTCCCGGAGGTCTAGTGAAGACCCCTACACTTATCACCTGCTCCGGGTCGTGTCAAATTGCGCAACACCACCCACCGATGGCTGGCAGTGGGGGATTTCACCATCCACAGTCTGCTAGTGTTGCAGGTCCGCCAGCGCCTGGGGCTTCTGGATCAGCATGTCCAGCGAAGGAGTGCCGGATTCCAGAAATTTCCGGTACGAGCCGCCGATATGGCCGCGGATCGCCGCACGGATCGTTTCCTCCTGACCGCTGTGCAGGGCGGCGACCAGGTCGCGGTGGGACCGTCCGGACCGCAGGTCGTGCATGCCCTGCCCGTGCAGCACGCTGAGGAAGGCAAACAGAGGCGTGGTCAACTGGTCCAGCGTGCGCAGCATCACGGGACTCCCGGCGCGCTCCCAGATGAAGCGGTGGAAGCGCATGTCCGCCAGCGTCATATGCAGGGAATCGCCCGCCTGCGCCAGGTCGTCGATGTCGCTGGAGAGGGCTTCCAGCGTCTGGAAGTCCTCCTCCGTCATCGCGCGAGCTGCCTTCTGAAAGGCGAGTTCCTCGAGCACGATGCGCATGGCGAGGCGGTCGCGCACCTCGTCCTGGGTGAAGGAAGTCACGGTGGTCCGGCGGGTCTGGGAGCGGACCACGAGTCCGGCCTGTTCGAGTTGGGTCAGGGCCTCGCGGACGGTGGCCTGGCTGACCCCCATGGTGCGCGCCAGTGTCAACTCGCGCAGGGCTTCGCCCGGCTGGAACTTGCCGGCAAAGATGGCTTCCCTGAGGATGCCGAAGAGCTGATTCGACAGCGAGTCCGTCCTGACCAACTGGGGCAGGGCCATCTTCTGTCCTCTCATGGTTGTCTCCGTCTCCGATTCTAGCGAACCGGTGAATCTGCTCTCATTCGGCCAGACCGGCGCGGGCCACCGCTCCGGCTCCGCTCACGCCTCCGTGATACCCCAGGGCCGAAATCCGCACGTCGATACGCCGCGCCGTCCAATTGGGCACCCGCTCCGCCAGTCCGGCGGAGAGCGCCTCCGCCAGCAGAGGATTCTCCTGCGCGACGCCGCCGGCGAGCACGATCAACCCGGGATCCAGCACCTGCACGGCGGGCGCCAGGCCGCGCGCCAACTCCCGCGCCACCCGGACCACGGCCTCCCGCGCGCGGACGTCGCCGGAGTGCACCGCCGCCAGCACTTCGCGCACGCCGCCCGCCGGATGGCCCGCGTAGCGCAGCAGGGCATCGGCGTTGGCGTACTGCTCCACGCAGCCCCGCTGCCCGCAGGTGCAGAGCGCCCCGTCCGGCTCGATGACGATGTGGCCCAACTGGTTGCCCTGCAGCCGTCCGCCACGCAGCAGCCTGCCTCCGGCGAAACAGCCGCCGCCGATCCCGGTCCCGACCGTCACGCACAGGAACGTGTCCACCGAGCGCGCCGCACCGAAGCAGCGTTCACCGGCGGCGGCGGCGTTGGCGTCGTTTTCGATGAATACGGGGACCGCCAGGACCGGCGCCACCGCGTCGCGCAGCCGCGCGCCGGTCCATTCGGGCAGGTTGCCGGTGCCGAAGACGATCTCGCCGGAGACCGGATCGGGCCAGCCTGGGGTGGCGATGCCGGCCGCGAGCGGGGTCAGCCCGAGCGATGCCGCATCCGCCACGAGGCGCGCCGCCGTCGCGGCCAACTGCGCCAGCACCGCGCCGCGGCTTGCGGCGCGGGTCGGCTCGACGCGCGCGGCCGTGACCGCGCCATCGGCGGTTACCAGTCCGGATTTCAGGTTCGTACCGCCCAGGTCGATGCCGAGGAAGCAGGCGCGCTCCACCGACCACGGGGCCAGCGCCCGCGCAAACCGCGCTGTGATGTCGCGCGGCCGCGTGATCGCCGAGCCCACCACCACCGCGAACGCTCCCGCGTCCAGCGCCGCCAGCGCCTCGTGCGGCGCGCGGATGCGGCCTTCGGCGATCACCGGCACTCGCATGCGGCGTACCAGTTCGGCGACGAACGCGGGCTCGAAGCGCGTCACGTCAACCGTATCCCCGGAATAGCCGCGCATGGTGCAGAGGACGAAATCCGCGCCCGCCGCCTGCGCGGCCAGGGCTTCGTCGAGCGTGGCGATGTCCGCCGCCACCGGCAGCGCGAGTTCGCTGCGGATGCGCGCCAGGCGGCCGAGCGCGCCGTAGTGTTGTCCGCGCGCGGTGCAGTCCAGCGCGATGACGGCGGCGCCCGAGTCCGCCAGCGCCCGTGCGTCGTCGAACGTGGGAGTGATGAGGATGCGGCCGTCCTCCATGGCGCGCTTTTGAATCGCGATCACGGGCACTCCCGTCGCCGCGCGGATCTCGCGCACATCCTCGGGGCCGTTGGCGCGAATTCCCGCCGCTCCTCCCGCCACAGCGGCGCGCGCGAAACGCGCCATCAGTCCGGGGGCGTGGAAGGGATCGTCCTCCCACGCCTGACAGGAGACGATGAGGCGTCCGCGCAACGTTTCGAGCGCGCTCATGCGGCCTCCGCTTCGGCCAACTCCTCGCCGCGCGGCGCCGCGATGCGCAGCAGGGCCAGGATCGCCGCGGCGATCAGCAGGAGCACGGCGGAAAGGTGAATCGCGGCGCCCAGGCCGGCGTGGTCCTTGAACCAGGCCCCCGCCGCCGCCATCGCGCCGCCCGCGATGCAGGACGTGAGATTGAGGATTCCGTAGGCCGTGGCGCGCAGGTGCGCCGGCACCAGTTGGCAGACCACCGGCATCAGGTTGCAATCGAAGAAGCCCCGCCCCAGCCCGAAGCAGACCAGGCAGGGCAGCAGCACCCACCAGGACGCGGTCGTGCCGGCCAGCAGCAGGAACGGCCCGGCGATGGCTAAGCCGATCGATTGCGTCCATAGCCTCCCGCGCCGGTTGACGCGGCTCCACCGGTCGGCCAGCCATCCGCCCGCCAGGATGCCGGCGAACGACGCCGCCTGAATGTAGAACGTGGAGGAAAAGCCGGCCGTAGTCAGGCTCACCCGGAAGCGCTCGAAAAGAAACAGCGCCAGCCACGTGTAGACGCACCAGTAGGCGCTCGAGGCCAGGGCATTGGCCACCACCACCACGCCGAACGCTCCGGACCCGGCCAGTTCGCGCAGGCTCGCGGCCAGCGGGACGTGCGAACCGGAGACGGCGCGCGGCACCGGCCGGGGCGCCTCCTTCAATCCCGCCAGCAGCACCGCGGCGTACACCAACCCCGCCGCACCCAGGACGAAGAACGCCGGCCGCCAGCCGTAATGCGCCCCCATCCAGCCCCCGCCGAATCCGCCCAGTGCGATGCCCGTGTACAGCCCGCTCTGATGCAGTCCGGTGGCGCGCGAGCGCGTGCCGCCGCCGTGGTAATCGGCGATCATCGCCAGAGCCGCCGGCAGGTAGCACGCCTCGCTGATGCCCATGAGGGCGCGCGCGATCAGAAGTTCGTGATAGTTGCGCGCCAGCCCCGTGAGCACCGTGACCGCCGACCACACCCCGAGGCTGAGCAGGATCACCCCGCGCCGGCCCATCCGGTCCGCCATCCAGCCGCCCAACGGGCTCAGGATGCCGTAGATCCACAGGAACGCCGTGCCGAGCATGCCGAGTTCGACGCTCGTAGCGTGCAGGTCCTTTTCGAGCAGCGGGAATACCGCGAAGATCACCTGCCGGTCCAGGTAGTTGAGCAGCGCCACCACCCACAACAGCGCCACCACGGTCCAGCGGTATCGCGATCCACTCATGCCCGGGCGTGCGCCTCCAGCAGTTGCGCGCCGAGTTCGGTGGCGCCCAGCGCCGCGCGGAATTCGCCGGCTTCGGCCGCGGAAAGTGCGCGGCGCGGCGGCACGCAGACGCCGCAGTCGATGCCGGTCCAGGAAAGCGCCAGTTTGATCGCCGCGTGCACCGGGTAGCGCAGGATGACCGCGATGAACTGGTTGATGCAGTCCTGCACGCGCCGTGCCTCCTCCCAGCGGCCCTCCGCGGCCAGGCGGTAGAGTTCCACGAAGCTCGCGGGAATCAGGTTGTACGTGCTCCCAATCCCGCCGTTGGCGCCCATGATGAGGCCCGGCAGCAGCATCTCATCGAAGCCGTTGAATACCACCGCTCCCGTGCGCCGGATGGCCCACAGCCGGAAGAAGTCCGAGTCGGTGAACTTCAGCCCGGCTACGTTCGGGATGCGGCACAGCGCCAGAATCTCGTCCACCGTCCGGATGGCGGGGGCGATGGAAGGGAAGTAGTAGACCAGGAACGGGAGGGCGGTCGCCGCGGCCACCTCTTCATAATATTCGCGGACCTCGGCGAAGGAGTAACTGCCCGCCGGCGGCAGGCTGCTGATGGCGTGCGCGCCGGTCTCGGCCGCGTGCCGCGCCAGGTCCACCGCCTCCGCCGTGCTCGGCGCCCCCACGTGCGCGATGACCACCCGGTCCGAGGGCGAGCACCGTACCGCGCACTCCAGGGCGCGCTTGCGCTCCGCCGCGGCGAGTTGCAGACCCTCTCCCGTCTGCCCGCAGACGTATACGCCATGAACCCCGGCTCCGTAGACCCGCCCCAGCAACTGCTGGTAGGGGCGGGGCTGAAAGACGCGGCTCTCGTCGACAGGCGTGACCAGGGCGGGCATCACCCCCCGCAGCAGACGCGTGCTCATCGGTGTTCCTCTTTTCTTTCCGTCTTGACAGTCAGGTCCAATATGGAGTATTGTAATGCAATAACGAGCGATAAGCGATAATAATTTTCGCTAAAATGCAAAACCAACCCACACGACGATCCTGGATCCTGCTCGCCGCCAGTGCGGTACCGGCGCTCTCCAAGCTGCGCGGCATCGAGCAGACCGGCCTCTTCCGTCAAGGGGACCGCGGGGTTCACACCTATCGTATCCCGGCGCTCCTCGAAACCCGCGGCGGCACGCTCCTGGCGGTAGCCGACGCCCGCCGGGACAGCGCCCGCGATCTTCCGGCGCGAATCTCGCTGGTGATCCGGCGCAGCCGCGACCGGGGCCGCACCTGGTCGCCGGTGAGCACGTTGCGCGCGGTCGAGGAAGGCGGCGTGGGCGATGCCTCGCTGCTGCTGGACCGCCGCACCGGGCGCATCTGGTGTTTTCACGCTTACGGTCCCCCTGGAATCGGTTTTCCGAACGCGCAGGCGGGTGCGGTCACGGGACCGCGGACGCTACAGGTCCACGCCATCACCAGCGGCGACGATGGGGAGACCTGGAGCCCCCCGCGCGACCTCACGCCGCAGATCAAGGACCCGGCGTGGCAGGCCATGTTCGCCGCTTCCGGCACTCACTTCCAGACCAGCCGGGGGCGTTACCTGGTCCCGCTGGTGGTGCGGGATGCCGCCGGCGTGGTGTCGGCGCGCAACGCCTGGTCCGACGATGGCGGCGCCACGTGGAAGGCGGGTCCGGCGATTGGAGCGGGCACCGACGAGAGCAAGGCGGTCGAACTCGCCGGTGGGACGGTATTGCAGAACCTGCGCAACGGCAAGACCCGCGCGGTGGCGCGCTCGCACGACGGCGGCATCACCTTCGACCCCGTTACTCACGATGCGGCGCTGATCGACCCGTCGTGCAATGCCGGTCTGGCGCGCTACCGGAGGGGGCGTCGCGACCTGCTGATCTTCACCAACGCGAGCGCTCCCGAGCGCCGCAACCTGACCGTGAAACTCAGCCTCGATGGCGGGCTCACCTGGCCTTACGCGCGCGTGCTGCATCCGGGTCCGGCGGCGTATTCGACCGTGGTCCCGCTGCGCGATGGAACTGTCGGGGTGCTCTACGAATGCGGCGACGCATCGGCGGCCGAACGGATTACGTTCGCCCGCTTCGGCCTGGATTGGATTTTGAGGAGTTAATCTTTTGCGCGGGCCTTCCGCCGTCCACGGCGCCGCCGCGCATCATGCAGTTCGTGTTGCGCTACGCGTTCGGAACGCGCACCCGCGCCGGGCGTCCGCGCCATCCGCGCGGGTGCTTCTACCATTCAACCCCGGATAACCCCTGCTCGCCGCCGGAAGCTCGGTAGAAATGCGGGAATGTGTTGTAATGTAAGGACATTTCCGCTATGACTCTGTCCATGCGTCTGGCGAGGGGCAGCAAGGCAATCCACCGCCGCCTCCGCGAGATCCGAATGATTGCGAAAGGGTTGGCCGATCGCGACCACCCGATTCTGGCGCACATCATCCCGATGCGCCGCTGCAATCTTTCGTGCACCTACTGTAACGAGTTCGACGATTTCTCCAAGCCCGTCCCGCTGGACACCATGCGCCAGCGCGTGGACCACCTCGCCAAACTCGGCACCACCATCGTCACCATCAGCGGCGGCGAGCCCCTGCTGCACCCCGAACTGGACCAGGTGATCGCGCGCGTCCGCAGCCACGGCATCGTCTCCGGCATGATCACCAACGGCTACCTGCTGACGGCGGATCGCATCCAGCGGCTCAACCGCGCGGGTCTGGAGCACCTGCAGATCTCGATCGACAACGTGATGCCCGACGATGTCTCGAAGAAGAGCCTCAAGGTGCTGGACAGGAAGCTGCAACTGCTGGCCGAACACGCCGAGTTTCACGTGAACATCAACAGCGTGGTCGGCGGCGGCATCCATCATCCCAAGGACGCGCTGACCATCGGCCGCCGCGCCCTCGAACTCGGCTTCACCTCGACCGTGGGAATCATTCACGATGGCGACGGCCAGTTGCAGCCCCTGCGCGACGAGGAGCGGGAAGTGTACGCCGCCATGAAGGCGATGGAGAAATCCAGCTACGCCCGCGTCAACGGCTTCCAGGACAACATTGCGCACGGCCGCGAGAACGACTGGCGCTGCCGCGCCGGCGCCCGCTACCTCTACATCTGCGAAGACGGGCTGGTGCACTACTGCTCGCAGCAGCGCGGCTTCCCGGCCAAGCCGCTGCTCGAATACACGGTCGAAGACATCCGGCGGGAATACCGCACGGCCAAGGGCTGCGCCCCGCGCTGCACCGTGGCCTGCGTCCACCAGGTGGGCTACATCGACGGCTGGCGCGATCCGCAGACCCCGGCCGCCGCGCCGGTGGGCGACGGCAGTCCGCAGGGCCTCGTGCAAATCCAGTAGGCCATGCTGCTCGCCGCCGCGATCGTCGCCGTGGCCGCGCTGCTGGGGCTGTGGGCCGCTATCGAGCGGAAGAAGAAGTAGCGCGGCCGGAGGCCTCGTCCCGTTCCTCCGTCACCTGGTTTGGAATCCCGGCGCGGCGCAGAATCGAACCCGCCCGTTCGGCCTCGTCCACGCAATTCGCTCCCGCGCCCGCCTGGAAGGAGGGCTACCCGATCAGTTCGTCCGGCACCGGTCCGGCCATCTCGCGCAGCTTTTCGTAGAGTTCGTCGTAGAGCTTTTCGTAAGCGTCCGCCGCCGGCTGCGGCGCGGGCGCGGTTTTGCGCGCGGCGGCGAACGTGCGCCGCATGTGGCGCACCGCCACCAGCAGCAGCTTCACTTCATCCTCGTTGAACCCGAATACGTTTGGCATAATCCACTCCCCACCATAATGGCCCCAGAGCCAGCGCCAGCAGACACGCGAGCGCGGCCAGGCGATGTTCGGCGCCGCCATCGTAGCGCAGTTCCACCCGGCACGATCCGGTGCAGCGCGGCTCCACCACCATCTGCCCGAGTTTGTCGGCGCGCACGGGCGCCGCCCGCCCGTCCACCGAGGCGTTCCACCCTTTGTCCCAGCTCACCTGCACGCTGAAAACCTGCTCCGGACGCAAGCCCTCGGACGTGATCACGGCCCGATCCGGCGCCAGCCACCGCCACTCCGCCGGCGGCATCGCGGGGTCCTCGAGCGCCGCCAGATACGGCCGGATGGAGGTGGTGTCGTAAGCCGGCGGCGCGGTCTCCACCACCGCCGAAGGAAGAATCGTGTGCGCCAGCGAGCGCGAGCGCCGCGGAATTTCGTAGACCGCGTCGCCCCCGTCGCGCCACAACTCGGCCATCCCGGCGAACTTCTCCGGGTGCGCGATCGGATGATATACTTCGCGGCTCTCCTTGCCGCCGGCGATCACCGCGTCGACGCCGTAGGCTTGCATCAGGTCCACCATGACCTGCCGCTTCTCGCCCGCGTAGACCTGGAAAATCACGTGCGGCAGCATCGGGTTGAGGATGCCGTTGTCGAACCCGCCGGTGATCTGCGGATTGTCCGAGAAGGCGTTCAGCCAGAACCCGATGGTGCCGGGCGCGAAGACGCGCGCGCCGGGCATGTGGGTATCCAGCCAGCGCGCGGTGCGGTACTCGATGGTGGAGGCGATGTCGATGGGCCGCTCCCAGTCGCGCGCCGCGCGATGCTGGTGCACCGCCAGCGCCGCGGCAGCCACGGCCGCCGCGCACAGAGCCGCGCGGCGCACGAGCGTCCGCCCGAGCAGCGGGCTGGCGAGCAGCGGAACCGCGATCCAGAACGCCAGGTCCATCTCCAGGTGGTAACGCTCCGGCTGCGGCACCAGGGCCAGCCCGAACCGGTATTTGCCCAGCGCCGTGACGCCGGTGAGGAAACTGAACAGCAGCGCGAAACGCAGTGCTGGGTCGATCCGCCCGCGTCGCAGTAGCCACGCTCCGCCCAGCAGCACCGCCGCGGTGGCTGCCACGAACAGCCGGTGGCCCGTGCCGGAAGCGAAGTTGTTCGCCACGCGCGGCGCGTTCGCCTGAATCACCGCGATGGTCGACGGGCTCATCCAGGGCAGCGCGATCGCATACGCCCACCCCCCGAGCAGCGCCGCCACCATCCACCGGCGTACGTCCTGCGCGTACCCGAGCAGCAGGGAAACGGCGCCAAACGCCAGCGCCACCGCGCCCAGCCAGTTGCTGAGCGGCACCGCGGCCACCGCCAGCGCCGCACCGCAATAGTACAGCGGACGGCGCTTTTCGAGCGCCACGTGGAGCATCCCGATGGCCAGCGGCAGCAGGCACAGCGCGGTGATGTGCGGACCTTCCCCGTATACCACCAGGGTGTCCAGCCGGCGGGCCCCCAGCGCGCCCCCGGCGTCGAAACGCACCTCCCGGATCAGCAGGCAGGCCGGCGAAATCAGGCTGTAGCCCAGTCCCGACACGAACGCCGCCCCACGATTCCCGCTCAGCCGCAGCACCATCCAGAACAGCGTGACCGGTCCCAGCGCGTACATGGCCGCGGTGACGAAATGGTGCGCCAGCCCCGGCGATGCGCCCGCCGCCACCACCGCCGCGCAGATCCAGTGCAGCAGCGGCGGATACGTATCGGGGTAGGGAATCCCGCCGTACCAGAGTGGGAACCAGTCGAGCTGCGTAAAGTGCGCGGCGATGTACCGCGCCAGCCCGATGTACGCCGCTTCGATCGATCCCATCTGCCGGGTATAGGCGGTGTGGAACAGGGGCAGGGTGATGTAGGCGTTCAGCGCGAACAGCAGGGCCGCGGCCCCGATCGTGCGCTGGCGTTGCCGGCTCATCAGGCGGCGCTCCGCGGATCGATCCGGTAGAAGCGCGCGGCGGTGAGCCCAAGCAGATGTTCGCGAATCTCCGCCGGCATCGCGCCGATGGATTGGGTGAACGCCGCCAACGCCTCCTTCCACGTGCCTTCAGGCAGGTAGCGAGGCCAGTCGCTGCCGTACATCAGGCGGTCCGGACCCAGCGTGCGCAGCGCGTGCCGCACCACGGGACGGAAATCCTCCGCCTTCCACCGCCCGCCGGGGGCATCGGCAATCAGACCGCTGATCTTGGCGCACAATGGTGCGTGCTGTGCGGCCGTTTCCAGGCCGCGCGCCCACTCCTCGAAGCCCTGAGGCATCAGCGACGGCCGCCCCACGTGGTCCAGCACCAGCCGCAGCCCGGGATACCGCCCGGCGATTGCCGGCACCAGACTCGGACGCGGCGGCAGATCGAGCGTGAGGCCGCGGCGGGCCAACTCGGCGAGGCCGCAGGGTAAAGGGTCACCATCGAAAGCGTAGCAGACGCCGCGGAATTTCGGATGCCGCTGCCATCCGTCCAGCAGGTATGGCAGGTCCGGCGACGCCAGGTCGGCTTCCACTACCACTGCGGCGACAAACTCCGCCGCCAACGGCAGCAGTTCCGCGCCGCCCACCAGGACGCCGGCCTCGAAACGGTTGCGCTTCAGGATCGGCCAAAGCAGATCGGGAGTGTATTCGCCGGTGAAGTGCAGGTGGCTGTCGATGCGCAAGGTGTAGTGGGAACTGGTCAGAAGATGAAGGCAAGGCCGCCGCGGAAGCTGCGCGGCGTTTCGACCAGCAGGAATTGCTGGCCGCCCATCGCGCCCATCGGCAGATAACCCTGCGCCAGCAGGTTGCGCAAATCGGCGGTAGCCTCCATGCGCCATGGCAGGATACCCAGGCCCGGAATCGGTTGCCGCACCATGATATTCAGTCCCGGCAAGGCCCGCACCTCCTGGACGCTATACATGTGGCCGGGCAGAACCCAATTGTGGTCCGAACTCCACTGGTAGCTGGCGATCATGTGGGTCCCGGTCCGCGGCGAAACCGCCGTTACGAGCGCGGTGGCGGCCGACCCGTGGCCGGCGTGGATCATGGCGCGCAACTCGTCGGGGCTGTTGGTCACCATCTCTCCCGGCTGCGCGGAAAGCCCGCCCATCGAGCCGTAGATCAGCGTCGCGGTGATGTGGTCGCCCAATTCCTGGGCAATACTGGCGGTGAAGCCGGTGCTGTGAAAATCGCCCGCGTTGAACGTGGCGGCGCCGGTGAACAGGTCGGGCAGCAGGTCGTTCCCGCCGAACATGCCATTCGAGTTCATGATCGAGAGCGCCGCGTTGTAGATGCTCTCGCGGTAGGCGGAAATCTGGTACGTGCGGCGTCCGACTTTGCGCGAGTAGCTCACTTCCAGATCGTCGCCGCGCTGAATCTGCATCTTGCCGTCGCGCATGCTGATCCGCGGGAACAGCCCGAGGGTATTGAGGTCCTGCTGCTGCCCCGTCTCCGCGCTGAGCCTGCCGGCCAGATCGGGACGCGCATCGCCCGAGGAGAACGCCACCTCGATCTCCCCGGCGTCGCCCATCGAATAGACCAGCCGCGCGTACGGGCTGGCATAGTTCATCCGGTCGAAGAAGGAGACCGAATTCATCGTGAAGCCGTATTGCGCGGTCAAGCCGTCCGTCAGTTCCGTGCGGTCGTCGTAGCTGGCGGAGACGGCGCGCAGCATCGGCGCCGCGGCGTCGGCGCCGGCAATCGATGACGCCAGCCGCCCGGGTACGAACAACTGCCGCATCGTGACCGAAAATTCCGGCGCGTCCGGTCCGGTCCCGCGCGTGTACGAAGTGCGGAAGGCGGCCGTCGGGACCCCGGTCTGTGAACCGTATCCGAGGTTGCCGCTGACCTCCAGCATGCTGTTGCCGTAAAGCGAAGTCGCCAGCGCGAACGCCGTGCCGAGGTCGGCTTCGCTGCTGGTTCCTACCGCGGACTGCCCGTCGCCCGCGGAAAGCTTCAGCACGCCGCGCGTCTCGCTGAACACCGCGCCGCGGTCCTTCTTCTTAATGTCCTTGGCCAGCACATCCGGAGTGAACCGCAGCACCGGTCGCGTCGGCGTAGCGCTGCGCAGCACCCATTTCCATTCGTCGCTCATCGGGTTGCCGGCCTCGATGGGAGGGTAGGAGAACCGGATCGAGCTGAACAGCGTGTTCATGTTCACGCTGAGCACGCTGAGCATCCCCGGCTGCACCAGGATGCCTTTCCGCATGGCCGGCACGAAGCTGGCCATCGTCACCTTGACCGAGTAGACGTCCGGAATCAGGCTGAGGAACTGGAACGCCCCGCGCTCATCGGTCAACACTTTGAGGAACTGCCGGTCCTGCCGGTTAAAGAGGATGACGCTGGCGCCCATTTGCGGCACGCCCGCGGAATCGCTGACTACGCCGCTAATCGCGCCGGAAAGGTGCAGTGGTGTCGCCGCGAACACCGCTTCGGAGCCGAGAGACACCAAGCCCGCCGCTACCAGAATTGCGATCGGCTTGTGCGTCATGAGCTTGAGCATTCCGACGCTCATTACGCCGGCCGGGTTTCACCGGACCGGTCGCGGCTTCTCCGCCTACCTAGGTTACCGTAAATTGGGCGGAGGGGGTTAGGGTCTGATTCCGGTTCTTATCGGTAATTTTCACCCGTAAAGTGTACGTCCCCGGCGCCAGGCCGTTCAGCGGCAGCAGCTTTTCCACCGTGACCTGGTTGGCCGAAGCGCCCGGGATCTTGGCGACGTCTTCGGTGAAATCGAAAATCTTCTCGTTGGTCCCGTTCTTCACCACTTCGTAGGTGACTTCGCCGCTCGGCGTGCGACTGTCTCCGTCCGTCCCGAAGTTATAGATCTTAAAGTAGATCCCCATCTTCTCGCTGCGCTTGAAGACGTCGTCGATGCGCGGACGCACCTTGGAGGTCCCGATCACGAACTGCCCCATCCCGATGCTCCGGGTGGGTACATGCTCGATCAGGTCGGCGAGCACAATGTTGCTGGCGAACAGCTTCTCGCTGTCCATCCGGGGCACGGTGATGGCGACTTCGTAGGTGTTGAGGTTGCCGCCCACCACGTCCTTCGCCACCACGTTCAGACGGTACGTGCCCGGCGGCAGCGGCACCGGCTTGTTGTAGATGCTGCGCCGCTTGATCTCCTCCGGCAGTTGCTCCGGCAGGCAGCTCACTTCCACCGTGTCCTCGAACGTGGTCACGATGCGCCGGCTCATCGTGGTGACCTTGCCGAAGATGTTGACCACCGCCTTCTGCAAGCCTTCCTTGTTCTGGAATTGCAGGTCCTTGTTCTCGAACTGCAGCGTGACGAAGCTCATCACGCTGGCGTCGGTGAGGGGGAAGAAATCCGCCCGCACCTTCATGGGCAGGATGTTGTAGCTGATGCGCGAATTGACCGCCGCTTCCAGGTCCTTGAACTTCACCGCCGGCGGACGCTGCAACTTGGCGAACTGTTCCAGGCGGTTGAACTCGTCCATGCTCTCCGTTTCGGCGCCGAAGGGAACGCCCAGGTGGGTGCCGTCGGTGCGGTTGAACCGGTCGGTCTTGCTGGACATGCCCAGTTGTTCCATCAGGGTCAGACCGGCGCCGGGGACGTACAGCAGGGCGTCCTTCTCCGACGGGTCCATGGTCATGTGGTACTCGCCCGACATGGTG
>JBBIQR010000005.1:0-3701 GCA_037442245.1 Candidatus Solibacter sp. | reverse complement strand
GAATTCGATCACGATATCGCTGCCGATGCCCTCGATATAGCGGTAGCGCCACTGCTCGAACGGGAACGTGGAGGTTTCACCCCCGCCCTCTTCCGGCGGACGCTCGTAGCTGCCGCCCGAGGGATGGGTCTCACGCTCATCCGGTGGACCGTAGGTGATGTAGATGCGTCCGCGGTCCGTCTTCCATCCGGGGATGCCGCTGGCGAACTGCTCGTTGGTGTAGGCAATGCGGCGGTAGTGCTCTTCCTTGAACTCGTTTTCGACCGTGTCCGGGGTGGGATCGCGCCGCAGCCAGAACTGCTCGATGAATTGCTCGCGCTCTTCGTCCGTCTGCAACCGCTTGAACGCGGCGCGCTCTTCATCCGTGATGATGTACGCCACGTCCTCGTTCAACCACTTGCGGTATGGCGTTTCGAGTTCCTTGCGGAGCTTCTCTTCCTTCTTCCGCCGCTCCTTCTCGGTCATCGGCTTGGCGACGGTTTCGCGGGGAGTGGACGCGTTCTTTTTATCCTGCTTCTGGGGGGCGGCAACAATTCCGACGCACAGAAGCGTGGACAGGGAAAGGCCGGAAATCGAAATACGTCGGACGTTCATACGTCTCACCGCTTCCTCGGACAGTGCTGGTGGTAGCTGAAAGCCATTTTAAATCGAATGGTTTAGTGTGGTCAATCCGTGAATTCCAAGATACACTGTGCGGGTCGGCTCCGCTAGCGGGTCCGGATGGGACGAATTGGAACCCTCCGGCTCGCCCCGTAGATCATCCGGGATAGTACCGATACCGTTTGCCATTGGGAACTACCCCGGTTCCGGATGCGGGAGTATGCTTATGGCAATGGCCGGCGAGATTATTCTCGTGGTCGAGGACGAACCTGTGAGCCTCCGGCTACTCGCCACCGTCCTGCGCACCGATGGCTATCGGGTGCAACTCGCCTCCAACGCCGAGCAGGCGCTCACGGCCCTGCGCACCGTGCGGCCCGACCTGATCGTGTCGGATATTCGGCTGCCCGGCATCGACGGCCTGGAATTGACCCGGCGGGTCCGGCAGGACACCCGTACAGCCGCCGTTCCCGTGGTGGCCATCACCGCCGCCTCCGACCGCGAGGACGAACACCTGGCCTTTCAAGCCGGGTGCGACGGATTCATCACCAAGCCGATCGACACCCAGACGATCGGGGCCACGCTCCGCTCGTTTCTTCCGGGCCAGACCGCGCCCCCGGCTCCCCTTGCGGCACCCTCTTCCCCGATTCCCGAGCCGCTGGCGCTGGAAGGTCCGCAACTCGAGGCCCTGCGCCGCGTCTTTCTGCGCGACGCCATACGCGAAGTACGCCGGATGCGGACCTTCCTCGGCGGCGGCTTTGACCAGCCCCTGGCCGCCATGCTCTTCCACCGCTGGATCGGTACCGCGGGAGTGCTGGGATACATGGCCGCCGCCATGAAAGCCAGAGAGGCGGAGGAATTGTTGGCCGCGGGCGCCACCCCGTCTCAATTGCACCGGATTCTGGATGAACTCCTGGAACTGTTGAGCGCCCCGCGCGAAGCGGCGGAAATCGCGATTCCCGAGGCGATTGTCGAGCACCTCTCCCGCAGGCGCATCGCACTGCTGGGTTTCGAAGGCGGCGAAGCCGAGCGGGTCTGCGCCGCGCTGGCGCAAGCGGCCGCCATCCCCTATGTGCTTGCCGCGGACGAGTCCGCCGCCTCCGGCGCGATTCGCGGCTGCGCAGCCGTGGTGATCCGGGTGGGCGCGGCGACCCGCGGGTCACCCTGGCTGGCGCCCGACTTTACCCCACCCGCGGGCGTGCCCATCCTGCTCGCCGGCAACCAGCAGGATGTCTTCGCGCTCCACCCGCGGGTACAGGCCAACGCCGCCGAGTTCCTGCTCGACTCCTGGGAAACCGCGGAGATCGTGATGCGTCTCAGCCACCTGCTCGCCTCCGCCACGGACCTCCCCGCGGCGATACCTGCACCCCATCGCGGACGGAGTCCCGCGCCGGCGCACCCGGAGATCCTGGTAGTGGACGACGACGCCAATGTCCAGGCGGTAGTTCGCATTGCGCTGGAGACCAACGGCATGCGGGTGCACTGCGCGTCCAGCGGTGTGGAGGCGCTGCGCACGGCCGGCGAATCGGCGCCGGATGCGGTGGTGCTCGATGTGAACATGGGCGGCATGGACGGCTTCGAGGTGCTCGCGGCCATGCGACGCCAATCCATGCCAGCGCGTGTGGTGATGCTTACCGCGCGCCAGCAGGAGCGTGACGTGCTGCGCGGGTTCGACCTCGGCGCCGATGATTACGTGGTCAAACCCTTCAGCCCGCTCGAACTCGTCGCGCGCCTGCGCCGCCTTCTCTGACCCGCCGCCCGTCCCGTAACCCTGTACCATGAGGACATGCGGGCCGCTGCTTTCGGACTCCTGCTCTCGACCGCCGCTTTCGCCGGCACCGCCGCCGACATCGAGCGCGGCATTCGCGAAAGCGCCCTCGACCCGGCCGAGTGCTACCGCGTCCGCGACCTCACCCTCTCCCGCGAGGATATCCGGCTCTACTTCACCGACGGCTACCTCATCTTCACCAAGCCGGTCGCCGGGCGGCGGATCGCCGCCGTCTTCACCACCGACGTCGACGGCGGCGATGGCGAGGTCCTCCTGCTCCCGCCGAACCGCGCCGAACGCCGCTCCCTCGCCAAATACTCCGGGTCGCCGAACCTCGATGAGCACTTCCGGACCGCGGTCGTGTTCTTCACCGGCGATGTCTACCAGTCCCTGCTGGCCCAGATGAGCAACAACCCGGCCAACCGCAAGGCGCCCGAGATGGGTCCGGTCATGGCCGAACAGTACCCCGGCATCACCCGCGACCTCGGTTCCGGCTACATCAGCCGCCTCATCCTGGACCTGGCGGGCGGTCCCGCCTGGAAGCAGGGACTCCTCGCCGCCTCATTCCGCGGTGTCCACCTCGGCAACTTCGACGTGATTTACGACCCCGACAGCTCCGAACAGATCTCCATCGGGCAGTTGGCCGAGCGCGGCAACCGGGCGTTCTTCGATACCTGGGCCAGTTTCCCCGCCCGCAGTGCGCGCCAGGACCCGCGCCCCGCCACCCCCGAGATGGATCTCTCCGGCTACCGCATCGACGCCACCGTGAACCCGGACCTTTCCATGGACGCCGTCACCCGGGTGAAGGTCACCGCCAACGCCGGCGGGATCGCTCTGGCTCCTTTTGAAGTGGCGCGCGAAGTGAGCGTCACCGCGGTCAAGGTGGACGGCGCTCCCGCCCAGGTCTTCCAGGCGGACTCCGACCGGTCCGGCCTGGACCGCGCGGGCAACCACCTCTTTCTGGTCGAGCCGCCCGTCCCCTTGCGCGCCGGCTCCACCTACGAATTCGAGTTCCACACTTCCGGACGCGTCATCCACGAAGCCGGCGACAAGGTCTTCTTCATCAGCGCCCGCGCCAACTGGTACCCGATGTACGGGCTGGGCTTCAGCACCTACGACCTGCGTTTCCGATTCCCCCGCGACTACGACCTGGTCAGCGCGGGAGAGATCATCGAGGAAAAGACCGAGGGCGATTGGAAGATCACGCACCGCCGCACCAGCCAGCCGGTGCGCATCGCCGCGTTCAATATGGGCGATTTTCAGCACGAACGCCTGGTGCGCGGCGCCTACATCGTGGACGTGTGCGCCAACCGCAAACTCGAGGCCTCGCTGCAAC
>JBBIQR010000004.1:0-54917 GCA_037442245.1 Candidatus Solibacter sp. | reverse complement strand
AAGGGGAAGATGTGCTTCATGTACCACTCGAGCGTGGTCGGCATGCTGACGAAGCGCATCGATTCGGCCGTCGGCGCGCAGTCCAGCACGATGACGTCGTAGCGGTCCTCGCGGCGGAACTGATTCACATACATGAGCGCGCTCAACTCTTCCATGCCGGGCAGGATGGCAAGTTCCTCGGCCTCCACGTCGTTGATGCCGGTGGTGCGCAGCACGCTGATCACATAGGAGGAGATCTCGCGCCAGTGGCGGCGGATCTCCTTCTGAATATTGACCTCGTGAATGTCCAGGCGCTCCTGGATCGGGTAGGGATCGCCGGTCTTGCCGTGGAAGAGATCCGCTCCCAGGTCGAACGCATCGGCCAGGCTGTGGGCCGGATCGACGCTCATCACCAGGGTGCGATATCCCCGGTGGGCCAGTTGGAGCCCGGTTGCCGCCGCCAGACTGGTCTTGCCGACTCCTCCCTTTCCGCTGAACAGAAGAATCCGCGCCATACCCTTATTTTAGGCCTCAAGTATCCGGGGACTATGGCCGATATCTTAGGCATGTTCGAGTGGAAACCATCCTACAGCGTGGGCATCGCCAGCATCGACGCACAGCACCAGAACCTGTTCGCCATCGCAGCCGAGTTATACCGGTCGATGGGGGCAGGCCAGGGGAAACTCGCCATGGGCCGCATTCTGGACCGTCTGGTCCAGTACACGGCCATGCACTTCGCTCACGAGGAGCGGCTGATGCGGCAGCACGGCTATCCCGATTTCGAGAAGCACAAAGCCGAGCATGACGCCCTGACCAAGCGTGTGCTCGAATTCCAGAACGAATTTCAAACCGGCAAAGTGGCGATGACAGTCCAGGTGCTACAGTTCCTGCGGCAGTGGCTGGAAAGTCACATCCAGGGTTCGGACCAGCGGTATGCACCGCATTTGAAGGAGAAGGCCGTGGCTTGAGAAGGTGGCTCCGGCCTATTTGTGAGCCTGGCGGGTGAGGCCGTTGGCGTCCAGAATCTCGCGCACCCGCTCAATCAGCACGGTGGGCGTGAAGGGCTTTTGCAGGAACGCGACCTCCGGCTGAAGGATGCCGCTGTCTGCCAGCGCCGCATCGGTGTGTCCGGACATGTACAGCACCTTGATGTCCCCGCGCTTCCGCGTCACCCCGTCGGCCAGGTCCCGGCCGCTCATCCCCGGCATCACCACGTCGGTGATCAGCAGATGGATCTCGCCGCGGAACGACTCGGCCAGCATCAGCGCCGCCGCTGGGCCCGGCGCGTCGATCACCCGGTAGCCTGCGCCGGTCAGCGACTCCCGCATAAGGTCGCGCACCATCTCCTCGTCCTCTACCAGCAGGATGGTTCCGCTGCCCCCCGCGGCGGCCCGTGCGACGGCAGGCGGCTCCGCCGCCAGCGGCTGGTCCACCCGCGGCAAGTAAACCTTAACCGATGTCCCCTTACCGGGTGTGCTGCACACTTCGACACTGCCGGCGCTCTGCTTGACGATGTTGAAAACCGTCGAAAGGCCCAGTCCGGTCCCGCGCCCGGTACCCTTGGTCGTGAAAAAAGGCTCGAACAGCCGCGCCTGTGTCGCCTCGTCCATTCCGCTGCCCGTGTCGCTCACGTCGATCACGGTGTAAAATCCCGGCTTGGCTTCCAGATGCCGCTGCTTGTAGCTCTCCCCGAGCCGGACATTGCCCGTGGTGATCTTCAGCGTCCCTCCGCGCGGCATCGCGTCGCGCGCATTCACCACCAGGTTCATGAGCACCTGCTCGATCTGACCGGTGTCCGCGCGAATCTGACCCAGGTCCGGGGAGAGATGCAGGCGCAGATCGATGTGCTCGCCGATCAGCCTCCGCAGCATGCTGCTGAGACTTTCGATCAGGCGGTTCAAATCCAGCACCTTGGGCTGCAATACCTGGCGCCGGCTGAAGGTCAGCAACTGTCCCGTGAGCGCCGCCGCACGCTCCGAAGCTTTCAGAATCTGTTCCGCCGAGTTGCGGTTGGCGTCCCCGGCGGGAAGGTTGTTGAGGATTAGCTGGCTGTAGCCCGTAATGATGGTGAGCAGGTTGTTGAAGTCGTGGGCCACGCCGCCGGCGAGCATGCCCACCGCTTCCATCTTGCGCGCCTGCCGGAGTTGTTCCTCCAGGAGCCGCTGCCCGCTGACGTCGCTCAGGACGACCAGTTCGGCACGCCGCGCGCCATAGGCAAACGGCCGCGACGTCATCGTGACTTCGATCAGGCGACCGGACCGGGTGCGGTGCGTGACGGTTCCGGAGGTAGCGCTCTCTACACCGGCTTCCAGGTTGGCCAATGCCATCCCGCGGAATTCCTCCCAGGTAAAGCCGTAGAGCTCCGACGCCGCGCGATTCGCCTCCACGATCCGGCGCTCCCGCCGGTCGATCAGCCACATCGGCTGCGGATGTTGCTCGAATAAGGCCTGAAATTTCCGGTTAATGCGGTGCTGCGATTCCTTGCTCGGCATCTTGCCCAGGTACCTCTCAAGAGAGGCGTATCCCATGCCTACTGCACAAGAATACAGAGATCTGCCTCACGGACTCAACAGTTAAAGTAAGGCAGTTGTAGGATTGAATACACGAAATGGTACCAATACCCCCGGCACTTGAATGGCACTACTACCGCGCATCAGCCTCGCGGTACTAGCGTTGGTTAGCCGAATCAAGGAATCACTGGGCCCGCGCCTCAGCCAACGCCAGCGCGCCGAAAAGGATGCTATCGTCCGAAAGAGCAGCCGGAACGACGTCGACTCGCGCCTTCGACCATGGGGTAATCTGCCGCCCCAGTTCTTCGCGCAGCGGCACAAACAGGCGGTCCCCAGCCTTGGATATCCCGCCCCCGATGACGATGCGGGCCGGGTTCAGCAGCATGATGGCCGCCTTCAATCCGAGCGCCAGATCGATCACGTAACCGCGCACGAACGCCGCGTCGGCGAACAATTCCGCCGCGCTGCGGCCATGATCGCGTTGCAGCCACAGCCCACAACACATGCGCTCCAGGCAGCCGCGCGCGCCGCACAGACACTCCGGACCGTCCGGCCGCACCGTGAGGTGGCCGATTTCGCCGCCGTAGGAATCGGCGCCGCGCCACACGCGCCCGTGCTCCACAATGCCGCCCCCAATTCCGGTGGAGAGCGTCATATAGAACAGGGGTGAAGCGCCGCGCCCGGCACCGAACCGCGCCTCTCCCATCGCGCCCACATTGGCGTCGTTGTCCATCACCGCCGGCGCGCCGGCGGCAGCGGCGACGAAACCGCACAAATCGAAACCGCGCCATCCGCCGACGTGAGTCGAGAGCACCACGCGCTGCGCCGCGAAATCCACGGGGCCGCCGAAACCGATGCCGCATCCGGTGAAGCGCAGGTCTTCACGCCACGCCGCGATGATCCCCGCGATTTGCGCGGTCATCCATTCGCGACCGCCGGCCGAGTCGGTGGCGCGCGATTCGCGCCGGATCATGCGGTTGCCGTCGAAAGCGGCCATGCTGAACTTCGTGCCGCCAATATCAATCGTTAGAATCATCCGGTTGCCGATCCACCCCGCGGAGGCGAAGAAATTGCGCAAGCCCCGGGACGAAAAACGAGCCGCGCGAAGCCTCCAATCTAGCAGAGTGCTGTTACTCTGTTCCTAAAGCATCTATGACAAGCCTCGGACCGCGGATGCTGGGGAACTCCCGCACGCTTGGGCCCAGTCTCGCCATTGCCATCGTCATCGCCATCGGTGTTTACTCATGGCTCGACGGAGAAGCCTACCGCATCGCCGCGGAGAAGGCCGAGCAGACGCGCATCGCCGTGGGCCGCATCGAATCCATCGTCTCCCTCCTGGTCGAAGCCGAAAGCGGCCAACGCGGCTACCTGATTACTGGCGACCCGGTCTACCTGCAGTCCTACGACAAGGCCCTCCCGCTCGTTGCCGGCCTCCAAAGCGACATGCGGCGCTCCACGGCCGCGGACCCGGAAGACGCGGCGCGGCTCAGCGATCTGATCGATGCCAAGCTCAGCGATATGGCGCACACCATCGACCTCCGCCGCAGAGGCGACGCCGACGCCGCCATCGCCATCGTCCGCACGGAGCGCGGCCGCGTCACCATGGATCAGATTCGCTCGCTCGCCTTGCATGTGGCCGACGGCGAAAATCAACGGTACCGCGCACTCACCGCCTCCGCCCTCCGCCACGGTTACAAAACCCGCATCCTGATTCTCGGCGGCGCGATCCTGCTGGCACTGCTGCTGTGGTTCAGCAACCGCCGCGTGAATCTCCTGCTTGGCTCCCAGCGGCAACTGATCGGCGACCTCGACCGCAGCCGCGAGCAGGAAGCCCGCGGCAAAGCAGCGCTGGACGACATCCTGCGCGGCATCGGCGACGCGGTCATCGCCACCGATACCGCCGGACGCGTCCGCTTCATGAACCGCGTGGCCGAAGAACTCACCGGTTCCACCAGCGCGCAGGCCGAAGACCGCGCCCTGAGCGAAGTCTTCCGCACGCTCGACGAAACCGGCGGCGCCGCTGCCGATCCAGCCCCGCGTGTCCTGCACGGCGAAGGGTCCGGAGCGTTCACCGGCGCCTACCTGCTGGAAGCCCGCGACGGCGGACGCATCCCCGTGGAATTCAGTAGTTCCCCCATGCACGACGCGCACGGCAAAGCCGCCGGAGCCGCCATCGTCTTCCGCGACGTGACCGCGCGGCGGCAGTTGGAGGAACAGTTGCGCCAGTCGCAGAAACTGGAGGGGGTCGGCCACCTGGCCGGCGGCATCGCGCACGACTTCAACAACCTCCTCACCGTGATCGAGGGCTACGCCGAAATGATGCGGTCCGATTTGCCCGAGGACAGCCCTATTCAGGATTCCGTCCGGGAAATCCTCGTCGCCGGGCAGCGCGCCGCCTCCCTCACGCGCCAATTGCTCGCCTTCAGCCGGCGCCAGTTGTTACAGCCGATCCGGCTCAACCTCAACGACAACGTCTCTGCCACGCAGCGCATGCTCGCCCGCCTGCTCGGCGAGAACATCGACGTTCTGACCCGCCTCGATGCCGGGCTCTGGGACGTGCTGGCCGACCCCGGCCAGATGGACCAGATCATCGTCAACCTGGCGGTGAACGCACGCGATGCGATGCCCGAAGGCGGCGGCCTCACCATCGAGACCGCCAATCTCGAACTCGACGCGCTGGAAGCCGCGCACTATCCCGAAATGTCCGCCGGGCGCTGGGTGCGGCTCTCCCTCGCCGACACCGGCTGCGGCATGGATGCGCGCACGCGGGCGCGAATCTTCGAGCCCTTCTTCACCACCAAGGAGATCGGGCGCGGAACCGGCCTCGGCCTTTCCACCGTTTACGGCATCGTCAAGCAGAGCGGCGGCCACATTCAGGTGGAAAGCGAACCCGGCCTGGGGACCACGTTCTCTATCTTCCTGCCCGCCGGTCTCGAATCGGCCGCCGGCGGCGCGCCGCCTTCGCTCCGGTCCGGGCGCGATACCACCGGAGAGACCGTGCTCGTGGTGGAAGATGAGGCCAAGGTCCGCGGGCTGGTGGCGTCCATGCTCCGCAGCCTGGGCTACCGCGTGCTTTCACCGGCCACGCCCGAACTCGCGCTGGGCCTGTGCGCCGACCGTTCGGTCCACATCGACCTGGTGCTCACCGACATGGTCCTGCCGCACACCGACGGCATCGCCATAGGGCAGCAGGCGGTGGGACTGCGGCCCGGGATCAAGGTCCTGTTCATGTCCGGCTACACGGATCATCCCGTGCTGCACCGTCCGGGCGTCGAGAGCGCCGTCTTTCTGCAAAAGCCCTTTACCCGGACCGCGCTGGCTGCGAAATTGCGCGACGCGCTCGACGCCGGCAGCCCGCGGTGAGACGGCGCGACCGCCTTACTCGACGTTCAGTCCGAGGAAGCGTTGCGCGTTGCCGTAACAGATGCCGCGGATGAACGGCCCCAACAGGTCTTCGCTATCCGGCAATTCCCCGTGCTCGACGTCGCGGCCCACCATATCGCACAACACGCGGCGGAAGTACTCATGGCGCGGGTACGACATGAACGACCGCGAATCCGTCAGCATCCCGAGGAAGCGCGAGAAGAGGCCGCAGTTCGAAAGCGCGTTCATCTGCCACTGCATCGCCTCCTTCTGATCCAGGAACCACCAGCCGCTGCCGAACTGGATCTTGCCGGCCGTGACACCGTCCTGGAAGTTGCCGATCATGGTGGCGAGCACATAGTTGTCCGCCGGATTCAGGTTGTACAGGACGATCTTGGGCAGGGCGTTCTCCAAGTCGAGCCGGTCCAGATAGCTGCCCAACGCGTCGGATTGCGGCCAGTCGCCGATCGAATCCCAACCTGTGTCGGCTCCCATCTGGCGGAAGCGGCGCGTGTTGTTGTTGCGGCGCGCGCCCAGATGCAGTTGCTTGGTCCAGCCCTTCTCCGCGTCCAGGCGTCCGAACACCAGCATCATGTGGGAGGCGAAACGGCGGTGCTCCTCGGGCGTCGCCGCGTGCCCCGAGCGCGCGCGTCCGAAGATCGCGCCCGCCTCGTGTTCGCTGGGAAAATCGCCGTAGGCGTGGCAGAGCCCGTGATCGCTCAGCCGTCCGCCCATCTGGTGAAAGAAATCGTGGCGCTTCCGGATCGCATCCACAAAGTCGTTGAGGGTGGAGATGTGGGTGTTGCCGGCCGCCGCCAGAGCGTCCACCCAGGGGTTGAACGCCTCCGGCGCGTGAACGTTCAGCGCCTTGTCCGGGCGGAACGTCGGGAAGACCTTGGTGGCCAGTCCCGAAGCGGCGATGGCTTTGTGATAGCGCAGATCGTCGGTCGGGTCGTCGGTGGTGCAAACCGCCTTCACGTGGAACTTGTCCAGGATGCCGTGCGCCGTCAGATCGTTGCCGGCGAGCGCCGCGTTGGCCTGTTCCCACACCGCAGGCGCGCTGGCAGCATCCAGCAATTGATCGATGCCGAAGTACCGCTTCAACTCGAGGTGCGTCCAGTGGTAGAGCGGATTGCGCAGCGTCGCCGGCACCGTCCGCGCCCACGCCAGGAACTTTTCGTACGGAGCGGCATCGCCGGTGCAGTAGCGCTCGTCGACCCCGTTGGCGCGCATCGCCCGCCACTTATAGTGGTCGCCCTCCAGCCAGATCTCGAACAGGTTGGCGAAGCGCCGGTTTTCCGCGACGTCCTTCGGCGGCAGATGGCAGTGGTAGTCCAGGATCGGCGGTTCGACGGCATGCTCACGATACAACCGCTGTGCGGTCTTCGTGGTCAGCAGGAAATTCTCGTGAATGAATGACATGGGGCGGTAAAACACGATTGAAACACATTTCGCGCCCGCCCGACGTCCCCGCCGGCCGCCTATTTCGGCGGCGCGATTTCGAGCAACTCGACTTCGAAGATCAGGGTCGAACCGCCCGGGATCGACGGGTTTCCGCGGTCGCCATAGGCCAGCGACGCCGGGCATACCAGTTGGCTCTTGCCGCCCACCTTCATCTTCTGCACGCCTTCGGTCCAGCACGGGATCACGCCCGAGAGCGGAAACTGCGTTGGCTCGCCGCGTTTGTAAGAGCTGTCGAATTCGGTCCCGCCGACCAGCGTGCCGCGATAGTTCACCTTCACGGTATCGCTCGACTTCGGCGAAGCACCGGTGCCTGGACGAAGCTCCTTATAGATGAGACCGGAATCGCTCTTGACCGCGCCCGCTTCCGCCGCCGCCTTCGCCAGGTATGCCTCGGATGCGGCTTTGACCCGCGTCTGCCCGAGAGCCTGAATCTTCGGCCCCCACTCGTCGAGCGAGACTTCCGGCTTTTTGGCTGCCGCGTCGGTCAGCGCGCGCTTGACCAGATCGAGTTCGGCCGGCGTGAGCTCGAATATGCCGAGCGACCGGTACATCGAGAGACCGATGGCGTAGATGGTCTTCTGATCGTCCGTGGCCAGCGGCGGCGGCGCGGGCTTCGCGGCCGGTTTGGGGGCGGCTTTGGCCGCCGGACGCGCTACCGGATGAACCGCCGCGCCCGCCGGAGCCTTGGCCGCGGATGCCGGCGCCTTCGCCGGAGGCGCGGTCTGAGCCAGCCCTAGCGCCGGCAATAGAAGCAGGAAATAACGCATCCTCTCAGCCTACCATTGGCCTCTGTACCGGGTCACCGCGCTTCGCCGGTGGTCACGTCGAGCGTCCACGGCCGCGGTTCGGGCAACCGCATCGAGCCTCCGCCGATCTCGACCGGCATCCACAGGTAACGCGAGTCCCACTGGGTACGCGGCTTCCAGATGTCGCCCATGAAGATGACACTGGTGGCCTTGCTGCCCGTTACTTTCAGGAGCATCGCAGACTGCGATCCGTACGTGCGCGTCTCCGGCGGTGCGATATCGCGGAATTCGCTCCACGGACCCTCCAGCTTCGCCGCCGTGGAGTATTTATTCGGGTTCGGATTCCACCCGGTCAATGCGCTGCCCAACGCATAGTAGAGCCCCTGATAGTGGACCACGGCGCCCCCTTCGAGCGGTGCGTTGATGAGGGCGACGTCGCGCGCCACCGTCAGGTAGTCGTCAGAGAGCGCGGCGATATGGAACCCTTTCGCGGGACGATCCTCGAAGATGAGATACGGCGTGCCGTCGTCGTCGATGAACTGGCCGATGTCGCGGCTCTCGTGGTTCAGCGGCCGGAAACTCGTCAGAAACCGGTAGTCGCCGTCGATCGTGCCGGACACGGCGACGCCGACCCGCGCCAGTTGGTAGCGCGCGTCGTCGATATGCATGTACATCACAAACTTCTTCGAGCGCGGATTGTAGAAGACCTTCGGACGCTCCAGGACGAAGCGCGGTCCAAGATCCCCGGGATCGGTCTGCTGCAGCACGCGGTTGCGGAAGGTCCAGTGCGCCAGATCGGTGGACGAGTAGCAGGCCACGTACCGGCGCGCGGGGTCGAGCCCCTGGGAGCGGTCTTCCCCGAACCAATACCAGGCATCGCCGAATTTGAGAATGCCGCCGCCGTGCGCCTGAATATGCTGTCCGCGGTCGTCCGGCCAGACCTCGCCGGGACGGATCGGTTGCGGACCGGTGGCTGCCGCGGCGAGCAACAGCGCCAGCGGCGCGAAGAGAAGCCTGCGCGGAATCACGCCGCGAATGGTAGCAGACGGCACGGTGGCGTATCATGGGCGCTAGTGGCTCATCCTCGACTCTTTCTGATTGACGCGTTCGGCTTCATCTTCCGCGCCTACCACGCGCGCGCCCGCTCCGGCGCGCCGCCGATGCGCACCTCCACCGGCTTTTCCACCGAGGCGGTCTACATCTTCAACAACATGCTCCGCAAGCTCGCCAAGGAGCACCAGCCGCCCTACATCGCCGCGGTTTTCGAAAGCGGCGAGCCTACCCACCGGATGCAGGAATTCGCGGAGTACAAGGCCAACCGCGCCGAGACGCCTCCCGATCTGCTGGAGCAGATTCCCCACATCGAACGAATCCTGCACGGTATGCGCATCCCGGTGCTGCAATACCCCGGATTCGAAGCCGACGATGTGATCGGCACCATCGCGCGCCGCGCGGAAGCCGAGGGCTTCGAGGTCGTCATCGTCTCCAGCGATAAGGACATGATGCAACTCGTCGACGAGCACGTCTCCATGCTCAACCCGGCCAAGGACGACACCTGGTACGATCCCGCCAAGGTCAAGGAGTTCATGGGGGTCGCGCCCTCACAGGTGGCCGACCTGCTGGCGCTCAAGGGCGACGCGGTGGACAACATCCCCGGCGCGCCCGGCATCGGCGACAAAGGCGCCATCGCCTTGATCGAACAATTCGGCAGCGTCGAAGCCGCGCTCGATCGCGCCGCCGAAGTCGACCGCAAGATGTACCGCGAGAGCCTGCAAAACAACGCGGAGCGCGTGCGTATGAGCAAGCGCCTGGCGACTATCGAGACCTCCGTGCCGATCGAGTTCACCCTGGAAGCCGTAAAGGCGCAGCCGCCCGATGCCGCGCTCCTCAAGGCGGTCTATAAGGACATGGAGTTTCACAGCCTGCTGCGCGAACTCGGTCCCGCCGAGGACACCCGCGCGCGCGACTACCGCCCGGTCGCGGATGCAGCCGGCCTGCACGCCTGGCTCGATGCGGTGGGAGACGCCCCTGTCGCGATCGCGGTCTCCGCGGCCGCGGCCGAGGGCGAGCTCGCGCTCGGCGCGCCTCTGGCCATCGGGCTCGCCGCGCGCCCCCTGGAAGCGCGCTCGGTCTCCGGCGACCTGCTCGACACCCTCAAACCCTGGCTCGAAGACCCGTTGAAGAAGAAGATCGCGAGCGACGTGAAGAGCGTGCTGCTCGCGCTCGCCCGCTTTGGCATCGAGGCGCGCGGCTTCACCGGCGACATCATGTTGTATGGCTTCCTGCTCGATGCCGATCCGGGCGCGTGCGGCCTGGCCGAGCAGGCGCACCGCCGCCTCGACCTGAAGCTCGGCAACGCGCCGGAGCAGCACGCCGATATCACGCTGGAGCTGAATACCCAACTCGCTCCCGCCATCGATGCGCGCAACCTCCGCTCCCTCTACGAGGAGATCGAACTGCCGCTCACCGGCGTGCTGGCCGCCATGGAGCGCCGCGGCATCCGCATCGACCGCGCCGAACTCGAGCGGCTCTCCGGCATGATGGAGACGGAGATCGCGCGCCTGACCGCGGAGGTCCACGCGCTCGCCGGCAAGCCCTTCAACATCAGTTCCCCGCAGCAGCTCGGCAGGATTCTGTTCGAGGACCTCAAGCTGCCCGCGCCCGCGCGCTCGGGAAAAGGCAAGACCATCTCCACCGCGGCCGATGTGCTGGACGAACTCGCGCCCGATCATGAAATCGTGCGCAAGGTGCTCGAGTACCGGCAGCTCACCAAGCTCAAGGGCACCTACGTGGACGCCCTGCCGGCCCTGATCGATCCGGCGACCGGCCGCGTGCACACCAGCTTCAACCAGGCCGGCGCCGCCACCGGCCGCCTCTCGTCCTACAACCCGAACCTGCAGAACATCCCGGTCCGTACCGCGCTCGGCCGCGAGATCCGCGCCGCCTTCGTGCCCCGCGAAGGCTGGCAAATGCTCACCGCGGACTACTCGCAGATCGAACTGCGGCTGCTGGCCCACATGTCCGGCGACGAGTTGCTGACCGACGCCTTCCGCCGCGGCGAGGATATCCATACCCGCACCGCCAGCGAAGTACTGGGCGTGCCGCCCCTCATGGTCACGCCCGACGCGCGCCGCGACGCCAAGGCGGTGAACTTCGGGATCGTTTACGGGATCAGCGCCTTCGGGCTGGCCGCCAACCTCGGCATCTCGCGCGCCGAAGCCGACCGGTACATCAAGAACTACTTCGCGCGCTACACCGGGGTGCGCCGCTTCATCGATGAAACCATCGCCGAAGTCCGCCAGACCGGCATCGCCCGCACCCTGTTCGGACGCGAACGCCCGATCCCGGACATCAACAGCCGCAACCCCAACGCCCGCGGCTTCGCGGAGCGCACCGCGGTGAACTCGCCGCTACAGGGCACCGCGGCCGACCTGATCAAGCTCGCGATGGTGCGCATCCAGCGCGCGCTCGCCGGCTATCAGAGCGCGATGCTGCTCCAGGTTCACGACGAACTGGTCTTCGAATGTCCGCCGGAGGAAATCGCGCCCGTGGGCGAACTGGTCAAGCGCGAAATGGAATCGGCGCGCGAACTCAGCGTCCCGCTGGTGGTCGATCTCGGAACCGGTCCCAACTGGCGCGACGCGAAGTAGCCGGCTCTTGGGGCCGCGCCTCAGCGCACGTCCACGGAGCGATCGCCTTCATATTCCATGATGTGGAAGTACGCCTCCCAGCCGCTCCAGAGCAGCGGAGCGGGCACCCTCGCAAGAGGATCCTTGAGGTGGTTGGTCCACGCCTGCACCAGGTCGCGCGTGCGGTTGACGCCCACCAGCCAGTCGCCGCGATACCAGTTCTTCCACTTGCCGTACTCGGCCGCGGCCATGCTTTTCTGGATCGTGTCCAGCGCTTGCAGCGCGGCGGCGGTCTCCGCCGCGGCCTTCGGCGCCTGACCGGCTTCCTCGTCGCGCAACGCCTGCGCGATGTCCATCAGCATCCGGTTGCTCTCCCGGTTGATCGTGATCATGGTGAGCACGGCGGCCTGGTAATATTCGCGGCGATCCGGCGCGACCAGACTTTGCGCGGCCACCGCGTCGCGCCACACGGCATCCCATCGCGGCTGGGCCGCGGCACAGATCGCGATATCGTGCTCCAGGCGGGCGCGCCGCTCCGCGTCCGCCGCTCCCGGCACCACGCGCGGCGCGCTCCACTTTGGCGACTGGCTCGGCATCGCGATCACCTGGTGCCCGCTCAACCGGTCGGTAATCAGCCGCTGCGCCTCGCTGTGGTAGAACTGGTCTCCTTCGCTGCGCGGCACGCTGCTGTAACTCGGCAGCGCCGCGCCACCCGCCGCCGGGCGCTGTGCCGGAGCCGCGAAGTATTCCTTGTACACCTTCTCCAGGGCGTCCGCGCTTTTCGCGCCGAACTCCTCCGCCGCCCATTGCCGGTAGTAAGCGCCGTCGGCATCGCGGTCGGCCTTGGGCAAACCGCCCCAGGCGAGATCCATCACCGCCCGCGTGGTCATCGCCACCGGACGGATGTCGCTCGTGTTCATCAGCAGGTAGGCGGTGGCGCCCGCGCGGATGTACCGTCCCAACTCCTGCTGGATCACCGCCACCGGCACCATTTCCGAAAGCTGGTTAGCCTGGCCGTTCATCATGGCGACGTGGAAGTACGCGCCCTGCCCGGCCGCCACTTTGCCGCCGTCCTGCATGTCGCCGTAGCCGGTATCGGCCCACACCAGAGCCGCGTCGGGCGGGATCTTCAGGTGCCCTTCCTGCACCAGCCGCGCGCCCTCCTGCCAGAGGTCGGTCACAAACCGCGCGTCGGGATAGCGCGCGCGCACGATGCGCATCTGCGCCGCGATGGCATCGCCCACCCGCTTGCCGAGCAGCGGATCGTTGCCGCGCACGCTCGGGTCCAGCGCCGCGTAGCTGACGTCGGAGAGACCGCGCAACCCCACGCTCCAGAGAATCTCCTGGTCCGGCCGGTAGGCCGCGACCGCGTTGGTCCACGCGCGCTCCAGAATCTCCGGGTTGGTGGAGAAGTTGTACGGAACATCCTTGGGCCAGCGCGCCACGTTTACGCCGAGCGGAATCGCGTGGTGCTGGTTGATGATGAGCCCGCGCTCCGATGCCGCCCGCACCTGCGCGTCGTCGGGGAAAATCCAGGTGCCGGGCACGATCATGTTGCCCTTAAGCCGCAGAATCGTCTCGAAGATGTTGTCCCACACCTTGAGCGAGATGCCCGCCTGTTCGCCCTTGTTGGCGGGAATCCAGCCGGTGAGCAGGTCCTCATCGTTGGGGAAGAAGCCGCGATACCGGAAGACCGGGCTGGGGAAGACGCGCGCGAAATCCTCGGGCAGCGGAATCGACACACGCCGCGCGGGAGCCCGATCGGTCCATAGATACATCGGGTCCACGCCGAGCACCGTCTGGGAGAACTGGTAGACCGCGAAGATGGTTCCGCGCATGTCCGCGCCGGTAAGGCACACTACGGTTTGCGCGCCGGCGCCGTGGCGCGTAACCGAGAAGGCGAACCCTTCGGTCTCCGCCGTGGTAGCGCAGCCCACGCCTGCCGGAACCTGGTTGCGTTCGGCGACCAGGATGGCCACGCCCGAAACGTCTTCCAGACGGTTCGCGAGGCGTGGCGCGCGTCCGAAGATCCTGGCGAAATCGCGGCGCAGATCCTCCACGGCAAGATGCTCGGGGCGGGGGGCCTGTGCGCTCTCTACCAGGGTGACGGAGGCGTCGATTGCGGCCGGCCGCGGCTGCGTCCATGCCGCCGGCGACGCGGCCAGAAGAATTCCACCGGCCACAAGCCACGGCCGCAGTTCGCCGCAACGGCGCGCAATCCGATTCAGGCGCATGAGATCTCCTCTACTGTACGGGGCCGCGCAACACCGGGCGGTGCGGCGTGGCCGTAACTACTGACCAGCGTCAGCGAACTATTCATATCACAAGCTGCGCGGCAGTTTCCGCCTCTAAGCGCGCCGCCCTAGATTTCCTGCAAAAGACACCCACCGGTTCAATTCCCGACCGCCGCATCCGATGAGTCAGACCAAAGGAATCCGATGTCCATCCATCGCGCCGCCGCCTTTCTACTCGCCTTCTCCGCCGCCGTACTTTCCGCGCAGCCGCCGCAGCCGCGGATCACACGGCGAATCGATAACGCCCGCCTGGTGCGCCTGCCGCGTACCACGCATCCGATCGCCGGGCGCGCCCGCGATCTGGGCCGCGCGGATGCGGGACTGGCGATGGATCGCATTCTGCTGGAACTGCGGGGCAGCCCGGAGCAGGATGCCGCACTCGAGCAACTCCTCGCCGGGCAGCACGACCCGGCGTCGCCGGATTTCGGGCGCTGGCTCACGCCGGAAGAGTTCGGCGAGCGCTTCGGACCTGCACAGCAGGATATCGACGCGATCGCGCGCTGGCTGGAATCGCAGGGCTTCACGGTCGCGGGTGTGGCGCTCGGGCGGCGCTCGCTGGAGATCAGCGGCACGGTCGATGCCGTCGAGCGCGCCTTCCACACCCGGATGCACCGCTACGAGTGGCAGGGCGAGAGCCACCTGGCCAACGCCACCGATATCGCCATTCCAGCGGCCCTGACGGGCGTGGTGGCCGGGGTGGTCTCGCTGCACGATTTCCATTCCCGCAGCCAGTTGCGCGGTCCCGGCGGCTCCGCGCGCCCGGAACCGGTGCCGCTGGCGAATCTCTCCACCGGCGGCCACGCTCTCGGACCCTACGACTTCGCCGCCATCTATAACCTGACGCCCTTATGGAATCAGAGCTTCGACGGCGCCGGACAAACCATCGCAGTGGCCGGCCGCAGCAACGTCCGCGCCACGGATTTCTCCGCTTTCCGCAGCCTCTTCGGGCTGCCGGCGAATCCGCCCGAGATCGTCGTCAACGGCTCCGACCCGGGGATCGTCAGCAACGACGAGGAATTCGAAGCCGATCTCGATATCCAGTGGAGCGGCGCGGTGGCCAAGGGCGCGGCGGTGAAGTTTGTGGTGAGCAAGAGCACCAGCACGACCGACGGCATCGATCTCTCCAGCCAGTACATCGTGAACCATAACCTGGCGGCGGTGGTGAGCCTGAGCTTCGGCGCCTGCGAGAACGACATGGGCTCGAACAATTCCTTCTACAACGCGCTGTGGCAGCAGGCGGCGGCGCAGGGGATGTCGGTCTTCGTCAGTTCCGGCGACTCCGGATCGGCCGGCTGCGACGCCGCTTTCTCCGGCACGCCCGCGACCCAGGGTCTGGCGGTCAACGGACTGGCCAGCACGGCGTACAACGTCGCGGTCGGCGGCACGCAATTTGCCGATACGGCGAACCCGGCGGCCTACTGGAACTCGACCTCGGACGCCCACCTGGCGAGCGCCCGCGGCTACATTCCCGAAACCGTGTGGAACGAAAGCGCCGGGTCGCCGGCGGCCTCCGGCGGCGGCTACAGCATTCTCTGGCGGGCTCCCTCCTGGCAATCCGGCGGGAGCGTCCCGCCTTCGCAGTGGCGCATGATCCCCGACGTTTCGCTGGCAGCGGCGGGACGCACCGGTTACCTGGTGATGCACGGCGGTTCGCTCTATCTGGTGGCCGGCACGAGCGCTTCGGCGCCGGCGTTCGCCGGACTGATGGCGGTGGTGAACCAGTACACCGGACGGCGCAACGGCAATCCCAACACCCGGCTCTATCCGCTGGCGGCGCAGACGCCGGCCGTCTTCCACGACGTAACCAGCGGCACCAACGCCGTACCCTGCGTAAGCGGCACGGTCAACTGTTCCGGTTCGGCGGGCGGTACCGGAGTGACCGGCGGCTACACCGCCGCATCCGGCTTCGATGCGGCTACCGGACTTGGCTCGGTGGATGCCTTCGCGCTGGCCGTGAACTGGGGCACAGCCTCGACGCTGCCCGCCGCGCCCGCCATCACCTCGTTCAATCCGAACCCGATGCCCGCCACCGCCTCCGCTCAGTCCCTGACGATCGCCGGCAGCGGCTTCGCCTCCGGCGCCACCGTCACCGCGAGCTACCCCGGATACTCGGTCAAACTCGCGGTCAGTGCGCTCTCCAGCACCCGCATCAGCGCATCGATCGCGGCAGGCACAGCGGCGCGCGCCTGGACCGTCACGGTGGTCAATCCGAACGGGCAGAGCGCCTCCTCCACCCTCATGGTGACGGCGCCGGCGCCTGCCATCGCCAGCCTCTCGCCCAACCCGATGACGCCCTCGGCCTCGCCCCAGACCCTGACCATCACCGGCAGCGGCTTCGCCTCCGGCGCAACGGTAGTGCTGAGCTATCCCGGCTACGCCCAGACCGTCTCCGGCAGTCAGTTGACGGTCGCCGGTCCGAACCAGCTCGCACTGCCCATCACGGTGGGCACGGCCGCCCGCTCCTGGAGCGTGCAGGTGGTGAGCGCCTCCGGACAGGTATCCAACATCGCCACCCTGACGGTCGCGGCGCCGGTGTCGTCGCCGGTGATCGCCTCGCTGAACCCCGGCGCCATGTCGCGATCGTCCACCGCCCAGACCCTGACGATCAACGGCAGCGGCTTCGCTACCAGCGGCGCGTTCATCGTGCTGATCTCGCCCGCGTCGGCGATGCTGCTCACCCCGAAGACCGCCGCCGCGACGCAGCTTCAGGTGTCGTTCGTGCCGGGCACGGCGGCGCGTACCTACAGCGTGCAGGTGGTCAATCCGGGCGGGAAGATCTCGAACCCGGTCAATCTCGTCATCCGGTAACCGGCGCCCGGCGCGCGCCGGAATCTGACAGGATGAACATATGCGTCATCCTGCCAAGCGCCTCGGCCTGCTGATCGCCGCGGGACTGCTGCTTGCCGCCCACGCGCCGGCGCAGCAGCCCGCCGCACCCGCGACGAGGAAAGCCATCTTCTGGAAGGCGTCCTCGCCCACCAGCGTTACCTACTTGCTCGGCTCGATTCATCTCGGCTCCAAGGACATGTACCCGTTGCCGAAGGAGATCGAGGACGCCTTCGCCCGCTCCTCCACCCTGCTGGTGGAGGCCGACATCCGCCACCTGGACATGGCCAAAGCGCAGGCCGCCATCTTCGCCAAGGGCATGTACCCCGAAGAGGACTCGCTGTGGAACCACATCTCGCCCGAGACCCGCAAGAAGGTCGAGCAGTTCTGCGATCAGTACCAGTTTCCGTCCATGATGCTCGGCCGCCTCAAGCCGTGGGTGGCCGCCATCACCATCTCCACGGTCCCGATGATGAAGGCGGGTCTCGACCCCAGCCTCGGCATCGACATGTATTTCCTCAATAAGGCCGACGGCAAGCGCATCGTCGAAATCGAATCCACCGACTGGCAAATCGACCTTCTCAGCGGCTTCCCGCCCGAACTCCAGGAAAAACTGCTGGCCGCCTCCGCCGACGAGGGTCTCGACATGCAGGACACCGTGAAGCGCCTCCAGGACGCCTGGATCAGCGGCGACGCGGCCAAGCTCGAAGCCATCACCGAGGAGTCCACGCGCACGCCGCCGGAGATCACCCGCGCCGTTCTCCAGGACCGCAACCCGCATATGGCCGACGCCGCCGAAACGTGTCTGAAGGGCAAACAGCAGGCGTTTCTCGTGGTTGGCGCGGCCCACATGCTGGGCAAGGACGGCATCGTCGCGCTCCTCGAAAAGCGCGGCTACAAGGTCGAGCAGGTAGCGCTCGCGAAGTGACCGCGGTTTCCGCATAGAATAAGACCAAAGGTCCAGATGCCCATTCCGAAGACGCAGGACCCAAAGCCCGGCCTGCTCCGCCAGATCGGCTTCTTCAGCGCGACCGCGCTGGTGATCTCCAACATGGTGGGCACCGGTATCTTCGCCACCACCGGTTTTATGGCGGGCGACTTAGGCAGCGCGAAGCTCATCCTCCTCTGCTGGACGGTGGGCGCTTTCTTCGCCTTCGCCGGCGCGCTCAGCTACTCCGAACTCGGCATCAACTTCCCGAGTTCCGGCGGCGAATACGTCTACCTGACCCACGCCTTCGGACCCGAGTGGGGCTTCATGACCGGATGGGTCAGCTTTTTCGCGGGCTTCTCCGCGCCCATCGCGGCGGCGTCGCTGGCGTTCTCCGATTACCTGGGCTACTTTTTTCCGGCGCTCAAGCAGTCTAACGCCATCGTGATCGGCTCGGGCTCGCTGTCGCTGCGCTTCGGCGCCGGACAGATGCTGGCCTCCGCGCTGATCGCCGCCTTCACTCTGCTCAACATCTTCGGGCTGGGCCGCACCGCCAAAGTGCAAAACGTGCTGACCTCGACGAAACTCGCGGTCATCACCGGCTTTGTCATCTTCGGTTTTCTGGCCGGCACCGGCAATTGGGCGCACTTTTCGCAAGCCGCCGTGCGCACGTCTCACGTGCCGCTGCCTACGCAGTTTGTGGTGAGCCTGCTGTGGGTCATGGTGGGATACAGCGGATGGAACGCCGCCACCTACATCGCCGAAGAGGTGCGCCGCCCGGAGCGCACGTTGCCCGCCGCGCTCGCCGCCGGCAGCGTCATCGTAGCGGTCCTCTACCTGGGGCTGAACCTGGTCTTCGTCTACGCCACGCCGCTCGAACAGATGAAGGGCGTTATCGCCATCGGCTCGTTGTCGGCGTCCAACCTCTTCGGTCCCGGGATCGCCGGGCTGTTCTCCGCCCTGATGGCGCTCTCGATCGTCTCCACCGTGAGCGCCGAAGTCACCATCGGGCCGCGCGTCTACTACGCCATGGCCAAGAACCGTGCGTTCTTCCCCTCCGCCGCCAACGTGGATCCGCGCTGGCACACGCCGGTCAACGCCATCCTCGCGCAGGGACTGTGCGCCATGGTCATGACCCTCACCCCGTTCCCCGACCTGGTGGTCTACATCGGGTTCAGCCTGACTCTGTTCACCGTCCTCTCGGTGGTCTCGGTCTTCGTCTTCCGCCGCCGCCGCGACGGTTGGCAGCGGTTGAAAGCCCTCGACTTCGCATGGCCCCTGATCCCCGCATCGTATATCCTGGTTGGGACCTGCATGATGGTGTACGGGCTGATCTCGCAGACCAAAGCTTCGCTCACCGCCCTGGCTACCGTCGGAGCAGGCGCATTGGTGTATCACTACGGATTGAAGACGCGGCAGCGTTGACCGCGCCAAGGGGACACATGATTTCCAGACGGGATCTCGGCAGGTGGGCGGCGGCTGTGTTGGCGCCGGACGCGCGGCGCGGCGCGGGGCAGACCGGGAAGGCGTGCAGCCGGTACGTGAAGCGGGCGCTGGCGTAAGGGGCGAACACTCATGGCCGCTCCTCTTTCTTCCCGCGCGGTTTCACAGCCGACCAGGGTCCGCTACTGGGTGATCGTGTTCGCGGTCGCGCTCTCGGTGGTCACCTACATCGACCGCGTCTGCATCTCGCAAGCCGCGCCGGTCATGTCGCGCGACCTCGGGTTGGATTCGGTCAGCATGGGCTGGGCCTTCACCGCCTTCGGCTGGGCCTATGCGCTGTGCGAAATTCCCGGCGGCTATCTGGGCGACCGCATCGGGCCGCGCGCCGTACTCATGCGCATCGTGCTGTGGTGGAGTTTCTTCACCGCCGCCACGGGATGGGCCTGGAACGCCGTCTCGCTCGCCGTCACCCGCTTCTTCTTCGGCGCCGGCGAAGCCGGATGCTTCCCCAACCTGACCAAGGCCTTCACCACCTGGCTGCCGCCGCGCGAGCGGGTCCGCGCCCAGGGCATCATGTGGCTCAGCGCACGCTGGGGCGGCGCGTTCACTCCCCCGCTGGTGCAGTTGGTGATCGGCTACGTGGGCTGGCGCCACTCCTTCGAGGTCTTCGGTCTGCTCGGCGTGCTGTGGGCCATTCTGTTCTTCCGCTGGTACCGCAACAACCCGCTGGACAATCCCCGCCTGAACGCGGCCGAGCGCGATCTGCTGCGCGACGCCTCCGCGAACGCCAGCGGCCACGGCGACGTCCCGTGGGCGAAGTTTCTGGCCTCGCGCCAGGTATGGATGGTCTGTCTGCAATACTTCTGCCTGTCCTACGGCTGGTATTTCTACGTGACCTGGCTGCCGACGTACTTCAATCAGGCGCGGCACCTCGATCTGAAATCGGTCGCCTTCTTCAGCATCGCGCCGCTCTTCTTCGGCGGACTCGGCAACCCCGCCGCCGTGTACGCCGGGACGCGCATCGCGCGCGCCACCGGCAGCGTCATGTTCGCGCGCCGCACCATGGCCTACATCGGATTCACCGGCGCCGCCGGGTTCCTCGTGCTCTCGACGCGCCTGAGCGATCCCGTGCTCGCCACGCTGGCCATCGGCCTGGCCAGTTTCTCGAACGATCTGGTCATGCCCGGATCGTGGGCCGCCTGCATGGACGTGGGCGGCAAACACGCCGGTTCGCTCTCGGGCGCCATGAACATGGCCGGAAACATCGGCGGCGCGCTCTGTCCGCTGGCCATCGGCTACATCCTGCACTGGACGCACAGCGATTGGAACCTGACGTTCTACGTCTCCGCCCTCATTTACCTGGGCGGCATCGTCTGCTGGAAATTCCTCGATCCGGTCACGCCGCTCGAACAGGACGCCTGAGACCGCCGCTACGCCATCGGGTCCGGCGCCACCGGACGCCCCGTTGCGGCCGAGCGGAACACCGCGTCGATCACCGCCATGTTCCGTAGTGCGTCCTCGAGCGGCACCGGAGGCGCCCCGCCTTCGCGGATCGCGCGGCTGAAGAGGTCGCCCTGCAGCGTATACTGGTCGCACGCCGGAATCTCTTCCACCACGCGTCCGCCGCCGTAGAGATCGCGGCCATCGTCGATGATCACGCGCGACACGCCGCCCGGCGTCGCGTTAAACGGAATCTCCGGCTCGATCCGCCCGTGCGTGCCGAAAAAGCGCATGCTCTGCTGTCCGGCGATCTGCGTGCTGCACGTGAAAATGCAATGGGCCGACGGATACTCGAGCACCGCGCTGGTCAGCACGTCGATGCCGAAGTGCGGATCGCGCACGACCATTCCGGTGACCCGCACCGGCTCCTCGCCGAAGACCATGCGCGAGGTCTTGATCGGATAACAGCCGATATCGTAGAGCGCGCCGCCGCCATATTCCGGCTTATTGCGGATGTTGCCTGCGTCCAGGTTGAAGTAGCTGAACGTACCCGCGGCCGAAAGCAGTTTCCCGATGCGCCCGCCGCGCACCAGTTCGATCACCCGGCGCCACTGCGGGTGCGCCGCCACCATGAAGGCTTCGCCCATCACTACGCCGGTGCGGTCGCGCGCGGCGATCAGTTGCCGCGTCTCGGCCGCATCCATCCCGATCGGCTTCTCGCAGAGCACGTGCTTGCCGGCTTCGGCCGCGCGGATGCTCCACGGCACGTGCAGGTGGTTGGGCAGCGGATTGTAGATCGCGTCGATCTCCGGATCGGCGAGCAGCGCTTCGTACGAGCCGTAGGCTTTCGGGATGCCGAGTTGCCGCGCCGCTTCGCGGGCGCGTTCGCCGTCGCGCGAGGCGATGGCGGCGATCTCGCAGTGTTCGCCCGCCTGCATGCCCGGAATCACGCGCTTGGTCGCGATGCGCGCCGCGCCCAGAACTCCCCATCGAACTTTGGCCATGCAGGGATTGTATCGCGCCCGCGGTTTACGTTTGTTTAAGCACGGTATCGAACAGGCCCGCGATACACTGAAATGGCATGTTGCGATTGGTCGCCGGGGTCCTGTTCGCGCCCCTGCTCTTTGCCGCCGGAAAAGACCTGGTTGTCCTGGACACCGATTCGGGTCTCTTCGGCGACGACGGAGCCGCACTCGTCATGCTGGCGCGCAGTCCCGGACAGGTCTCCCTGCAGGCCATCACGCTGGTGGCCGGCAACGTCTGGCCGCTACAAGGCGCCGAATACATGTTTCACATCCTCGACCTGTTGAAGCGCCCCGCCCTGCCGGTGTATAGCGGCGCGGACCGGCCGCTGATCAACACCCCGGACATGGCGCGGGAACAGGAGCGGCGGTGGGGCAAACTGGCCTACACCGGAGCCTTCGCCTCCAACCCTGCCACGGTCGGTCCCGCGCCGGGGACCAAGTTCACCGGGCGCAAGGCCAAGTCCGGCGCGGTCGCGTTCCTGATTTCGGAAGTCGAACGCCATCCCGGCGAGGTCACCATCCTGGCGATCGGCCCCATGACCAACATCGCGGCCGCGATTCGTCTGGAACCCGAGATCGAAACCAAGATCAAGCGCATCGTTTTCATGGGCGGCGCCTTCCGCGTGGCCGGCAACGCCAGCCCGAACGCTGAGTTCAATTTCTGGTTCGATCCCGAGGCTGCGCGGATCGTGCTGCGCTCCCGCATCCCGCGCAAGGTGATGTTCGGGCTCGACATCTGCAACCAGGCGCCGGTGCGCAAACCGCAGTTCGACCAGGTCGCCAACGCCCACACCCCGGTCACGGACCTCTACCGCGAAGACCTCGGCAACCGGTACCCCGGGTTCCTGCAACATCCCGACGCGGTGTCCTATTTATGGGATACGTTGGCCGCGGCCTACCTGCTCGACCCGGATTTCGTTACCCGCTACGAGACCCGCTATCTGGACGTCCAATCCGCGTGGGGCCAGTTCTACGGCGCGACCATCCCGTTGGATCGGCGTCTGGCCCCGGCGGCGACCCCGGTGACGTTCATGCTGGGCCTGGATTATCCCCGTGTTTTCAATCTGGTCCGGACAAAACTGGTCGAAAAACCCGCGCGGCCGCAATAGCCTATGCAGATCCTCGAAGTCCAGAGTGAAGCCGAACTCGCTCCCACCCGGGAGTTGTTTGAAGAATACTGGACGGAATACGGCTTCGCCCCTTGCTTTCAGGGTTTTGCCGGCGAAGTGGCCGGCTTGCCCGGAAAGTATGCGGCGCCGGGGGGCGCGCTCGGCCTGCTGTGGGTGGAGGGCGCCGCGGCGGGTTGCGTAGCCTTGCGCCGCCTCGACGACACACGGGGCGAGTTCAAACGCTTGTACGTCCGTCCGTCGTACCGGGGGTGCGGCGCGGGACGGGCACTGCTCGATTGGGTGATCGCCCGCGCGAGGCAGGCCGGCTACCTGGAACTCGTGGCCGACACAATGCCGCAGATGGCCTCGGCGCTCGCCATGTATGAGCGCGCGGGCTTCGAACATACGGAACCATACGGATCGACACCCACCGTGGGCGCAATCTATTTACGCCGGAAGCTTTAGCTCGCGTCGGGGAGTTGCCAGCGGAAAAGACGGAACAGGACCCACGGCCGCGGGTGGGGCCGCACATGCCGCCACGCCGTGACCGAGGGTCGTTCCGGGCAAGAGGAACCTGGGGTTGGGTGACGCCGGGTCCCGACACAAATCGTAACCGGCGGCACGGTTTCGGGAAAGCGCAGATTCGCGCAAATATGCGCAAAACCGCTGATTTAGCCGTCCTGGACGGCGAACCGGTCGTCGATCTTCACCTGGTACCCGCTGGCTAGCCGGTTGGTTTCATTCGCCATGCCCACCACCGCCATCAATTCGGCGAACATGCCGTCGGTCATACCCTGCCTGCGCGCCGACGCGGTGTGGCTGGCGATGCAGTAGCCGCACTGATTTGTTGCGCTAACCGCAACATAAATCAGCTCCTTAGTGAGTGGATCGAGCGCCCCGGGAGCCATGATCTGGCGGACGCTATCCCAGGTACGGCGCAGGGTGGGCGGGTCGTTGGCCAACGCCTTCCAGAAATTGTTGATCCAGTCAGTTTGGCGTGCACTCATGATTTCGTCATACACGGCGCGCACGTCCGGCGGCGCATCGGCATATTCCACGAGTCCCAGAACCGACATTTTGATATACCCCCGGCGGGCACGATGGGTAATCCCCGCCCGTCCATGGTTAGCATAGCAAGCGCCTGACCCGTCTAGACCTTAAGGTCCATATCCAAAGCGGGGTTATTATTTCCATGTTGACCTGGGGCAGACTACCAAGTAGGAAGGAAGGTAACAGCCGTGCACGTTCTATTGATCTTTGGACGCAGCCGGGCGGAAGAAGCGCTGCTGTTAAGCGCGTCGGAGGACCGAATGAGGGTGATGCGGCGGGGACAGGAGGATGCCACGGAACTCCGCCACGTGGAAGGGCTTTGGATGAGTGAGAGCGGCGCCCAGGTGGAAATCGCCGCCGCGCTCCCGGCGGTCCAACCGGCCTGGGAGATCGACCGCATCGCCCGCGCGGACGCCGCGCTGCGCGTCGGTTGCGCGCTGGACCGCTTTGGCCACTGGTTAACCAATTAGGGACTTCATTCGCCGTCGTCGATCACTTCGCGGCGGTACTTGGCCATGGGGTTTTCCGGCTCCTCGCGAACCGGCCAGGTCTTCATCAGGTATATGGAGGCAACCGGCATCACCAACAGGATCGCAAGGAGGATGAAGGAAAACGGAGCCCAGGATACCAGCCACCCGGCAACAGCCTGCAGGGAAGCCGCCATGGTGGCCCGCGGACCAGGGGTAAGCAAAACGAAGATCAGGACGAAGATGCCCAAGCCGGCAAACATCATGGACGCAGCTCCGAGATGGTGATTCGCACGGTGAAATCCAGTGTGGGGGATCTGTTCCGCCGTGTCACTACTGCTTTTTGTCACTACAGTTCTGATGTCATGCCGGGTCCGGCGAATTCCCCTGAAAACGAGCCGGCAGTTAAGGTTAGCCTCTCGCTGCTGGAGTTCGGGCGGGCGCGGCGGCGCCGGGTAGTGTTACACTGAAGTCTCTGGTCCAATTCCAACTTCGGGGTTGTGTTTGAAGGTTCGCGTCCTTCTCTGCTTTCTGGGAGTGTTGCCGTGGCTGGCCGCCGAGGATTCGGCTCCGGCACCGGATACCATCGTCAATCAGTACTGCGCCGCCACACGCGCCCAGGAAGGCTCGCTTGCCGGCGCCTCCATGGAAGTGGATATCGACGGCTACCTCCCCAAGCTCAAAAAGCATGGCAAGCTGCATGCCCTCCGGCGCATCTCTCCGCTGGGCCTGATCAAGTACGACATGCTCCACTTTGAAGGCGACCGGACGGTGAATAAAGAGGTTATCCAGCGATACCTCAACGCCGAAGCCGACGCCATCAAAGACCACCGCAGCGACACCGCGGTCACTCCGGACAACTACCGCTTCAAGCTGAAGGGGATGAACCGGTCCGAAGGCCGGATGGTTTATGTCTTCCAGGTGAATCCAAAACAGAAGCGCGAGAATCTGTTTCGTGGAGAGCTTTGGATCGACGCGCAGACCTACTTGAAAGTGCAGGAGTCCGGCTACCTGGTGAAGAACCCGTCGTTCCTCATCAAGAAGGTTGCCTTCATCCGCCAGTACGAGATTCGCGACGGCGTCTCGGTCCCGAAGCATGTATTGAGCGTGGTGGACACGCGTCTGGTGGGGAAGGCGGAACTGTCGATCGATTTCACCAAGTTCGAAATCGACCCTGTGCGGCGCGCCGGCGCCGAAGCGGGCGCCCAGTAGCCGTGCCCCGGCCCTTACGGAGATTTGCATGAGAACGCTATTTCTCAATCCGCCCTCGTTTGAAGGTTTCGATGGGGGAGCCAGCTCGCGCTGGCCCGCTTCCCGCGAAATCGAGTCCTATTGGTATCCCGTGTGGCTCTGCTACCCGGCCGGAATGCTGCCGGACAGCAAGGTCGTCGACGCGCCGCCGCACAAGATCTCGATCGAGCAGACGGTGGAGATGGCGAGGGACTTCGAACTGCTCGTACTGTACACATCTACGCCCGGTTTTCACGTGGACGTGAAGATGGCGGAGATGATGAAGGACTCGAACCCGAAGCTGAAGGTCGCCTTTGTCGGGCCGCCTGTGACGGTCGAGCCCGAAAAGACTTTGCGCAATACGCCCGCCATCGACTTCCTCGTGCGGCGCGAGTTCGATCACCAGATCGCGGGGTACGCCCAGGGCAAGCCGCTCGACGAACTCCCCGGCGTGAGCTTCCGCAAGAACGGCGGCATCGTGCACAACCCCGAGGGCCCGGCCATCGAGAACCTCGATGAGCTGCCCTGGGTCACCAAGGTATATAAGCGCGACCTGGACATCACGCGCTACAACGTCCCCTTCCTGCTCAACCCGTTCATCTCGTTCTATACCTCGCGCGGTTGCCCGGCGCTGTGTACCTTCTGCCTGTGGCCGCAGACGCACTCCGGCCATCGCTGGCGCCTGCGCTCCTCCGACGACGTCGCCAACGAAGTCCGCTACGCGCTCGAGCAGTTCCCGCAGGTCAAGGAAATCTTTTTCGACGACGACACCTTCAACTACCGCAAGGAGCGCACCATCGAGCTCTGCAAAAAGCTCAAGCCGCTCAACTTCACGTGGAGTTGCACGTCGCGCGTCACCACCGACTACGACACCCTCAAGGCGATGAAGGAAGCCGGCTGCCGCCTGCTCATCGTGGGCTACGAGTCGGGCGACCCCCAGATCCTCAAGAACATCAAGAAGGGCGCCACCGTCGACATGGCGATGCGCTTCACGGACAACTGCCGGAAGCTGGGCCTGCTGGTCCACGGCGATTACATCATCGGGCTGCCCGGCGAAAGCCGCGATAGCATCCGGCGCACGATCGACTTCGCCAAGCGGCTGGACACGGAGACGATTCAGGTCTCGATCGCGCATCCCTATCCCGGCACCGAGTTCTACGAGTACGTCAAGAAGAACGATCTGATCACGATCGATTCCATGACCGACGAGACCGGTCACCAGTTGCCCAATATCATCTACCCAGGGCTGGACCGCGCGGAACTGGTCGACTGGGTCGAGCGCTTCTACGGCGAGTACTTCTTCCGCCCGCGCGTGGTTTGGCGCATCGTCAAGAAAGCCGTGTTCGACGGCGAGGAACGCCGGCGTCTCGCCAAGGAAGCCCGCGAATACATGGCGCTACGGGCCAAGCGCAAGAAGTTCGTGGCCGACCAGCGTTCCGCCGCCAAGGCCTCGCCGGTTGCGGCGCAATCGGGCGACTAGCCCGCCGCCATGCACTCCGACGCCGCGCGCCTGCGAGTCAAGACCTGGCTCTTCACCGTGATCGTGGTGCTGAGCAACGCGTTCGGCGACTTCTTTATGAAGCGCGGGGTCCCCGATTCCGCCCACCTGAGCACTCCGTTGCAGTACATCGCCGTTCTCTTCCAGCCCTGGGTCGCGGTGGGAGTCGCCCTGCTCGTCGTCTGGCAGATGTCGCGCATGGCTCTACTGAGTTGGGCCGACTTGAGCTATGTCCTGCCCGTGACCAGCATCGGATACGTGGTTGTGGCGCTGATCGGAAAGATTCTGCTGAACGAGACCATCTCCGCCAGGCGCTGGGCGGGGATCCTGCTGATCGTCGCCGGAGTCTCGCTGGTGGGCGCCGGCACGGCCGTTTCCACGGTAGCGCGTAAGGGGCCGCCGCGATGAAGTGGATTCTGGTGGCGGTGATCGTCGCGGCAACCACCATCGGCGAGGTTCTGCAGGCGGCCGGTATGCGCAAGCACGGCGAGATCCACGATTTCCGCCCCAACGCGCTGGGACGCGCCGCGGGCGCGCTGGTGCGCAACCGCTTCGTCATCGGCGGCGTACTGGCGATGGCGGTCTCCTTCTTCGCCTTCCTGAAACTGCTCTCCGTCAGCGATCTGAGTTTCGCCGTGCCGGTCAGCGCGGTCACCTACGCGATGGAGACGCTCCTGGCCCGGTACATCCTCAAGGAACGGGTAAACGCGCGGCGCTGGGCCGGAGCCGCGCTGGTCATTTTCGGGGTGGCGCTGGTATCGCTGTGATCTGGCCGGCGATTCCCGCTGCCGCGGCCGCGGCGTACTACCTGCTCGCCATCACTTCCTGCGCCCGCTGGAAGCGCACCCGGATTTCGTCTCCCGGCACCCCGCCGCCGGTCTCCATCCTCAAACCCGTTCACGGCCGCGACCCGCGCTTTTGGGAGGCCATTGTCTCGCACGCCGCGCAGGACTACCCCGAATTCGAAATCCTGTTCGGGTTCAATACCGCCGGCGATCCGGCGCGGGAAGACGTGGACCGCCTGCGCCGCGAGTTTCCCCACCTGCGCATCGAAGCCGTCACCGTGGAATCGCCCGCGCCCAACGCCAAGGTCGGGACGATGGCGGAACTGGCCCGCCGCGCGCGCTATCCCGTCCTCCTGGTCAACGACAGCGACATCGTGGTGGGGCCCGGCTACTTGCGCACGGTGACCGCGCCCCTGGCCGATCCGGGTATCGGCATGGTGACCTGCCTGTATCGCGCCGCGTCGTCGTCGTTCGCGTCGGCGATGGAGGCGCTCGGTATCGCCACCGAATTCGCGCCCAGCGTCCTGGTTGCGCGGCTCCTCGGCGTGGCCGAATTCGCGCTCGGCTCCACCATGGTGTTCCGCGCCGCCGACCTCGCCCGCATCGGCGGCTTCGACGCCATCGCGAACTTCATCGCCGACGATTATCAACTCGGCCTGCACATCGCCCGCCTCGGCTTGCGCGTCGAGTTCGCTCCCGAGATCGTCGAAACCAATCTCGGCGCGCAGAATTGGGCCGCCACCTGGAGCCACCAGTTGCGCTGGTCGCGAACGATACGGGTTTCGCGCCCCGCCGGGTATTACGGGTACATCGTGACCCACGCGACGCTCTGGTCCCTGGTTGCCATGGCGGCGGGCCATTGGGGTATCGCGCTGGGCACTATGGCCGTGCGCCTCATCGCCGGCGTATGGACCGGCGCCGGCATCCTGCGCGACCGGCACGTGCTGCGCCGCTGGTGGTGGATCCCGCTGCGCGATCTGTTCGGATTCGCCGTGTGGCTCTGCGGCGCTTTCGGCAGCACCGTCCGCTGGCGCGACCGCCAACTCGTGCTGCGCCGCGACGGGCGCATCGTCTGACACGCAAACCGGACCCCGTTTGTCGCGATTGACGGGGCGCGCGCAGGCGGATAGGCTTCTAATTGAGGCACGGGCCCGCACCTAAATAAGATTTTATAGCCTGTATATCCTTTATTAATCGCGGCTCGACAGCCTGGAGGTTGTGTGATTCTACTGCTGTTCGGGCCGCCCGGGTGCGGCAAAGGCACGCAAGCTGCTTTCCTTGCGGAGCGGTTCTCGATCCCCGCCATTTCCACCGGAGAGATGTTCCGGGCGGAGTGCAAAGCCGGTACCGATCTCGGCAAAATCGCCTGCGAGTTGATCAGCAAGGGCGCGTTGGTGGGTGACGATATTGTCGATCAGATGGTGGTACGGCGCATTTCCCGCCCCGACTGCCGCGACGGCTTCCTGCTGGACGGGTACCCCCGGACGGTTCCGCAAGCCGCGGCATTCGCCAGGGTGGTCCGCGAGAAGGGATTGCCCGAGCCGGCGGTGATTCATCTCGATGTCCCCGACGAACTGCTCGTGATACGGCTTACCTCACGCCGCCAGTGCACCCAATGTAAGCGCATCTACAACCTGCTTTCCCAACCGCCCAAAATTGCCGGTGTATGCGATGACGACGGCGCCCCGCTGATGACTCGCGAGGATGACAAGGAAAAGGTGATCCGCGACCGCATCCGAGCCTATCATCAGCAGACCGGTCCGGTGTTGCGCTGGTACAACTCCGGGCGCCTGCACCGCGTCGACGGATCGCTGCCGCCCGACCGTGTGGCGCGCGAAGTGGCTCATGCGGTGATCGAGGCATCTCTCGCAACCCCGGTAGTCTAGACGCCCTACTGGCTTAGCAGATTCGTCAGCAGCGCCCGGCTCAACGGCCAATAGCCCTGGACCTCCGCGCCCGCGCTGCGGAAGGATCCCGAAGTGAGAAACCCGCTCAGGTCGCCGGGATTCGGCTGCTTGTTCTCGTGCGCGATCAGGTCGCGCAACAGGCCGGTGGTTTTGCTCAGTTGATCGGCGAGCGCGGCTGCGTCGGCGGTTGTCGAGCACCGCACATCCAGCCGCGCCGCGTAATCGGAGCCTTCCGGCGCGAACGACATCGTGACCGTTTGCGCCCGTTCCAGGCTGCGGGCGAACATCTGGGTTCCTTCCGGCAGGGTTTGGCCCGAGTGGACAATCGATGGCGGAATCGACAGCCATAGCGGCGCGGCCGGAAGCGTGCGGTCCGGGCGCGCGTCCACGCTGCTCATGCGCAGGGCCGCCGATTCGTCGGTGCTGACCGCCAGCGCCATCGTGGACGTTTGCACCGGGAAAAACGAGATATGCCTCTCCGGCGTGCTGCCCGGCATCCGGCAAAACGAGTTGTTACAACTCCCACCCTGTGCCCGCGCGTAGTTCGACAGGCTCTTCCAATCGAACCGTCCGCGGAGCAGCATATACCTGCCGGAGGGCGCGAACGCCACCATCGCGGCGTCGAGATCCTGTTTGTAATCGAACTGCGTGCTCCCTACAAAGGCGCGGTATTCGGGATCCTCACCAACCCTCGAGCCGTCCAGCATCTGGAGGATTCCGGCGTTGCGCAGCGCGGCAAAATCGACATAGACCACTAACGCGTCCGACGAAGGAAGCCGGTGTAGCATCGCCGCCGGAGATAGAGTCCGGGCGCGGTACCACACGACTCCCAACACGGTCAGGCCGCATAACACGATCAGGCTCAGAACTAACAGCCAGGCGCGTAGCTTTGGAGTCACGTTCCGAGTATCACACAGCCGCTGTCTCGGCGTCGCGCTCGGCGGCCCGCGCCTGGTTCCAGAGGCGGATGTAGGGCTCCAGATCGCGCATCATGCGCCGGAAATCGTCCAGCGTGAGCGACTGCGCGCCGTCGCTGATCGCCTTTTCCGGACACGGGTGCACTTCCACGATGAGCCCGTCGGCGCCGGCCGCCACCCCGGCACGGGCCAGCGCCGGAACCAGGCTGCGCTTGCCGGTGGCGTGGCTCGGATCGAGAATCACGGGCAGATGCGTGAGTTCGTTGAGCACCGGCACCGCCGCGATATCGCACGTGTTTCGTGTTGCCGTCTCAAAGGTGCGGATGCCGCGTTCGCACAGGAGCACATTCGGGTTGCCATGCGCCACGATGTACTCGGCGCTCATCAGCAGTTCCTTGATCGTGGAGCTCATGCCGCGCTTGAGCAGCACCGGACGCCCGCAACTCCCCAGCGACTTGAGCAGCGCGAAATTCTGCATGTTGCGCGCCCCGACCTGCATGCAATCGGCGTACTCGGCGATCAGGTCCACATCGCGGTCGCTCATGACTTCGGTCACGATCGCCAGACCCGTCACTTCCTTGGCCTTGCGCAGCAGTTTCAGCCCCTCTTCCTCCATGCCCTGGAAATCGTACGGGGATGTCCGCGGCTTGAACGCCCCGCCGCGCAGCACCTTGGCGCCCGCCGCGGCCACGCCTTCCGCCGTATCCATGATCTGCTTCTCGCTTTCCACCGAGCAGGGACCGGCCATTACCACGAACTCCCCGCCGCCGATCTCCAGCCCGTTCAGCTTGATCGCCGAACGCTGCGGCCGGAACTCGCGGCTCACGAACTTGTACGGCGCCGAGATGCGCACCGCGCTCTCCACTCCGGGGCTGGCTTCGAGCGATTCGAGGCAGGCGGTCACGTCGCCCATTCCGACGACGCCGATGACCACCCGCTCCTCGCCCTCGATCGAGTGAACCTTGTAACCGAACTCCCGGATGCGCTCACAAACGTGGTCAATCTCCGACCGCGTGGCATGGCGACGCATGGAAATGATCATGAAAAAGTCTCCTTAAAAACAAAAAACCCACTCGATTCGAGTGGGGCTGGTTGAAAATCGAATACGCGATACCGCTGCCAACCCCGCGTCTACCCGGCCCGGCTAAAGCGCCAGGACCGGTACGTAAACGAGCTGGAATAGCAGCGAACCATCGAAATCACAGTGTACACCAAAGAGTCGGGCAATTGCAAGCGAAGGGCCGGTTTCCGTAGTAGGAGACGCACCACTGGGGAGAAGTGGATGGGGAGAAGGGAGAAGGGAGAAGGCAGAAGACAGAAGTCAGAAGTCAGGAGTCAGAAGGCAACCTCGACCACCGCGGACCTCCCGCTCTCATTTCCCTTCTGGTCGAACGCCGTCACTGCGTACCGGTAGCGGGTTCCGTGCTGCACGGCGTGGTCGGAGTAGGCGGGGGCCTGCGCGACCTCCGCCAGCTTTGCGAAATCGCCGTTGCCCGCGGCGCGGTAGATGCGATAGCCGGCAAGGTCCGCTTCCGGACTGCGCGTCCAGGCGAGTTCGATCGAGGCGGGCGCCGCATCCGCCCGCACTCCGGACGGCACGGTGGGTGGGAACGTGTCCCGCGGGGTGATCGCAACCTCGCTCGAAAGATCGCTCTCCGCTTCTTTGTTACTTTCCAGCGGCACGATGGCTTCCACCCGGTACCGGTAGGGCTTGTCGAATTCGGCGCTACGGTCGATCCACTCGGTCTTATCCGCCGTCCCCGCCGTTGCGTATTCGCCGTCCTCCGCCCGCCGCAACACGCGGAACCGCCCCTCCGGCGCATGCCACGCCACCCGGACGCCCTCCGCGGTGGCCGTCGCGGTAACTGCTTCCGGCGCCGGCGGCGCCGCGACTACCGGTACGATCACGATGTTCGACCATTCGCCCTGCTTGCCGTTGCCCGCCGTAATCCGCGCCGCCAACAGGACCTCTTTTCCGGTCCACTCCGCGCACGGAATGTGGTATGTGGCCAGCGCCCCGGTGATTTCCGGCGCCGGGATGTGGCGCGCCTGTGCAGCCCATTGGTTCTGATCGAAGTGGTCGGCGGGATTCGCGCCGGCGCGCAGATCGAGCGTCAGGGGCAGCGGAATCGGCTTGTTTTCGGTGGTAAGCTGCGGCACGGTGAAATGCGCGATCACGACGCCGCCGCGTTGGTTGGCGGCGAGGTCCGTGACCTTCGCCGGCACGTTGGCCAGCGGCGGCAGAGGATCGCCGATATACCCGCAGGAAGCGAGGAGCAGCGCCGCACAGGCGGCGGCAGAAATTCGGAGTCGCAAGAGATTAGGGTAACAGGTAGACCCTCCGAATCGCCCCGGCCGCTAAGCTGAAGGTTGGAGAGCCCATGAAAGCCGCTATCCTCCGCTTCCCCGCCCCGGTCGCCCAACGCCCCCTGTTCATAACCTCCGCGCCCGATCCCACGCCGCCGCCCGAACACGTGCTCCTTCGCGTGCGCGCCTGCGGCGTCTGCCGCACCGATCTGCACATCGTCGAAGGCGAACTCGCGGCGCGCCGCAGCCCCGTGATCCCCGGACACCAGATCGTGGGCGAAATCGCCGGTGCGGGCACGCCCGATCTTCCTCCCGGCACGCGCGCCGGCGTCTCCTGGATCGGCGGCACCGACGGCGCCTGCCCCTACTGCCGCCGCGGCGAAGAGAACCTCTGCGACTCCCCCACCTTCACCGGCTACACGGTGGACGGCGGTTACGCCGAGTACGCCGTCGCCCGCGCCGGCTTCGTCTTCCGCCTCCCGGAAGCCCTCGACGACCTGCACGCCGCACCCCTGCTCTGCGCCGGCATCATCGGCTTCCGCAGCCTGCGCGTCGCCGGCGTGCAGCCCGGCGAAGCCGTGGGACTCTTCGGCTTCGGCGCATCCGCGCACCTGGCGATCGCCGTGCTCCACGCGTGGAAGTGCAAGGTCTACGTTTCCACCCGCGGGGAATCGCACCGCAAACTCGCCGCCTCGCTCGGCGCCGAGTGGGTAGGCGGCGAGCGCGATCGCCCGCCGGTGGAACTCGATCGCGCCGTCACCTTCGCGCCCTCCGGCGATGTAGTCGTCGCCGCGCTCTCCTGTTTGCGCAAAGGCGGAGTCGCCGCTATCAACGCCATCCACCTCGACCGCATCCCCGAATTCGATTACGACCGCCTGCTCTGGGGCGAGCGCCAACTGCGCAGCGTGGCCAACATGACCCGCGCCGACGCCCGCGATTTCCTCGCTCTCGCGGCCGGAATCGGGCTGCGTCCGCGGGTCACCGTGTTCCCGCTGGACGCCGCCAACGAAGCATTGCAGGCCGTGAAGAACGACGCCATCGACGGCGCCGCGGTAATTGTTCCGTGAATCCGGCGACCTTTGTTGTACCATGAAACAAATTCAAGACACGAGGCCCTGTATGCTTCCTGAGCAGTGGGACACTTTCCAGCGAGCCGCGCGGCTCACCAATCCGCAGCCGGTCCCGATGGCCCTCATCGTGGACAGTCCCTGGATTCCCGGCTACCTCGGCATCAGCCACCTCGACTACTATCTCGATCCCGAACTCTGGTTTCAGTCCAATCTGAAGATCGTCAACGAGTATCCGGATATCATCTTCGCCCCCGGCTTTTGGATGGAGTACGGCATGGCCGCCGAGCCGAGTGTACTGGGCGCCAAAATCAAGTTCTGGAAGGATGCGACTCCCAGCGTCTCCCACACGCTGCAACGCCTCGAGGACGTGGACCAGATCGCGAGTTACGAAATCGAGGCCGACGCCTTCGCCGCGCTCACCCTGCATCGCATCGCGGAGCAGCGCCAGCGCATCCTCGATACCGGACACATTCTTCCCATCGTCACCGCGCGAGGGCCCATGTGCACCGCCGCCTTCGTGCGCGGCACCACAACCTTCATGATGGACCTGGCCGAGAATCCCGAAGGCGCCCACAAACTCCTCGATCTCTCCACGCGCCTCGTCATCGACTGGCTCAAGGCGCAGCATCGCGCCATGGGCGATACCGTGGAAGGTATCTTCATCCTCGACGACATCGTAGGCTTTGTGAACCGCCGCTACTATCGCGAATTCGCGCACCCGTACCTGACGCGCGTCTGCGAAGCCTTTCCCAAGGACTGGATCAAGATCTACCACAACGACGCCGAAATCAACGCCTGCCTCGACCATCTGCCCGATTGCGGCTTCCACGTCCTCAACTGGGGCAAGCAGCGGGACATCGCCGACGTGAAGCGCCGCGTCGGCGGACGCATGTGCCTCATGGGCAACGTGAACCCGCTCGAAATCGGCGTCCGCGGCACGCCCGAAGAGGTCCGCGCGGAAACCCTGCGGGTGCTCGAAGCCTCCGGCGGCGAGGGCATCATCCTCTCGGTCGGCGGCGGCGTCAGTCCCGGGATGCCGCGCGAGAATATCCTCGCCATGCAGACGGCTCTTCACGAATTCAACCGCGTTCACTCTGGAATTTCCCCACTATGACGAACAAGACGAAATCGCCACGCCGCGACAGCCGCGCCGCTTTTCCCAAGATCGGCTCCATCCCTTATGAAGGGCCGGACTCGAAAAACCCGCTCGCGTTCAAACATTACAATGCCGGCGAACTCGTCGAAGGCAAGACCATGCGCGACCACCTGCGCTTCTCCGTGGTCTACTGGCACACCTTCCGCGGCACCGGCAGCGACCCTTTCGGCTCCGCCACCATGCAGCGGCCGTGGGACGACGGCTCCGGCAGCGTCTCCAACGCACAGAATCGCGTGCGCGCCGCCTTCGAATTCATGCACAAGCTGGGCGCTCCCTACTACGCCTGGCACGACCGCGACGTGGCCCCCGAAGGCCGCTCGCTGGCCGAAACCAACCGCAACCTCGACGCCGTGGCCAAGGTCCTCCGGGAGGAACAGCAACGCACCGGCATCAAGCTGCTCTGGGGCACGGCCAACCTGTTTTCCCACCCGCGCTTTATGCACGGCGCCGCCACAAGCTGCAACGCCGACGCCTTCGCCTACGCCGCCGCGCAGGTCAAGAAGGCGCTCGAAGTCACCCACGAACTCGGCGGCGAGGGCTACACCTTCTGGGGCGGCCGCGAAGGCTACATGACCCTGCTCAACACCGACATGAAACGCGAGCAGGAGCACCTGGCAAAATTCCTCCACCTCGCCGTCGCTCACAAGAAGAAGATCGGATTCCGCGGCCAGTTCTACATCGAGCCCAAGCCGAAGGAGCCCACCAAGCACCAGTACGATTCCGACGCCGCGGCCTGCCTCAACTTCCTGCGCGAGTACGACCTGCTGCCGCACTTCAAACTGAACGTCGAGACCAACCACGCCACGCTCGCCGGCCACACCATGCACCACGAGCTCGAAGTCGCCGCCTCGGCGGGCGCGCTCGGCTCCATCGACGCCAACACCGGCGACGAATTGCTGGGCTGGGATACCGACCAGTTCCCGACCAGCTTCTATCTCGGCGCCTACGTGATGCTGACCATCCTGAAATACGGCGGTCTCAAGACCGGCGGCGTCAACTTCGATGCCAAGGTCCGGCGCGAAAGCTTTCAGCCGGTGGATCTCTTCTATGCCCACATCGGCGGTATGGACTGCTTCGCCCGCGGACTGAAGATCGCCGCCGCCATCCGCAAGGACGGACGCCTCGCCGAGTTCGTCACGCAGCGCTACGCATCCTGGGACTCCGGCATCGGCGCCCGCATCGAATCCGGGAAAGCATCGCTCAAGGAGATCGAAGCCTACATCCTCGCCAAGGGCGACGCGGCGCCCAACTCGAGCGGCCGCCAGGAATTCCTCGAAAATCTCATCAACGAGTTCATCTGATGCACATCACCAGGAGCATCCGTCTTGCCGCCGCGGTTCTGGCCGCGGCGTGTCTCTCCTCGCAGCAGAGGCCGCTCTACCAGGACCCCGCCGCGCCGCTCGATCGCCGCGCCGAGGACCTCATCTCCCGCATGACCCTCGAAGAGAAGGCGGCGCAGATGATGAATGACGCGCCCGCCATCGACCGCCTCGGCGTACCCGCGTACAACTGGTGGAACGAGTGCCTGCACGGCGTCGCGCGCGCCGGACGCGCCACCGTCTTCCCGCAGGCCATCGGGCTCGCCGCCACCTGGGACGCACCCCTCATCCACCTGGTCGCCACCGCGATTTCCGACGAAGCCCGCGCCAAGTATCACGAGGCCGTCCGCCGCGGGCAGCGCAACATCTACCAGGGACTCACCTTCTGGACCCCCAACATCAACCTCTTCCGCGATCCGCGCTGGGGCCGCGGCATGGAGACCTACGGCGAAGATCCGGTTCTCACCGGCACGCTCGCGGTGGCGTTCATCCGCGGAATCCAGGGCGACGATCCCAAGTACCTGAAGGCCGTCGCCACCGCCAAGCACTACGCCGTACACAGCGGCCCCGAATCCCTGCGCCACACCTTCGACGCCGTGGTCAGCGACACCGACCTGCGCGAGACGTACCTCCCGCAATTCGCCGCCGCAGTGAAGGAGGGCCACGCCGCCAGTGTGATGTGCTCCTACAACCGCGTCGATGGCGTGCCCGCGTGCGCCAGCCCGCTGCTGCTCGACGGCATTCTGCGCAAGGAGTGGGGCTTCGGCGGCTACGTGGTGAGCGACTGCGGCGCCATCGGCGACATCTACCTCAATCACAAGACGTCGCCCAACGCCCAGGCCGGCGTCGCGGCCGCGGTCAAGGCAGGCACCGACCTGAACTGCGGCGTCGAGTACACCAACCTCGTCCCCGCCGTGCGCGCCGGCCTGTTGAGCGAAGCGGACCTCGACAACGCGCTGCGGCGGCTCTTCCGCGCACGCTTCCAACTCGGCCTCTTCGACCCGGATTCGATGGTGAAGTACGCGCAGATTCCGTATTCCGTGAACGACAGTCCCGCGCACCGCGCGCTCGCCCTGGAGACCGCGCGCAAATCCATCGTCCTGCTGAAGAATGACAACCGCGCCCTGCCGCTGCCCAAGACGCTGAAGACCGTCGCGGTCATCGGCCCGAACGCGGACGACGCCGAGACCTTGCTCGGCAACTACAATGGCACGCCCACCGCGCCGGTGACGCCCCTCGACGGAATCCGCCGCAAGCTCGGCGCGCACGCCCGGGTGCTCTACGCACGCGGCAGCGCGCTCGCGGCCAACATGCCGGTGTTCGAGGCCATCCCGGCGTCCGCGCTGTTCACGACCCAGACCGCGGAACGCCGCCCGGGGCTCTCCGCCGAGTATTACGCCACCCCGAACTTCGACGGCAAACTGCATCGTCCGCGCGAGCTCACCTACCCCGGTTCCGGCCAGTTCGTGGGCGACATCCCGGCGAATCCCAAGCCCGCGTTCACCCGCACCGACGCGCAGGTGGATTTCAACTGGTGGGACCAGGTTCCCGGACCCGGCCTCAAGCCGCTCGATTACGGCGTGCGCTGGAGCGGCTACCTCGCTCCCAAAGTGAGCGGCACGTATCAACTCGGGGTGTGGGGCATGAGCGCGTTTGAGCTGTACCTCGACGGAAAGCGCATCGCCACCCAGAACAATATCCACGAAGCCACCCACAACTACGCGGCGGTGCCGCTCGAAGCCGGCAGGCTGTACGCGGTCCGGCTCGACTACCACCACTTCGTCGGCAACGCGAAGATCCGGCTCGAGTGGTCGCTGCCTCCCATCGACGACACGCCCGCCGCGCTCGCCGCCGCGCGCCAGAGCGACGCCGTCATCCTGGTGCTCGGTCTCTCCCCGCGGCTCGAAGGCGAAGAGATGCGTGTCCCGGTGGAAGGTTTCTCGGGCGGCGACCGCATCTCGCTCGATCTCCCGCGGGCGCAGGAGGACCTCATGGAGAAAGTGGCCGCGCTCGGCAAGCCCACCGTGCTCGTCCTGATGAACGGCAGCGCTCTCGCCGTCAACTGGGCGCGCGATCACGTCCCCGCCATCGTGGAAGCCTGGTACCCCGGACAAGCCGCCGGCGACGCCATCGCCGACGTCCTCTTCGGCGACTATAACCCCGGCGGACGCCTCCCGGTGACCTTCTATAAGTCGGCGGACCAACTCCCGCCGTTCACCGATTACTCGATGAACGGGCGTACGTATCGCTTCTTCCATGGTGAGCCGCTCTTCCGGTTCGGCTACGGCCTGAGCTACACCACCTTCGCCTACGGCAGCGTGCAGCGGCAGCCCGGTAAGGCCACGGTCGAGGTAACCAACACCGGCTCGATCGCCGGCGACGAAGTGGTGCAAGCCTACGTGGCGGGCTCGCTTGCGGGATTTCAGCGGGTGACACTGAAGCCCAGGGAGAAGCGGACGGTAGAGTTTTCCATCCCCGGCACGAACGAAGTCACAATCGCCAGGTAGCGCAGGCCTCCGGCCTGCATTCGCACGGCGTCGTAGGCTGGCGCTACCTGCGCCGCAGCGCCGCGCGCGCCGCGTGGTAACCGCACATCCCGTGCACGCCGCCGCCGGGCGGCGTCGATGCCCCGCAGAAGTACACGCCATCGAGCGGCGTCCGGTACAGGCGCCACGTCGGACGCAGGAAGAACTGCCGCCACCCAACCGCGCCGCCGCTGAAATCGCCGCCCACCAGGTTGGGATTTTCGCGTTCCAGCGCCGCGGGATTCCGCACGCTGCGCGCCATGATGCGATCGCGAAACCCCGGCGCGAAGCGCTCCACCTGATCTTCGATGGCGTCCGTCATCTCCGCCGCGCTTCCGTTCGGCACATGGCAGTAGGCCCACGCCGTGTGTTTGCCCGCCGGCGCGCGGGCGGCATCGAACAGGCTGAGTTGCGTCAGCAGCACGAATGGCCGGCCGGTATGTCCCCGTTCCCACTCGGCGATCTCTTCGAGCGTTCCGCCCAAATGAACGGTGCCGGCGAGGGAGCACGCCGGCGCACGCCAGGGAATCGGGGCGTCCAGCGCCCAATCGATCTTGAACGCGCCCGGCGCGTAGCGAAAGGCCGCCAGCGCTTCGCGATACCGCGCTGGAAAGCGCGCGCCGCCCAGCGCCAGCATCTGCCGGGGCGTCACATCCGCAAGCACCAGACCGCTCTCCGGCAGCGCGCGCACGGTTTCGCCGGTGACAAGCTCCCCGCCGTGCGCGCGCAGACACGCCGCCAATGCGTCCGCGATTCGCTGAGCGCCGCCGCGCGGAAACGGCCAGCCGGCGGCGTGCCCCGCCGCTCCCAGCACCAATCCCACCGCCGCGCTCATGGGCGCTTCCAACGCCAGCGTGGAGTGCGCCGCGATCCCGCCAAATAGCGCCCGCGCCTTCGCTCCGCGGAACCGCGCCTCGGCCAACCCGCGCGCCGAACGCACCGCATCCAACCCGAACCGGGCGAGCGCCCACGGGTTGCGCGGTATGCCGATCGGCGCCAGCAGATCGTGCCGCATCGAGTTCCACCCGCGCACCGCCGGCGCGAACAGCCGCTGCCACGCCGCACCGTCCTCGCCCAGATGCCGCGCCATATCGGCGAAAGACCGCTCCAGCAGGACGGCGCTGCCGTCATCGAACGGATGCGCCAGCGGCGCCGGCGCGTGGACCCATTCGAGCCCGTGCGCCGCCAGATTGAAGGATTCGAAGCACGGCGAACTCACCGCCATAGGATGCACGGCGGAACAGTGGTCGTGGAGAAAGCCGGGCAGCGTCAACTCGAGCGTGCGCGCGCCGCCGCCGATCGTGGCCGCGGCTTCGAACACCGTGACCCGCACGCCGGCGCGCGCCAGCACGATCGCGGCGGACAGGCCATTCGGCCCGGAGCCGATCACCGCCGCGCGCTCTTTCGAAGCGGAAGCCAACCTCGCTATTGTAGAAGAGATGCAGAAACAACGTCTGGGCAACAGCGATATGGAATTGACGCCGGCGGGCGTCGGCGCATGGGCAATGGGGGGCGGAGGATGGGCCTTCGCATGGGGACCTCAGGACGATTCGCAATCGATTGCCGCCATCCACGCCGCGCTCGACCGCGGAGTGAACTGGATCGACACCGCAGCGGTTTATGGGCTCGGCCATTCCGAGGAGATCGTGGCCGAGGCTCTCGCCGGGCGCGCGGAACGCCCCTACGTCTTCACCAAGTGCGAGCGCGTGTGGGACGAGAACCGGCAGATTCACAAATCGCTCAAGCGCGATTCCGTCCGCCGCGAGTGCGAGGCTTCCCTGCGGCGCCTCAAGGTGGATTCGATCGACCTCTACCAGATCCATTGGCCGGAGCCGGACGAAGACATCGAAGAGGGCTGGGAGACGCTGGCGAAATTGCGGGAGGAAGGCATGGTGCGCTGGATCGGCGTTTCGAACTTCAACGTGGCGCAACTGGAACGCGCGCGCCGGATCGCGCCCATCACCTCTTTGCAGCCGCCGTATTCGGCGGTCTCGCCGGAGATCGAAAACGAGATCCTGCCCTACTGTCTCAAACACGGGATCGGGGTGATCGTTTACTCGCCGATGAAGAGCGGGCTGCTCACCGGCAAGATGACGAAAGAACGCGTCGCCGCCCTGCCCGAAGACGATTTCCGCCGCCGCGCCCTCGCGTTCCAGGAGCCGAACCTGACGCGCAACCTGGCGCTCGCCGAGCGGATGAAGGAGATCGGCGCACGCCACGGACGCAGCGCCGGTGAAGCCGCCATCGCCTGGGTTCTGCGGCACGAAGCGGTGACCGCGGCCATCGTCGGGATGCGCTCCGCGGACCAGGCCGAAGGCGTCCTCGGCGCCATGGACTTCCGCCTCTCGCCGGAAGAGATCGCCGAAATCGATGCCGCGCGGCGGGCTTAGCCCGCCCGCCGCATCACCCGCGTCCCCCGCTGAAACGCCGCCGCGCACTCCTCCACCCGCAGCAGGTACGCCGCCGCGAAGTAGAGCAAACCGTAGGGCACTAACACGGCGATGCCTGCCGCCACCGGGTGGCGCGTGCCCATTGCCATTTTGATCCCCCAGCCCGCCGCCGCGCCGAAGAGCGCCGCCGCCCATAGCCTGGCAGTGAACGACACCGGCAGTCCGGTGCTGCCGATGCGCCGGTTCAGGGCGCGCCGCAGCAGCGCGAACTCGACCCAGCCCGCAGCTCCCGCCGACGAAGTCAACCCGGCCACGCCCCAGCGCACGTCGATCCCGATCCACCGCGGCACCCACACCGCGCAGACGTACCCGAGGGTGCCGGTGAGCATGACCCGCACCACCGCGAAACGCAATGGCGTGCGCGTATCGCGCAGCGCGTAGTACGTGGACTGGTACAGCCGCCCCAAAGTCGAGGCCAGCAGTCCCACGCCCGACCCGGCGATGATACCCCACACATACACCGAATCGGCATGGGTGAACCGGCCGGATTGGTAGAGCAACGCGGTGATCACGTCGCCGAAGGCGAAGAACGCCATGGCCGAGGGCACGATGAAGAACGCTATCTGGCGGAGCCCGCGGTTCAAGCGCCCGGCGAGAGCGCGGTTGCCCTCCAGGTTGCCCGACATCGCCGGCAACTCCGCAGCCGAAACAGACATGCCAAAAAGGCTCACCGGCAGCGTGTAGATGGACTGCGCGTTCGTCATCGCCGCCATGGCGCCGGTGGGCAGCAGGGTAGCCAGCAACTGATCGATGTAGGCGGAGACCTGAATCACGCCGCGGCTGAGCGCGACCGGGCCGAAGTTGCGGATCACCTGGCGCACGTGGGCCGAGGTCGCATCCAGCCCGAAGCGAAGTTGCGGCGCGACGCGGAACACCACCGGCAACTGCACAGCGAACTGCAACAGACAGCCAAGGACGGTGCCCCAGGCTAGTTTGACCGCCAGCGAGTTCAGATCCTCTCCCCGGTAGAGCAGGATGGTGGCGATCATGGCCAGGTTCCAGACGACCGGCGCGGTGTAGGAGAGGAAGAACTTGCGGTGGCTGTTGAGGACGCCCAGGCACCAGGCCGAGCACACCAGCAGGCCGGTGCCAGGGAAGAGAATGCGGACCAGGGAAGCCACCATCTCGAGCTTGGCGCCATGGTAGCCCCACGCAATGGCCCACAGCAGGTACGGGGTGGCAGCCACGCCGGCGGCGACGACCAAGGCCGAGACCAGCGCCAGCATGGCGCCCACCACGCCGGCCACACGGTCGGCCTCCTCGTCCTTCTTCTCGGCGAGGAGACGTGCGTAGACCGGGATAAATGACGCGCTGAGCACACCTTCGCCGAAGAGGTTCTGCAGGAAGTTGGGAACGCGTAGCGCCGTGCTGAAGGCATCGGCCGCATCGGTGAGCCCGAAGTAGTGGTAGAAGACGCGCTGCCGCAGCAGCCCCACCAGCCGGCTGATCAGGATCCCGGAGGCCACCAGGAAAGCGTGCCGTCCGGTGTGCTCTTTAGCGGACATGCGCCGCGCCGTTTAGAAGGCCCATCGCCACAGGCTGGCGCCCACCGTGTAACCCGCGCCGACCGCGGCGTACAGCACCAGGTCGCCCTTCTTAAGCCGCCCCTCGGCGATGGCGTCGCGGGTGGCCAGCGGCAGCGTGCCCGCCGTGGTGTTGCCGTAGCGTTCGATGTTGAGCATCACACGTTCCTCCGGGATGCCCAACCGGTCGGCCGCGGCCATGATGATGCGCTTGTTGGCCTGGTGCGGGATCATGATCCCGACATCCGCGACGCTCAACTGGTTACGCGCCAGAATATCGCGGCACACCTCGAACATCTTGCGCGAAGCGTACTTGAAGACCTGGCCGCCATCCTGGTGGACGAAGTGCTGCCGCGCGTCCACCGTGGCGTGCGATGCCGGCAGGCGGCTGCCGCCCGCGGGCTGCCTCAGGAACTGCCCGCCCGCGCCGTCCACCTCTCCCAGGAAATCGACGAACCCGAGGCTGCCGTCGCCATCCGCGGCGGGCTCGATCAGCATGGCGCCGGCGCCGTCGCCGAACAGCACGCAGGTCGCACGGTCGGTGTAGTCGATGATCCGGCTCATGGTGTCGCTGCCGATCACCAGGACCTTCTTGTGCGTGCCGGCCATCACCAGGTGAGCGCCCGTGGTCAACCCGAAGAGGAACCCGGAGCAGGCGGCGATCAGGTCGAAACCCCACGCGCCGCGCGCGCCAAGAGCGTGCTGCACCAGGCACGCGGTGGACGGGAACATGTGGTCCGGCGTGACCGTGCAGACCAGGATCGCGTCCAGTTCGGTCGCTTCAATTCCGCGCTGCGCCAGGGCGCACCGGGCCGCCGCAATCGCCATGTCGCTGGTGGCGATCTCTGGATCGGCGATGTGCCGCTCGCGGATGCCGGTGCGATCCATGATCCACTGGTCGCTGGTCTCGACCATCTTTTCGAGGTCGTGATTGGTGAGCACACGCGGCGGTGCATAGCAGCCGAGTGCTGTGATTTTGGCCTTTGGCAATGTCTTGTCCTAAAGGTTCAGGGTAACCCATCCGGCTGCGAAATTGCGCGCTACCCTGTAATTCTCAGGTACCCTGAGATAGAGATGGGGATGCTCGAACCGGTCAACTTGCAGAGCTCTCTTTTTTTCGAGACTCCGGAGGAGATCTACCGGCGTGTGTTCGGCGAGTTGAAGCCGCGAACCGCCCCGCCTCCCATCCGGGTCGAGTTTTGCCGCTTCGCCAACGCCGATAACTTCATCCGGCTCGAAGGCGGACAATTGCATGTGCGCATGAGCGATCTGCTGGAGGGCGCGCCGGCTCCGGTCATCGAGGCGCTCGCCTGGATCCTGCTCGGCAAACTCTACCGCAAGGAAGTGCCCCGGCTCTACACGCACCGCTACAAGCTCTACCTCAACCGCCGCGACGTGCGGCGGCAGGCGCACCTGATCCGGCAGATCCGCGGCCGCAAATTCATCTCCGGACCGGCGGGCGCGCACCGGCATCTCGAGGAGATCTTCGAGCGGTTGAACCAGCGCTTCTTCGACGGCATGATGGGGCGTCCTCAGCTCGGCTGGAGCCGCGGCGCCTCACGCAGCATGTTGGGGCACTTCGATCCTTCGCACAACGCGATCATCATCAGCCGCATCTTCGATCGGCCGGACGCGCCCGAACTGGCGCTGGAGTATGTGATGTTCCACGAGATGCTGCACCTGCGCTATCCGGTGGATCACGCCGGGACGCGCCGCAGAGTACACACGAAGGAATTTCGGGCAGCGGAGAAAGAATTCCCGCGCTTGCAGGAAGCGAAGGAATTGTTGAAGAAGCTGTAGTGGGGGGACTACGCGGCGGACGGGAGCGCGGAGGGCACCAGGGTACAGAGTTCGGCGCGCATCCGGTCGAAGATGCGAACCAGTCCGGTCACATCTACCGTACCCAAGCCCCATCGGTAGAGGATGAGGCGGCATTGCAGCGACAGGGTGCCGCAAATGAAGAGGAGTTGCTGGTGCATGAGGACGCTGGCCAGGTCGCCACGGTCCTTTTCGGAGTGCGTCATCACGATCTTCAACGCCGTGGAAACGCGCTGGAAATCGGCGGTCAGTGCGCGCAGGTATCCGCGGAAGACCTGCACCCGCTGCCGGCGAAGCTGGGATTCCATTTGCCGGGTGTAGCCGGGTTGGGAGCGGAGGAACTGAATGTCGGTCGTGTCCAGGAGACGCAGCATGGGCCGGTACTGCTCCGTGCTCAGGTCGCTGATCCATTCCGCCGTGACCGGCAGGGAATGGCCGTTACCGCCCATCTTGCGGACCAGAATCACCGTGGCGGCGATCAGGGCCAGGACCACGGTCGCGATAGCTGTGAGTAGAATCATCAGAGTACGCCGTCAAATGAAGAATAAAGGGAAAGTGAAAATAATGCAATCCTTGGGAGGGTAACAAAGGTACCAATTAACCAGAGAAAGTATATTAATTTCCAAAGGGAAAATATAGGGGATTTACGGAAGTTAACTAGAGTGCGGAAAGCTGAGGCGTTTACCCGACTTTCTGGCGGGAGACGCGGAGGAGCGCCGCGTTCAATCCTTCAAGTTGCATGAGGAGGCGTTCCTCGTGCTCGGCTCCCGCGCCGGTCCGCCGCTGGGGCGCTGTCTCCCCTGCCGGACTCAGCATGAACAGCCAGGCGAAGATGCTGATGACGCTGACGATTGAGTACGCGACGTTTACCGCATCAATGGACCCAAGCCCAAGCACGGATCGCACCAAGACCGCCATCGTGCTGCTCAGGAAAAACACCGAATACACCGTGGCCTGGACTCGCACATTTCGCCGCAGTTGAATCGGATAACGGCTCAGTAAGGCCAGGAGCAAGAGAATGAAAACCGCTAGGGCTGTTTCCACCCCTCGTTCTGTCGCCGCGAGAACCCCCAGTCCCTGACTAATCTGGGGAGTCGTAGGTGTGAATTTCGGAATCAGCGTGAGGATCGACACCGCCACAGCCCCGGCCAGGCTCAGATACATGATATAGCGACCGGCAGTCTGCAGGCCGCTATAGTCTTTCAGCACGAGGCGGTACAACTCCCGCACCAGCAGAATGTAAAAAATCAAGACTACCGGCTCACAGAAAACAAACGTGTAGAAGTAAACCTTGGAGTGGACGGAGAGAAATAAGGGCCAGAGGCTATTTGGTACGCGGAAGACAAAATACGCGAAGAAGATTTGATACTGTCTACGAAGCCCGGTACTGTACAGCTTCAGCGCAATAAGCGTGGAGCCCAGTAGCAGGAGGAATTGCAATGACGACGAAAGCGCACCGCCGGACATGGTCAATCGAAGACAATCGTATCACTAACGGTGCGCTCAAAACTGTTGCCATTCGCTAATTAGCGAACGAACGGGCACGGGCTGCAGGTGGGCCAGGGGTTGTCAGCCTTGTTCGCCTTCGTGGCAAACAGGGACATCGCGAGCAGGGCCATCAGTACCAGCGTCTTCATATCTCTTTACATCCTTTCCGGTGTTATCAATCGGTAATCCTAGTACTGACAGTAGCCGGGACCGTACCGATGTAGGGGATACATCCGAGATTTTTTCCAAAACCAGAACGCTACCGCGGTACAGATTGGCTAGGGAATCCGCCTTAGGACGGTGAAATCACCTTTTCAGGGTAGAATCGTAGAACGAAACGGTCCCCTGGTACGGAGGTCACTCCCTGACAGCTTTTCCATCCTCACCGGAACCGGCACGCGGCCCGGCCGCTGAGGTCGGAAAGCGCTTAGCCGCCGAGAGCCCCACCGTCTTCGGCCGTCTCGTCCACCTGCACTCACTCTGCGACCCCGCTACCGGACGCTACTACCACCCGACCGTCAGCGAGTCTATGGGACGAGACCCGGCCGACCGCGCCCTGCGCCACCAGCATCACCTGGTTTTCATGGAATGGCTCCGGCTCGACCTCCCCGCGCAGAAGGCGGACCTCGACCAGTACCTGGCTTCCACCGGGACGCCGCTGGCCGAGCTGCCCTACCGCGAGGTGCTTCCGCGCCACGCCCACGAGGTCGAGCGCCAGCTCTATCTAACAGATTTAGAAGTGGTTTTACAACTGATCAGCTTCGATCGGAAGGCCCCTTCACCGCCAACCGCATGGCCACGCCCGTGACCTGCCCGATGACATCCACGTCCGTCGCCTGGAAGATTTCCGGCGCCTGCCGTGACGCAGGATGCGCCTGGTAGATCAACTTGCCTTTCCCCGCCGAACACCACCCGCAGCGGTATCCGTCGCGCGTCTCCAGAAAATAGATCGGACGGTCGATTTCGTTCGTCCAACCCTGCGAAGCGATGCGGTGCCGGCTCTCATCGATCAGCACCAACGACCCCGGATGCAGCAGCGGGTACATCGACCAATCGTTGGTCCCAATCAGCCCGTAGCGATGCTCGCGCAGATCCAACCCGTTCAGAAGACTCAATCCAGCTCTTCCCCAGCGCCGGACCAGGTGGTGCAGAAACGTGGTCTGGGTGACGTCCACCTGGGCATCCGGAGGACTCGGCACGGTTACCGCGATATGCGGCTGCAGGTTCACAGGATGCGTGCCAGGCAGGGGTGTCGCGATCACGTCCTCGGCCATCGATTGCAGTGGAACTCCATACAATTCAATGAGTTCGCAAAAATCCATCCGGTAGATGACGCTCAGCGAATACAACCGGTAGATGGTCGGGATGGTCCCTTTGTGCTCGATGTCCGCCAGACGGCTGAGGGCGATCGCATACTCGTCGCTGCCGCGGCGGGCAGCGATTTCCTGACTCAACCGCTCGACGTCGCGATACGTCAGGTGCAGTTTGCCGCGCAACCGCTGCAGCTTTTCCCCGGGACGCTCCATATGGTGTTATGATCCCGCTTGAGTCAAGCCGGATTGTAAACCGTACCAAACCACACCGGCAAGCAAAAAATGCTCAGGTTTGTTCCGGTAACGGAACGTGACGGATATGACAAAAGTGATTGTCGGGATTTCCGGCGCCAGCGGCGCCATCTACGGGTGGCGGATGCTGGAGCGGTTGCGCGCCCAGGATGCCGAAATCCACCTGGTTCTCACGCGCTCCGGAGAGAAAACCTTATACCTGGAGACCGGCAAAACCGCGGCCGAGGCGAAACAACTCGCGCATTTCTCGTATGCTCTGGAGGACATCGGCGCGCGCATCGCCAGCGGTTCCAGCCGGATGGACGCCATGGCGGTGGCCCCCTGCTCGATCCACACCATGTCCGCCATCGCCCAGGGCATCAGCTCCAACCTTTTAATCCGCGCCGCCGATGTGATGCTCAAAGAACGGCGTAAACTGGTGCTCATGGTGCGCGAAAGCCCGTTCCACGCCGGACACCTCCGCAACATGACGCAGCTTGCGGAAATGGGCGCGATCATCGCCCCGCCGGTCCCGGGATTCTACAATCATCCCCAAACCGTGATGGATATCGTCGATCACAGCGTCGACCGGGTGCTGGACCTGATCGGCCTCTCCGACCCCCACGTCCGCCGCTGGGAAGGCGTGCCCCGGTGAAGCGCCTTACGCAGGAAGTCCTTGCATTTCAGGGCGAGCGGGGTGCGTTCAGCGAAGAGGCGGCGCGCAAGTTGCTCGGTCAGGGAGTCGGCGTGCTCCCCTGCCAGCGCTTCGAGGACCTCTTCCGCAACCTCAAGGAAGGCCGGGTCAGCGGCGCGGTCGTGCCGATTGAAAACACGCTCGCCGGCAGCGTGCACGAGAACTACGATCACCTGGTGAACTTCGAACTCCCCATCGTGGCCGAAACCAGCGTGCGCATCGTACACAACCTGATCGCGCCGAAAGGCGTGCGGTTCTCGAAGATTCGCCGGGTATTCTCCCATCCGGTGGCGCTGAATCAGTGCCTGGATTTTTTCGCCGCCAACCCGCAGGTCGAGCGGATTCCCTTCTACGACACCGCCGGCAGCGTGAAGATGGTCACGGAAGAAGGGCTGACGGATGCGGCGGCTGTCGCCTCCGCGGTAGCCGCTGAGATTTACGGCGCGCAGATCCTCCGCCGCTCGATTGAAAGCGACCGCCAGAACTTCACCCGCTTCTTCTTACTGCGTACGCCGGAGTATGCGCGGCGCCACCCCATCCCCGCGGCGTCTCACACGCAGTGGAAGACGTCGCTGGTTTTCAGTACGCGCAACGTCCCCGGCGCCCTGTTCCGCGCCCTGAGCGCCTTCGCGCTCCGCGACCTCAACCTGATGAAGATCGAATCCCGCCCCCTGCGCGGGAAGCCCTGGGAGTACCTTTTCTATCTCGACTTTCTGGGGCGCGCCGATTCGCCGGTCGCGGTGAATGCGCTCAATCATCTTCGCGAAATCGCCGATTTCCTGCGGATCCTCGGTTGTTATCCCAAGGGCGCGTAGCCCATCCCCCCCTGTCCTACACTGAGATCAGATGTCCCAACCCGATAACCCGGTCACCCTGGAAGAACTGCCCGTACTCGCCGTCCGGGAGACCGTCATCTATCCCGGGGCGTTGCTCCCCATCACGGTCGGACGCCCCACCTCGCTGGCGCTGGTGCAATCGCTCGGCGAAAACCGCACCCTCACGGTGATTTCCCAGCGCGATCCGCGGGTCGAGGAACCCGCGCCGGACGATCTCTACGGCTACGGCACGGTGTGCATCATGCACAAAGCCATCAAGGTGCCGCGCGAGAACCTGCTGCTCTTCTGCGAAGGTATCGCGCGCGTGCGCACGACCGGTTTCACCGCCACCGAGCCTTTCCTGCGGGCGCGCGTGGAGCGCCTGACCGAAATCGAGCCGGCGATGACCGCGGAGTTGGAAGCGCTGCGCCAGAACGTCACCGGCATTTTTCAGCAGATCGTGAGCGCTTCGCCCAATCTCTCCGACGAACTCTCCGCCACTGCTTCCGGCATGCAGGAAGCCGGCCGGCTGGCCGATTTCGTCGCCGGCAATCTTCCCGGTCTCGAACACGCCGAGCGCCAGCGTCTGCTCGAGCAACTCGACGGCTCCGAGCGGCTCCGCGCCGTTTACCGGCACCTGACCCGCGAACTGGAACTGGTCGAACTGCGCAACCGGATTCAGAGCCAGGTGCAGGGGCAACTTTCCCAGAACCAGCGCGAGTTTTATTTGCGCGAGCAACTCAAGGCCATCCAGAAGGAGTTGGGCGAAGGCGACGAGTCGGCACGCGAAATCGATGAACTGCGGCAGAAGATCGAAGCCGCCGGCATGAAGCCGGAGGTGAAGTCCGAGGCTCTGCGCGAGTTGAACCGCCTCTCCCGCATGTCCAGCGCCTCGCCCGAGTACGGCATCACCCGCACGTACCTGGAGTGGATGGCGGCGCTGCCGTGGAACGCGTCGAGCGGCAGCCAGGTGGATGTAAAAAAGGCCGCCGAAATCCTCGATGCCGACCACTACGATCTCGAAAAGGTCAAGGAGCGCATTCTCGATTTCCTCGCCGTGCTGCAACTCAAGCCCGTCCTCAAGGGGCCGATTCTGTGTTTCGTCGGACCTCCCGGGGTGGGCAAGACCTCGCTCGGACGCTCCATCGCCCGCGCGCTCGGCCGCAAGTTTGCGCGCATTTCCATGGGCGGTATGCACGACGAAGCCGAGATCCGCGGCCACCGCCGCACCTACATCGGCGCGCTGCCCGGGCAGATCGTGCAGGCGCTGAAGCGCGCCGGCACCAACGATCCGGTTTTCATGCTGGACGAAGTCGATAAACTCGGCCGCGACTTCCGCGGCGACCCGGCCAGCGCGCTGCTCGAAGTCCTCGACCCCGAGCAGAACTCCACGTTCCGCGACAACTATCTCGACGTTCCCTTCGACCTCTCCAAGGTTCTGTTCATCACCACGGCCAACGTGCTGGATCCCATCCCCGACGCCTTGCGCGACCGCATGGAGATCATCTCGCTCGAAGGCTACACCGAGCTGGAGAAGGTGATCATCGCTTTCCGCTACCTGATTCCGCGGCAGATTACCGAGAACGGCCTGGCCGGCGCCGGGGACATTGAGTTTACCGATGACGCCGTGCGATTCCTCGTCCGCCGCTACACGCGCGAAGCCGGCGTACGCAACCTGGAACGCGAGATCGGGACCATCTGCCGCAAGCAGGCCCGCCGCATCGCGGAGGGCACGCGCGAAAAGGCGCTGGTCACGCCGCAACTGGTGGAGCAGCACCTGGGGGCGCCGCGCTTCCGCAGCGATACCGAAGTCGCCGAGCGGACGCGCCGCGCCGGCGTCGCCGTCGGCCTCGCCTGGACCCCGGTGGGCGGCGACGTGCTCTTCATCGAAGCCGGACGCATGCCCGGCGGCAGCAAGGGCCTCATCATGACCGGACAACTCGGACCCGTCATGCAGGAATCCGTGCAGGCGGCGATGACGTGGGTGCGCAGCGCGGCGGCGCGCTACGGCATCGACCCCGACCTGTTCAAGTCCACCGACGTGCACATTCACGTGCCCGCCGGAGCCATCCCCAAGGATGGGCCCAGCGCCGGGATCACCATGGCCACCGCGCTGCTCTCCATGCTCACCGACCGCAAGGTGCGCCCCAACCTCGCCATGACCGGCGAGATCACGCTCACCGGGCAGGTGCTGCCCGTCGGCGGCATCAAGGAAAAGGTGCTCGCCGCCAAGCGCGGCGGAGTGCGTGAAGTGATCCTCCCGTTCGAGAACGAGGTCAACGTGAAGGAAGACCTCAAGCGGGAACAGATCGGCGATATGAAGATCCAGTTCGTGCGGGAGATGGACGAGGTCGCGGGGTTGGCGCTCGAGTAGGGCCAGGCCCGCTCACTCGTAGCGGATCTCGAGCGAGTGATCGAACGGGGTATAGCCCGTGATGTAGAGGCTCATTCCGGGCAGGCGCGGTTCACCTCCCCGCAATTGCGTTTCCAGATGCGGCGCGGCGCCGGGTCCAATGCGGAACCGGCTCCCGACCGCCGTATACGTGGCGAAGCCGTCTTCGAGGATCCAGGCATTGGCCGCGTGCGGCGCCGGACGGCACCCTTCGAGTTGCCCGCCCTCCCGCAGAACGATCTCTACCGCCAGCGGCACGCCCGCCGTCCCCTTGCTTTCGAGGCGGACGTGGAAGCCCCACTCCCGCTCCGTGACGGTCGCGGATTGATCCAGCCGGCAGACCTGCGTCTGGCGGCGTTTGGCGCGCACCGCCGCCCAATTCTTCGCATCCACCTTCTGCGGCGGCGAGAGGGGTTGGTAGTAGGGGGCCTCCAGCGATTGCCGCAGCACGTAGGCTTCGCCCGCCTTCACCGATGTTTGGGCGGCGAACTGGCCTTTACCGAAGAACGACGTTCCGAATCGCACGGCTTCGATCACAGCACCGCCGTTGCGTCCGCTGAAGAACCGGCTGCTTCCGGATTGCAGAATCGTCGCGTCGCGTTTCCCGCGGCGAATACGGACCAGCGAGAGCAGCGGAAACTCCTTTTCGTAGTTGTCTGGCACCGGCGTGACCCCGGGCGCCGGCGGCGCCGCGAGTTCCGGATATTCGAGCAGTGCCGAGAGACGAGGCGCGCCTGCGGGCATCGCGCCCAGCAGTCCGGCCATCGCGGCGTCGTGGTCGTGTACCGCCAGGTAAGCCGCCGGAAACCAGTAACCCGCCATCGTTCCGCGAGTGAACTGATCCTGCCGGTGGGAGACCTCGGTGACCACTTCGCCATCGGGATGGATCAGATAGCGCATCGCATTCAGATTGCGGCGTACGACGTCGAGCAATTCGGGCCGCTTCAGTTTGGCCGCCATCACCGTAAAGGCGCGGTCGCAGACGGTGTTATAGGTGACGGTGCTGCGCTCGATGAACTGCCCGTCGTCGTCGATATCGATACCCTCGGCCAGCCACTGCTCGATGCGCTTCAGGTAGGCTTTGTTGGGAAAGAGATCGTGGATTTGCGCCAGGGCGGACGAAATCACCCAGCGGTGATTGGGCGTGTGAATCCCGCCAACGGCAAGCCCGGCGCCAGCCTTGACCAGGAACGGACGGAGCGCGTCCACGAGCGCCGGATTTCCCCAAAGCTTCCCCAGCGCCGCCGCGGTAGCCACGTTGTGCACCACGAAGCCGGTATCCGGCGGGGAATTGAAGTTGGTGGCGAGCAGATCGATGAAGCCTTCCGGACTCTGCGACCGCTCAAGGAAACCGGCGGCGAGACGGATGCGTTCGAGCAGCGTGGCCGGGTCCTGGTGATAGCGGGATTGCGGACAGACCAGGGCCGCGGCACAGGCTTCGATCACGGCGCCCGCCGACCCCGCGGTATGCGTCAGGTAATCGTCCGGCACGCTGCCGCGGTAGGGACTCGTCTGCACGGTGACCTGGTTCACCAGGTACCGTTCCACGGCGCGGTCGTTGCGCTCTACCGCCGCGGGGTCCATATCCGGGACCGCCGCGGGCGCGGCAACCGGACAGGCAAGCGCCGTCGCGCTCAACGCGCGCAACGCGTCGCGGCGGGTCAGAGTCCGGTCAGTGAGCATGTGTTTCTATCATGCCCCATGCCACCGCTAGCTCGCGGCGCGCTCGCCCATGACGATGGTGTGCGGCCCGGCGGGAACGGGATGCCCGGCGATGCGCGCGAAACCGGCATCGCGGTACATGCTTTCGTATTCGGCGAAGGTGTACGCGTCGCCCGAGGGCGTGGAGGCGAGCATGACGAGGGCGAAACCGGCAGCCATGGGCGGGCTGACGCGATCCTCGTTGGGGACGAACTCGAGCGCGGCGGCGCGTCCGCCGGGTTTGAGCGCGGCGTGGACCTTGCGCAGGAGGCCGGTGCAGGTATCGCGGTCGAAGTGGTGCAGGAAGTTGGTGAGCAGGACAATGTCGTACGGCCCGCCGAACTCGACGTCGAAGGCGCTGCCGGGGAGCGTGCGCAAACGGCCGTCGACACCGGCGCGCGCGGCGTTGGCGCGGGCGACTTCGAGCACCGGGGCCCAATCCTGCGCGGTGATGCGCGCGTGTGGATGCTGGCGGGCGACCTCGATGCCGAACAGGCCGTGGCCGGCGGCGATATCCAGCACTTCGAGGGGGCCGGAGAGTCCATCGAGCACAATCCGGCCGAGCGGGGCGCACACCGGCGCCATCATCGGCGCCATGCTGTGAGCGAATTCGACCCACACCGGATTCTCCGGCGCGACGGTTCCCTCGCCGGGGAGAGTGGTGCGGCCGTGACGCACGACATCGGCGAGGCGATCGAAGGGGTCGCGCATCTCCGGGTTGCCGAGGAAGCGGGAGATGCTGGCCATGCAGGCGGGCGAGCGCGGATCGAGGAACGCCGCGCTGGTGGGCGAGTGACGGTAGACGCCATCGTCCTTGACGAGGAATCCGATGATGGTCAGATAGTCGCACAGGATGCGCATGCCGCGTTCGGATGCCGAGCAGCGGCGCGCCAGCGCGGCGGCGTCGCCGGGGGCTTCGCCGACAGCGCGGAAGAGGTCGAGTTCGATGGCGGCGCGCAGTGCTGCTGTGCGCTCGTAGGCCATCAGCGTGTCGAAAACCAGTGCGGGAGAGGGCGTTGCGCCCGGTTCATGTGCAGGTGTCATATCAGCATCCAGTGGAGGAATTATACCGGAACCGGAGGACGCGCGATGCGGCTCGCGAAGAATCGGTCCGCGCGACGGATTTCGCGATTGCGCTGTAGTATACTGACCGCTTCGTGAACAAAAGACAATCGTCAAGGAGTGGCCATGTTGCCTGAGTATCTCGCCAAAGCAGTGCCCAATCCGCCCGCGAATCGGGCTCCGTGGTACAAGAACACCGCGCCTGCTTACGCCGGTATTTTCCTGTGGATCGCGTTTTACGATTCGATCGCGCAGGGCACGCTCGAGATCGCGCCGCTGGGCGTCTGCCTGGCGGGTTTGGTGGCGGCCGCGCTGCTGTGCTACCTGCTCTATTACAAAGCGCCGGCGATGCTGGGCATGCAGACCGGCTATCCGCTGTACGTCGTGGGTGCTTCCACGTTCGGCACCGCCGGCGGCTACATCATGCCGGGCTTGTTGATGGG
>JBBIQR010000003.1:53146-55533 GCA_037442245.1 Candidatus Solibacter sp. | reverse complement strand
TGCGCCGGATGCCGGTGTTCCTGATCCCCGGCGACGGGCGCTACCGGCTGCAACCGGTCGCAGCCGGGGATGTGGCCGCGATTGCGGTGGGCGCGGGACACGAATGCGCAAACCTCACGATCGACGCCGCGGGACCGGAGACACTCACGTTCGAGGAACTGGTACGCTGCATCGCCACGGCGGTCCGGGGCAAAGCGCACATCCGGCACGCGCCGGCAGGCACGGCGCTTCTTGCGGCCCGCATGCTCGGAGGGATGCTGGGCGACGTGGTGCTCACGCCGGACGAACTTGCGGGGCTGATGGCGAACCTGCTGGTATCGGGCGCCGCTCCCACGGGATCGCTGCGCCTGAGCGATTGGCTGGCCGCGAATCGGGAGACGGTGGGCGTGCGCTACGCCTCGGAACTCGACCGGCACTTCGCCGGCTGAGCCGGTGATGCCTACTTGACCATGCCGCGCAGCACGGTCCGCGCTTCGGCGATCTGACGTTCGAGCTCGGCGCGGTGCCGCGGCGCCTGTTCGTCGAGGTTGGAGGGTGGATGATCCATCTCGTCCTCCAACTCCTTAAGGAAGCCCTCGCTGGTCTCGACGTTTTGGCGCAGCGACAGGGGATTCTCGAAGCCGCCGTGATTCACCGTGACGTAGACGGGGGTGGTGTGGGCCACCTGCAAGGGTCCGCCGTCGCAGCGCGCGGCGATCCACTGCCCGTGGGACGGGGTGAGGTCCGTCTCGACGCGTTTTCCCGCTGCCTGCGCGATCACCTTGCCGTGCGCGACGATCGAAATCGAATTCACGCTGCCCATGGCCTCGGCGGTGATGTGGAGGCGCGTGCCGGGCGGGACGTCCACGGAATCGCCGGGCAATTTGCCGTTCACCGAGAGGGAGAGCATCGGGCCGGTGGTGACGAAGGTGTGGCCCGCTTTGAGTCCGGCCAGGTAGCTTTCGAAGGTGAGCGCGCCGCCGGTGTAGACGTAGAACCGCGCGTTGCCGATTTGCGCGAAGCGCGGCTCCGTGCCGCCGTAGGAGGGGCCTACGCCGCACCAGGGAAAATCGCTGCCGGCGAGCGCCGTGAGGCGGTAGCCCATGTCGAGGAAGCGATAGTAATGTTCGGTGGCCAGCGGGCCTTCGGGCACGCAGAACTGGACGAGCTCGAGGAAGTCCGTCTTGCCGCGGAGGGTATTCAGCACCATCCCGCGATAGCCGTGGAAACTCATGCCCTGATGCGCGAAGCCGGTGACGCCGCCGAGGGCGCGCACGCGGTCGAAGATGCGGTCGAAGGAGTAGTAGTCGCGCGTCGAGCGTACGAACTCGGCGGCGCCGAGCGAGATGGTGTGGCCGATCTCGGGTGTACGCGGCTCCTCCTGCCCGGGCGAAAGAATGCGCCCGCCTTCCTGGTAGCGGCCCGGCGCGCCGAAGGCGTATTGCGAGTAATAGGTCGCGAAGAAATCGCCCATCTGGAGCAGGTTGCCTACGTGGAGATCCTCGGCCGCGATCCAGCGGGCGATCTTGGGATCGTCGCCCGGCGAACGGCGGAGATGGATGTGATCGTCGGCCGAATACCAGCCCTTGGCCGGCATATCGACCCAGCGCGCGAGGCGGAACTCGCGGGTGACGCGCGCGCCGGGGGCCAGATCGAGGCCGGCGGTCTGCGCGGTGTACTCGAAGCCCTTGGAGAGGGTCAGGCGGTACTGGCCCGGCGGCAACCGCACGGCGAAGCCGCCATCCACATAGAACGATCCGTCGGGTTGAATCGCGTACCCTTCCGCGCGATCGTTCTGGCCCCACATGACGGCGATGGCCTCGGGCGGAATCGGGATGGCCGATTCGCTGACCGCGAGCGCGCCGCGCACCTTGGGGCGCGTCCCGGCCGCGTCCTCGAGACGTACGCGCGCCGGCACGGGATGTCCGGCGGCGTCCAGGATGCGGACGGTCAACTCCGCTTCGCGCGTCACCTGCGCGGATTCGACGAGGGCGAAGACAAATGCGCCGGCGAGCGCCGCGCGCAGCAGGAGCGGCCTCATCGCGTCACCTCTTTTTCGGAATGCTCAGGCTGCGCCAGGCTTCGCCGCGGAAATGCTTCGCCAGCAGGACGATCTGTCCCACGTGGCAGGCGTAGTGCGCGATCTGGCGGTTGATGGCCTGCATCACGGAGTGGGCCTCGCCGCGGATCATGACGGTGCGGGCCAGGTCCTCGTCGCGCAAGGGTTCGATGGCGGCGAAGACTCTGCGCCAGCCGTCGTCCCAGGCAGCCAGGAGCGCCTCGCGGCCCGCGGGGGGCTCGACGAATTCGCTGTCGCGATTGCGGTCCGGCTTCTCGCCGTCGGTGGTGAGGAAATCGGTCCACCGCGAGCGCATATTGCCGGCCATGTGCTTAACGAGTTGCGCAAT
>JBBIQR010000003.1:34284-53046 GCA_037442245.1 Candidatus Solibacter sp. | reverse complement strand
GGGAGTGTCCGCGAGCTAACATCGGCTCATGAGAAACTGCGAGGCGCTCCGATGACGGCGGCGGTCACTCCGGCCGGTGCGGCGGCGACGAACCGGTATCCAATGCAACTGCCGGCCACGCCGCTGGTCCCGGTGCGGCTATCCGAGGGCGAGCCGGTGATCTGGTGCAAGCTCGAATTCCTGAATCCGAGCGGGTCCACGAAGGACCGGATTGCACGCTACATCCTGCGCGACGCCGTGGAGCGCGGCGAGTTGCGGCCGGGCGGCACGGTGATCGAAGCTTCCAGCGGATCCACCAGCATCGCGATGGCGCTGGTCAGCGCACAACTCGGCTTAGAGTTCATCGCGGTGATGCCGGAAGGGGTAAGCAACGAGCGGGTGCTCATGATCCGGGCCTACGGCGGCGGGATCCATCTTGTGGGAAAAGCGGAGGGCATCGGCGGCTGTATTCGCGAATCGGAGCGTCTCGCCAAAGAGCGCGGCGCGTTTTTGCCGCGGCAGTTCTCGAACCCGCGCAACCCCGAAGCGCACGCCAACGGCACGGCGCGCGAAATCCTGGAACAGATTCCCGGGAAACGGGTGGATGCGGTGGTCAGCGGAGTCGGCACGGGCGGAACGCTGGTCGGCTTGGTGCGAGGGTGCTCGATCGGCGGACGCGCCCCGCAGGCGTTCGTGGCGCGTCCGGTGGATTTGGGGCAGGAGCGCGACCACGAGTGCTGCAGCTTCAGTTGCCGCATCCCCGGCGTGCTCGAATGCGCGAGCGAACTGTTTCGCGAGTCCGAGCATCCGGGGCTGGAGACGATCGAGGTGCCGGACCGCGAGGCCATCGAGGCGACGCGCGCGCTGATCCGCCTGGGATTTCCGGTGGGACCGAGTTCCGGGCTGAACTATTGCGCGGCCGCGGCTGCCGCCCGCAAACTCGGCGCGGCGCAGGTGGTCACGGTGTTTCCCGATCGCATGGAACGCTATTTCACTACGGAACTCTTCCGCCCGTTCGGCGGATAGCGCCGCCGGGCGCCGGTTCCAATCGTGCGACGGCCGACCGGCCGTCCGTCAGCGGGCTCAAGTAAAGCGGCCGCCGCCACCCGTCCCACAGCCGCCGGAGGCGCTGGAGGAACCGGAGGAACTCGAGGAAAAGGTAGACAATTGCCGCTCGACTTGGCGGGACTTACACTCCGGGCACTCGAGGTCCCTGTCGGCGTCCTGCATGCGGCGCAGTTGCTCGAACCTCTTGCCGCAAGTTCCACAACGATATTCGTACAAAGGCATGGTCGCTTCTACTACAGCTTACGATGCAACTCGCGGAGAAAGGTAACAGCGGTTGGAATCGCGCTATCCCCTTGTCACCGCAGGCGGTTTCCTGCATCCTAGCGAATGGAAGCGAGGTCCCGCTTTTACAGCCATGAAACTCCCGATATGGATCCTGATTGCCGCGCCGGTGTTCGCACAGCAGGGGCTGTCCCTGCGCGACGCCGTGCATCTGGCCCTGCGCGAGAATCCGGCGATCGCCGCTACCGGCGCCGCTTTAAAGGCGTCGGACGCGCGCATCGCCGAGGCGCACAGCGGCACCTTGCCTAAGGTCAACTACAGCGAAAACTTCGCCCGCAGCAACAACCCGGTGTTCGTCTTCAGTTCGCTGCTGACGCAACATCAGTTCGGGATGGAGAACTTCAACATCGGGCCGTTGAACCGGCCGGATGCGCTGAACAACTTTCAATCGGCCGTCACGGTGGATCAACCGCTGTACGACGCCGGGCAGACGCGCAACGCGGTGAAGATGGCGCAACTCGGGCGCGATCTCACCGGAGAGGAGCGCCGCAGAGTGGAGATGCAATTGATCGCCGGGGTGTCCCGCGCGTATTGGGGATCGCTGCTCGCGGCCGAGAGTTTGAAGACCGCAGAGCAGGCTGTGAAGAGCGCCGAAGCCGATCTCGATCGGGCGCAGTCGATCCGGGTCGCGGGGATGTCTACCGACGTGGACGTGCTCTCAATCCGGGTGCACCTGGCGGCGGTCAACGAGCAACGCATCCAGCGGGCGGCGCAACTCGACGTGGCGCGCGCAGCGCTCAACGACGCGTTGGGCGCGCCTCTCGATACGGCGCACGATCTGACGAGCCGCCTGACGCCGCTGAACCTGCCGGAACTGCAACTGGCGGCGCTGGAGCAGCAGGCATCGGCATCGCGTCCGGAGGCTCGCGGGAGCCGGCTGGCCCAGGATCTGGCGCGCACGCAATCCTCCGCGGCGCGTTCGGCGCTGTTGCCGCAGGTAGGTTTCCGCGCCGCCTTCGAAGCCGACCGGCAGCGGTTCATCGACCGGGGCGGCGCCAACTGGCTGGCCTCGATCGGGCTGAAGTGGAACCTGTTCAACGGCAATGCGGACAAGGCGCGGATCGAGGAATCGGCGCAGATGCTGGAGCGCGCCGCCGCCGATCAGAAGCGCGTGGATTCGGCGGTGCGGCTGGAAGTGCGCCGCGCGTGGGCGGACCTCTCGGCCGCGCAGCAGCGCATCGCGGTGGCGCAAGCCGCGGTGGCGGAGTCGGAAGAGAGCCTGCGGATCACGCAGAACCGCTACGGCGCCGGAATGAGCAACGTGACCGATTTACTTCGCAACGAAACCGCGGTGCTCGAAAGCCGCACGCGGTACCTGGCCGCGGTCCACGATCAACGTGTGGCGGCCGCCATGCTGGAGCTCGCCGCGGGGCGGCTGGCCGCGGACTCGGAGGTACTGAACTAATGAATCGCCATCTGATTATTCTCGCCGCCGCCGCTGCCGCGGCCATGACCGCGTGCGGCGGCGGCGAAAAGCCGGCGCAGACCGCCGCAAGTTCCGCCGCGCCCGTCGCGGTGAAGGCGCAGACCGCCGCCGCGCGCGACTGGCCGGAATCCTACGAAGCCACCGGGACGGTGAGGGCGCGGGTGCCCGCGGTGATCGCGAGCAAGCTCATGGCCTACGTGCAGCAAGTCTCCGTGCAGGCGGGCGATCATGTGCGGGAAGGGCAGCTACTGGTGACGATGGACGCGCGCGATCTGGACAGCGCCGTGCAGCGCGCCGAGGCCGCCCGCGCCGAGGTGCAAAGCGCGATCCCCGAGGCCGATAACGGAATGGCCGCGGCGAAAGCCGCGCTCGACCTGGCCCAGACGACGCACAACCGCATCCAGGACCTGGCGTCGAAGAAATCCGTCTCCACCCAGGAACTGGACGAATCTTCCGCGCGGCTCAAGGGTGCGCAGGCGAGTTACGAGATGGCACGCGCGCGGCGCGCGCAACTGGACTCGAAGATGGCACAGGTGGAGCAGGAGATCCGGAGCGCCCACATCATGCGCGACTACGCGCGCATCTCCGCGCCGTTTGCCGGGGTGGTGACGGCGCGGTCGGTGGAGCCGGGCAGCCTCGCGGTGCCGGGCGCGCCGCTGCTCACCATCGAGCGCGAGGGCGACTACCGCCTGGAAGCGTCGGTGGACGAATCGCGCCTCCCGCTCGCCAAAGCGGGGCAGGCGGTGGAAGTGTCGCTCGAGTCGCTGGACCGGCGCTTCCCGGCGCGGGTTTCCGAAGTGGTTCCCACGGTGGATGCGGCATCCCGCACCTATATCGCAAAGATCGATCTGCCCACGGCGGCCGGGGTGCGCTCCGGCATGTTCGGACGGGCGATCTTCGCGGCCGGTTCGCGCAAGGTGACCGCGATTCCCGCCGCCGCGCTGGTGGAGCGCGGGCAGTTGCAGACCGTTTTCGTGATTGATAACGGCGTGGCGCACACCCGGCTGGTGACGACCGGGCGGCGCTCCGGCGACTCGATCGAAGTTCTCTCCGGCTTGAACGAGGGCGAGAGCATCGTCACGCCGGTTCCAGCCACCCTGGCGGATGGCGCGCGCGTGGAGGTCCGCCAATGAGCGAGCCGCGCAAGCTAGGTCCCGCGGGGCGGTTCGCCCACGCGTGGATCTCCTCGAAGCTCACGCCCCTGATCATCGCCGGGGCGCTGCTGATCGGCGCCTTCGCGGTGTGGAGGCTGCCGCGCGAGGAGGAGCCGCAGATCATCGTACCGATGATCGATGTCGCGGTGCAGATGCCTGGCGCCTCGGCGCATGAAGTCGAGGAGCGCATCACGAAGCCCATGGAGAAGCTGCTGTGGGAGATCCCGGGCGTCGAGTACATTTACTCGACCTCCAGTCCCGGGATGGGGCTGGTGATCGTGCGCTTCTATGTGGGACAGGATGAAGAGAAGAGCATCGTCCGGCTGAATCAGAAGCTGGCGGCGAACATGGACGTGATCCCGCCGGGCGCGACGCCGCCGCTGGTGAAGCCGCGCTCGATCGACGACGTACCGATTCTGGCGCTCACGCTCTCCAGCCGCCGCTACGACGATACCCAGTTGCGCAGCGTGGCCGCGCAGCTCGACGACGCGATCAAGCAGGTGCCGGACGTTTCCGCGGTGACCCTGATCGGCGGGCAGAAACGCGAGATTCGCATCGTGCTGGACGAGGCCAAGCTGGCCGGCTACAACCTTTCGCCGCTACAGGTCGCGGGCGCGCTCGGACTATCCAATCAGCGCCTGCCTTCGGGCAACTTTGACACCGCGAACAAGGAGTATGTGCTCGAGACGGGCGAATTTCTGCGGACCGCCGAAGATGTGCGCAACGTGGTGGCCGGAGTCTCCGGCGACCGCCCGGTGTTCGTGCGCAACGTGGCGGAAGTGACCGATGGCGGCGAGGAGCCCACCCAGTACGTGCGGATGGTCCACGCCGGGTCGCGCGAGTTTCTCCCCGCGGTGACGATCTCGATCGCCAAGCGCAAGGGCACCAACGCGGTAATCGTGGCGGAGAACGTGCTGCGGCGCGTGGAGCCGCTGAAGGGCAGCATCATCCCCGAAGGCGTGCAGATGGACATCACGCGCCATTACGGCGAAACCGCGGCGGAGAAGTCGAACGAACTGCTGTTCCACATGCTGATCGCGGTGGTCTCGGTGAGCATCCTGATCGCGATCACGCTCGGCCTGAGGGAATCGCTGATCGTGTTCATCGCGATTCCGGTCACGCTGGCGCTGACGCTGGCGGTGTTCTACCTTTACGGCTACACGCTGAACCGGATCACGCTCTTCGCACTCATCTTCTCGATCGGAATTCTGGTGGACGACGCGATCGTGGTGGTCGAAAACATTGTGCGCCACTGGCGCATGCCGGCCAATCGCGAACGGCCGCCGTTCGATGTCGCGGTGGAAGCGGTGGACGAAGTCGGCAACCCGACGATTCTGGCGACTTTGACGGTGGTCGCGGCCATCCTGCCGATGGCGTTCGTAGGCGGGCTGATGGGCCCGTATATGCGGCCGATTCCGATTGGGGCGAGCGCCGCGATGGTTTTCTCGCTGCTGGTGGCGTTCATAGTGACGCCGTGGGCGGCGGTGCGCATCCTCAAGTCCGGCCACGCGGCGGCACACGGCGAGCAGGAGGACGTGTTCACCCGCTTCTATCGCCGCATCATGGGCAGACTGCTGCACACCGGCATCCTGCGCTGGGGATTCCTGGGGATGGTGGTGGTGCTGCTGCTCGGCTCGTGCTCGCTGTTCTACTTCGAGTTCGTCAAGGTGAAGATGCTGCCGTTCGACAACAAGAGCGAGTTCCAGGTGATCGTGGACATGCCCAACGGCACGACGCTCGAAGAGACGGCGCGCGCCACCAACGCGCTGGCCCGGGCCACGCTGGAGCAGCCCGAAGTGGTCAACTTGCAGACTTACGTGGGCACGGCGTCGCCGTTCAACTTCAACGGGCTGGTGCGCCACTACTACCTGCGGCGCGGCAGCAACGCCGCCGATATCCAGGTGAACCTGCAGCCCAAGGGCGACCGCAAGCTGCAAAGCCACGAAATCGCCAAGCAGGTGCGGACGCGCCTGCTACCGGTGGCGTCGCGGTTCGGAGCGCGCGTCAAGGTCGCCGAGGTCCCGCCCGGACCGCCGGTGCTGGAGACGCTGGTGGCCGAGGTCTACGGTCCGGAACTCAAGGAACGCATCGATGTGGCGCGCCGCATCCGCGACCTGTGGAAGCGCACCGACGGCATCGTGGACGTGGACTGGTATGTGGAAGACGATCAGCCGAAGTATCAGCTCATCGTGGATAAAGAGAAGGCGGCGCTCAACGGCGTCTCCGAGGACGATATCGCGCGCACCATGGCGCTGGCGTCATCCGGATATGAGGCGGGGTTGCTGCACGCGGAATCCGCCAAGGAGGACGTGCCGCTGATGGTGCGGCTGAACCGCGCCAGCCGCAGCGACCTGGAACGGATCCAGAACCTGAAGGTCGCGGGGCGCACGGGGCGCCTGGTGGCGCTGAGCGAACTGGTGACGCCGCGCGACCTCACGGTGGACAAGAGCATTTACCACAAGAACCTGATGCCGGTAACGTACGTGACCGGCGATGTGGCGGGCGCGATGGAAAGCCCGGTGTACGCGATTCTCAAGGTCGCACCGGAGATGGACAAACTGCGCGCGCCGCAGGGCTACGCCATCGAGCAGCACATGGCCGCGCTGCCGGATTCGGCCGAGCGCTACGCCGTCAAGTGGGACGGCGAGTGGCACATCACGTACGAGGTCTTCCGCGATCTCGGCATCGCCTTCGCCGCCGTGCTGATCCTGATTTACGGGCTGGTGGTTGGCTGGTTCCAGTCCTTCATCACGCCGCTGGTGATCATGGCGGCGATTCCGTTCTCGCTGGTGGGCATCCTGCCGGCGCATGGACTGCTGAACGCGTTCTTCACCGCGACCTCGATGATCGGCTTCATCGCGGGAGCCGGGATTGTGGTGCGCAATTCGATCATCCTGGTGGACTTCGTCGAGTTACGGCTGAGCGAAGGCATGCCGCTGGATGAGGCCGTGATCGACGCCGGCGCGGTGCGTTTCCGTCCGATGCTGCTGACCGCCGCGGCGGTGGTGGTGGGCGCGGGCGTGATTCTCTTCGACCCGATCTTCCAAGGGCTTGCCATCGCGCTGATGGCGGGCGAGGTCGCTTCCCTGGCGCTGTCGCGCATGACGGTGCCGATTGTCTACTTCATCGTCAACCGCAGGAGACACAATGTATGACCGTTGATCGTTACCTCCGCCTTATCGCGGGCTTCTTTGTCATGTTGAGCGTTGCCCTGGGGTACTGGGTCAACCCGGCATGGTTTCTGTTCACCGCGTTCGTGGGATTGAATCTGTTCCAGAGCGCGTTCACCAACTGGTGCCCGATGATCACCATCCTGAAGAAACTGGGAGTAAAATCGGCGTAACCGGGAATAAATGTCCGGCCAGGCCGGATCATGAGGGTGGAGGTGCCGGTTGTGTTCGTGAAGGCGATTCTATTCGCGGCGACAGCCTGCATGATGGCAGCCGCCGCGACCGCGACGGGTCCCGATGTAGGGCAGACGGTCGCGGACTTCCACTTGCGCGATCAGAACGGCAGGGAGACGGGTCTGCGCGACGTGCTCGGACCCAAGGGCGCGATGCTGGTCTTCTTCCGCTCGGCGGATTGGTGACCCTTCTGCAAAGCCCAACTGGTCGAGTTGGAACAGAGCCGCGCGCGCATCGCCGAGCAAGGGTTGGGGCTGGCAGCCATCAGCTACGATAGCCCCGCGGTGCTGAAGGCCTTCGCGGAGCGGCAACACATCGGGTTCCCGCTGCTCTCCGACCCGGATTCGAGCGTGATTCGCGCCTACGGGATCCTCAATACGACGGTGGAGAAGGGATCGTTCGGGTACGGCATCCCGTATCCGGGCACGTACCTGCTCGATGCGCGCGGCGTCGTGGTGGCCAAATATTTCGAGGACGATTACAAGGTGCGGGACACGGCGGAATCGATTCTGTTCCGCCGCTTCGGACTGACTCCGCCGCCGCGCACGACGGTCGAGGCGAAACACCTGAAGCTGACCACCTCCGGCGGAGCAGAGGACGCGCGTCCCAATCAGCGGGTGACGCTCGCGGTGGATATCGAACTGCCTGCGAAGGTCCACGTCTACGCGCCGGGGGTCACGGGCTACATTCCGATCTCGCTCCAGCTTTCCGGGTCGCCGGCATACCAGCCGGACCCGGTAGTGTACCCGGCTTCGAAGATGCTGCGGCTGGAAGCGATCGAGGAAACCGTGCCGGTGTACGAAGGGCGATTCCGGCTGCTCGCGACGGTGACGCTGTCCGGACAGCAGCAACTGGAGCCGCTGCTGAACGCGCAACGTGAGATCGCCATCGCGGGCGAATTCCGCTACCAGGCGTGCGACGACCGCCAGTGCTTCGTGCCGGAGACCGTGCCGGTGAAATGGAGCCTGCGCGTGCTGCCGTTCGATCGCACGCGGGCGCCGGAAGCGCTGCGGCACAAGTGAAGCGCGGAGCACACCGGGCTCACGGCTTCAGGACGATCTTCTGGACGCGCCAGTTGAGGACTTCGCCTACCAGCAGTTCGTTCGGATTGCGGCAATCGATCGCGTTCACCGTGCCGAATTCTTTCGCCAGATGGCCGGCGCGTCCGAAGCTACCGAGCACTTTGCCGTCGAGATCCATGCGATAGATTTCGCCGCCGTCGAGCGTGCCGGGTCCGTTCGAATTCGAGCTATAGAGGAACTGGTGCGCGCCGGGCGAGATACAGATGGCCCACGGCGCGCCGATGCCGGTAATCGCGGAGCGGAAGTTGCCGTCGCCGTCGAAGACCTGGATGCGGCGGTTGCCGTGGTCGGCCACGTAGAGGTTGCCGCGCGCGTCGATCGCGAGAGAGAGGGGCACGTTGAACTCGCCGGTGGCGCTGCCGCGCGCGCCCCAGGACTTCACGAAGCGGCCTTCGCGATCGAACCTGGCGATGCGCGCGTTGCCGTAGCCGTCGGCGACGTAGATGTTGCCCTCGGCGTCGAAGGCGACGTCGGTGGGGCGGTCGAAGTTGTCGCCGGGCACGCCGGCGCCGTTGCCCGCGCCGCGGGCGGCGCGCCCGCCGATGACAACCGCCTCGGGCTTGCGTCCCAGGTTCATGACGAAGTGTCCCTGCGGATCGAACTCCACCACCATGTTGGAGCCGCGGTCGACGACCCAGATGTTGCCGTGCGCATCCACCTTCACGGATTGCGCGAAGAGGAACCCGTACACTCCCTGGCCGATTTCGCGCACGAAATTGCCGGCGCGATCGAACTCGAAGAGGCGCGATCCGCCGTGGGTGAAGACGCGGGAGCCGCCGATGGTGGCCTGCGCGCCACCGGTGCGAGTGAACACGTAGATGCCGCCGCGCGCGTTGGTGGCTACGCCGGCGACTTCGCCGAGGTAGGTGCGGGCGGGTAGTTTCAGCAGATCCGGCTGCGCGTCGTAGGCGATCTGAGGCTGGGCGCACAGCGGAGCGGCGAGCGCGATTGCCGCGGCGAAGATGCGGAAAGTTGTCATTGGCGCCTCCCCGGATGCAGGGTCAGCTTCTGCACGCGCCATGCGGTGATCTCACCGACCAGCAATTGGTTTTCGTCGCGGCAATCGATCTCGTGTACGGTGCCGAATTCGCCGGGTCTTTTTCCGGCGCGCCCGAAGCGCCCGAGAATGGTGCCGTCGAGCTCCATTTTGTAGATCTCGCCGGTGACGGCCATGATCTGGGAGTTATTGCTATCGGGGTTGGAGTTGGAGCTGTAGAGATACTGGTGCGGACCGGGCGTGATGCAGAGCGCCCACGGCGCGCCGGTCTGATCGTAGATGGCCTTGAAGTTGAGGTCGTTGTCGAAGACCTCGATGCGGGCGTTGCTGCGGTCGCCGACGTAGACGTTGCCCCTGGCGTCGGTGGCGATCGAGTGCGGCAGGTTGAGCTGTCCGGGCGCGGAGCCTTTGCTGCCGGCGGATTTCAGGAAGCGTCCGGCGGGATCGTATTTCACGACGCGCGAATTGCCGTAGCCGTCGGAGACGAAGATGTTGCCGGCGGCGTCCCAGGCGACGTCGGTCGGGCGGTCGAACGTGTAAGGCGCGGGGTCGGCGGGGGCGGGGTCGCCTTCCACCGCCTCGGGACGGCGTCCGAGCACCATCACGACCCGCCCCTGCGGGTTGAACTCGATCACCATGTTGGTGCCTTCGTCGACGGCCCAGATATTGTCGTGAGCATCCACGCGCACGGCATGGGCAAAGGCAAAGCCGTAGAGGCCTTCACCGATTTCGCGCAGGAAGTTGCCCTGCGAATCGAACTCGAAGAGGCGCGTGGCCTGGCTGCGGGTGTAGACGAAGACGTGCCCCTTGGAGTTGGTCGCGACCCCGATGCCCTCGCCGAGGTACAGGTTGGGCGGCAGCTTGAGAAATCCGGCTTGCGCGTCGTAGGGGATCTCGGGCACGCCGGTCGCCTTGGCGCGCGCGGCGAGTTGGGCGGGCGTCAGGCTGAGAGGCGGCGATTGGGCGATGGCGGGCGGCGCGCACAGGCACGCGGCCAGCAGGAACAGGTTCCGGCTACGGCTCGTCATGAGTATCCAGATCGTATCGCGCCGGGAGGCCGGGGTCCAGCCGCGATTTGTCACCGGCGTATCCGGAATTGCATCCTGGAGGCAGGTGAACCATGCAGACCGAGCGTATCGCCACCATTCTCTGCCCCGTCGATTTTAGCGGCATCTCCGGCTACGCGTTGCGTGCCGCGTCGATGATCGCTACCGCCACCGGCGCGAAAGTCATCGCGGTCCACGCCGATTGGTTCGAAGCTCCGGCGTACTTCACCTCCGGGAAGGTCGAGGAGATGAAGGCGGAATTCCAGCGGGACAGCGCCGCCGCCCGCGAATCGCTGGCCGCCTTCGCGCGCGCCACGCTGGGCGAGGGCGCCGCCGTGGAGTTGCGTGTGGCCGAAGGGTTGCCGGTGGATGTGATCCTGCGGCTGGCGCGCGAGACGGCGGCGGACATGGTGGTGATGGGGACGCACGGACGCAGCGGCGTGCAGAAATGGATGCTGGGCTCGGTGGCGGAGCGGGTGATCCGCGAGAGCCCGGCGCCGGTGGTGACCGTGCGGCAATCGCCGCAGCAGGTGCGCGACGTGCTGTGCGCGGTGGACGATACATCCGTCTCGCGGCGCGCCCTCGGGTTGGCCGCCGCGATGAGCGCCGGCTTCGGCGCCCGTCTCACCGTGCTCCACGTGGAAGAGGCGGGCGCGCCGCATCCGGTGGCCGATCTTCGCTCCTGGATTCCGGAGTCCGAACGGGCGCGCTGCAACCTCCGCGAGGTGGTCCGCCGGGGCGACCCGGCCGAGGAAATCCTCAAAGCGGCGATGGCGGAAGACACCGGCCTGATCGTGATGGGCGCGCCCAGGCGGACGTTCTTCGAAGGCATGGTGCTGGGCACGACCACGGTGCGCGCCGTGCGGCACGCTCCGTGCCCGGTACTGGTCGTGCCGCCCGCGCAGCAGGGCCGCTAAGGATAGCCGAGGATACTGGAAATCTTCGGGACGGGAGCTTTCAGGCATCCGCGGTCCGCTTGTAAGCCGCGCGGTCCGCGACCGTTTCCACTCGATCGCGCGGTCGTCATCCGACCGAGCTGTTCGCGTAAGCCGGTAGTTCTTTGACCGGCAGGTTCGGTTCGGTGTGCCAACCGCTTGCTAACGCGCGCGGCTCGGAACGGTCATCACACTGAAATCTAAGCGGCGAGGAAGCCGATCATGGTTTTCGCGTCCTGAATCGCGCCCTTGGCGATCATCGCGGCGATCTCCTTGCGGGTGAACCAGGCGGTCTCAATTCGCTCGTCTTCCATTGGAGTGGCGGCGCCTTGAGTGAGGCCGCGGGCGAGGAAGATGGTCATGCGCTCTTCGACGTATCCGGGGCTGACCCAGAAAGCCGCCAGTTTCTTCCACTCGCTCGCGCGGACTCCGGTCTCTTCGGCGAGCTCGCGCCGCGCCGCCTTGAGCGGAGTCTCGCCGGGGTCGAGCCGGCCGGCGGGCAGTTCCCAAAGGTAGCGGCCGGCGGGCAGACGGTACTGCCGCACGAGCAGGATCCGCTTCTTCGCGTCCACCGCCATGACGACGGCGCTGCCCGCGTGGCGCACCACGCTGCGCTGGATCTGGAACCCGGTCTTCGGGTCCACAGCGCGGTCCTCGGTCACGCGGAACAATCCGCAATCGTAGACTTGCTTGCTGGATATGATTTTCATGATTTGGCTTGAATGGCGCGCGCGAAGGCGTCCGCGGCGAGCGTGTTCATAACATCGGCCGGACCGAGCCAGCCGCGGCGCGCGGTGAGCACACCGTATCGCATGTTGGCCAGGTGCCTGGGATGGTGCGCGTCGGTGGCAATGGTGAATTTCGCGCCCTTGGCTTTGGCGCTGCGAATCAGGGCGCCGTGCAGGTCGAGGCGCTCGGGGCTGGCGTTGATCTCGAGCCACACGCCGCGGCGCACGGCTTCGGCGGCCACACGCTCGAAATCGAAGGGGAAGGCGTCGCGCTGCAACAGCAGGCGTCCGGTGGGATGGCCGATCACGCGCAGGTGCGGGCACTCGAGCGCGCGCAGCAGGCGGTCCGTCATCTCGGCCGCCTCCAGATTCATGTGGCTGTGGACGCTGCCGATGACGAGGTCGAGTTCGGCCAACGCGTCGTGGGCGAGGTCGAGGGCGCCGTCCTTGAGGATGTCGCACTCGAGTCCGCTGAAGATGCGGATGCCGGACGCGCCGTCGCGGTTCAACTCGCGCACGCGCCTTGCGAACTCCACCACGCGCTTCTCGTCGAGGCCGTTGGCCATGGCGAGCGCCTTCGAATGATCGGTGATGGCGACGTACTGATAGCCGCGCTCGCGGGCCGCCGCGGCCATTTCTTCGAGGGAAGCGCGGCCATCGGTCTCGGTGGTGTGCATGTGGATGTCGCCGCGGATCTGTTCCAGCTCGATGAGATCCGGCAAGCGGCCTTCTTCGGCGGCTTCGATCTCACCCGAGTTCTCGCGCAGTTCCGGCGGGATCCAGGGCAAACCGAGCGCGCGGTAGACGCCCTCCTCGGTTTCGCCCGCGACGCGCGCGTTGTCCCCGGCGCGGAACAGGCCGTATTCACTGAGCTTGAGGCCCATGCGGACGGCGCGGGTGCGTATGGCGACGTTGTGGTCCTTGCTGCCGGTGAAGTACTGCATGGCGGCGCCGAAGGTGTCCACCGGAAGAGTACGGACGTCCACCTGCAAACCTTCGTGGCCGATGCGGGCGCTGACCTTGTTCTCCCCGCGAGCCAGCACTTCCTGCACCTTGGTCCACTTCATGAACGGTTCGAGCGCGGCGGTGGCGTCCGGTCCGGTGACGAGCAGGTCGAGATCGCCGACGGTCTCGCGTCCGCGGCGCAGGCTGCCCGCCGGGGTCACAGCCTCGACGCCGGCGACGGCACGCAGCAACGCGCCCGCCTCGGCGGCGACACCTTCGGCGTAGCTCAGCAGGTAGCGCCCGGTGCGCTGGCGGTATTGCGCGATGGAGCGCAGCACCTTCTCTTCGAGCTTGGCGCCCATGCGCGGCAGGACGCGCAGCTTCTCTTCCCTGCAGAGGCGTTCGAGTTCGTCGATGGTGCTGATGCGGTAGTGCTCCCAGATGAGGCGGATGCTCTTCGGACCGAGTCCCTGAATCTTGAGAAACTCGAGCGCGGTAGGCGGGAATTTCTCCAGCATCTCATCGCGGCGCTCGAAACTGCCGCGCTCGTTGAGTTCGTGGAGCACGGCGGAGAGACCCTTGCCGATGCCGGGGATGTCCGTGACCTTGCGTTCCGGGTCGCGGAGGATGTCCTCGATGCGCTCCGGGTAACCGTCGATGGCGGCGGCGCCGTTGCGATAGCTGCGGATGCGGAAGCCGTCCTCGCCGGCGATCTCCATCAGGTCGGCGGTTTCCGATAGCAGGCGCGCGATTTCCTTGTTCTCCACTCGAAGCCCTCAGTCCAATTGTAGATTCTGCCCGATCCAATCGACAGCTTCGGTGATCGAGGCGCAGCGAAACGCGGGCGGCCGGCGGGGACCGCGCTCGGCGTAGCCGCGGTCGAGCCACACGGTGCGGACGCCGGCGGCGTGGCCGCATTCGACGTCGCGCCAGCGGTCGCCGATGAGGAAACTGCGGCCAAGCGCGATGTGGTGGCGCGCGGCGGCATCGAGCACCATGCCGGGCCTGGGTTTGCGGCAGCTACAAGGCTCGCGGCCGTCGTGCCAGCACACCAAAAACTCGTCGATGGGCAGCGCGCGGGCAAGCGCGCGGTGGATCTCCTCGACGGTCCCGCGCGACTGCGTGCCGCGGCCGACATCGGGCTGGTTGGTGACGACGATGAGGAGGAACCCGGCCGCTTTGAGACGGGCGAGCGCTTCCGGCGCGCCCTGGCTGACGCGCAGTTCGGCGAGGCTCGCGGGCGGGTACGGTTTGCCTTCGCGAAGGATCACGTCGTTGAGGACGCCGTCGCGGTCGAGGAAGACCGCGCGGTTTACTTCACCGATTCCCACTTGGTCTCCGCGGCTTTGAGTGCGGGGTGCGAAACCAGCAGGTGCCAGATCACGGCCTGAAAGGCTTCGGTGTGCGGCGTGACGTGCGCCGGATTCACCGCCGGCACGATCACGCAGGCATCGGCCGCTTGCGCCGTGTATCCGCCGTCGCGTCCGACGATGCCGGCCACCGCCGCGCCCACGCCGCGGGCGTAGCGGATGGCGGCGACCAGGTTTGGACTTACGTTTTTTTCGACGCTGCCGCCGCCGACGGAGAAGACCAGCAGCGCGTCGCCGGCGCGCAGGCGGCTCACCTTGAGCCAGTTTGCGAAGACGCCGGCCCATCCCTCGTCGTTGGTGCGCGCGGTGAGTTCGCTCACGTTATCGGTGGGCGCGTACGCCTCCATCCCGCAGATCTTGCGGAAATCGTTCACCGCATGGGACGCGTTGGCAGCGCTGCCGCCGACCCCGAGGATGAAGAGGCGCCCGCCGGCGTCGCGGCACGCGGCCAGCAGCTCGGCCAGGCGCTCGATGGCGGCGGTATCGAGCAGCTTGAGGATCTCCGCCGCTTCGGCCAAGAACTGCGCGGAAAACGTCATCGGGAAAGGTACTCCGCCAGGCCGGCGATTCCCTCGCGCGACCCGATCTCGTAGAACCGGTCCGGCGATTCCCACGCGGCCAGTTCGCCGCGCCGCACCAGGTCCTGGTAGACCGCGGCGAGGTCGCAGGGTTGATCCGCGGGCACGCCGCCGAAGGCATCGCGACGAAAGACTCCCAATCCGTAATCGATGTGCCGCATAGCCGGCGTCCGGTTCGACTTATCGTAGCGCACCACCCGCGCGCCGTCGAACTCGACGTTGCTCGAGTCCCAGCGGCCCTCGTTGCGGTAGACGGTCATCAGCCCGGGCTTGCCGGAAGCGGCGAACGCGGCTTCGGCGGCGGCGTAGTCGCAGGGCAGGTAGGAATCGCCGTAGATCACGCTGAAGCGTTCGCCGAGCAGCGGCAGCGCGCGGACGATGGCGCCGGCGGTGCCGAGCAGGCGCGGCGCGTCGAAGGAGTACTCGAGCGAAACTCCGAACGCGCGTCCGTCGCCGGCGAACTCGCGAATCATCCCGCCGAGATAACCCGCGCAGAGCACGGCGCGTTCGTAACCGGCGCGCCGCAACAGGCGCAACTGGTGCGCGAGAAAGGGCTCGCCGGCAATTTCGATCAGCGCCTTGGGGATGGTTTCGGTGATGGGGCGGAGGCGCGCCGCCAATCCGCCGGCGAGGATGGCGATGGGCAGCATGGCTTACGACCGCGCCACGAGCGTGGTGCCCTCGAAATCGAAGCGCATGCGGACTTCGCGCAGGCCGGCTTCGCGCAGGGCGTGGCGCAGGCGGGTTTTATCCTCGCTGTAGAGCATGAGGAATCCGCCTCCGCCCGCGCCGATCAGCTTGCCGCCGCGCGCGCCGTGCTCGCGCGCCAGTTCATAGTATCCGTCGATGAGGGAGTTGCTCATGCTCCGCGAGCGGTACTTTTTGATCTGCCAGTGGTCGTGCATGATGTCGGCAAAACGGCACAGATCGCCGGTTTCGAGCGCGGTCTTGCTCTCCAAGCCGAACTGTTTGATCTGGTGCAGGTGCCCGATCATGCCGGTGTCGCCGCCGCGGGTGCGTTGATCCTGTTCGGCCAGAATGGCGGAGGCGGAGCGGGTGAAGCCGGTGAAGAAGAGCAGCAGGTTGTCCTCCAGGTTGTAAAGCGTCTCGCTGGAGATATTGAGCGGCGCGACCTTCACTTCGCCGGAGGGGAGGAAGTCGAACGCGGTGATGCCGCCGAAGCTGGCGATGTACTGATCCTGCTTGCCGACGGGTTCGCCGAGCAGATCGATCTCGATGTGGCACGCCTGCTCGGCCAGCACCTGGCGCGGCACGAACTCCTTGTTCATGGTGTGGAGCGCGCGCAGCAGCGCCACCGTGAAACTGCCGCTGGAGCCGAGTCCGGTGCCCGCGGGAATGTCGCTCATGCTGACGATTTCCAGGTGTGGCGCCGCAACCGGGATCAGACGCAGCGCTTCGCGGATGATCGGGTGCTTGATCTGCTCGATGGACTGCACGACTTCGGTGGAGGAATACTTGATGAGGAATTCCTGCTGGAAGGTCTCGTGCAGCGTGATGTAGACGTACTTATCGATAGCCGCCGAGATGACGAAGCCGCCGTGCTCGCGGTAATAGGAAGGCAGGTCCGTGCCGCCGCCTCCGAGAGAGATGCGCAGGGGCGCGCGGGCGATGATCATGCGCGCTCCTCGCGGTAGACCGCTTCGATGATGCGCAGCGCCGCCTGCGCGTCGGCGATGCCGGGGGCGGGCGCGCGGGCCAGCCGGATGTCCTCGAAGAAGGCTTCAGTTTCCGCTTGCCACGAATCGTCCGCCATGGGGTACTCCCAGACGAGCGTCTCGGGCGGTCCCATCTCCGGCGCCATTTTGTACCAGGTGAGGCGTTCGGTGCCGTAGCTGCCGCCAAGTCCGGCGATTTCGAGTTTACCCACGCGGCCGACGATTTCGAGGTGGAAGAGGTTCTTCCACTCGGTCCAGCCGGCGTGCAGGAAGGCGACCTGTCCGGCGGCGGTTTCGAGCAGCAGGAAGCCGTTGTCCTCGACCGGCATTTTCCAGAAGAAGGTGCGAAGGGCGCCGCGCACGCGGGTGAAATCGCCGAGGAACCAGCGCGCGAGGTCGATCAGGTGGGCGCCCTGATCGATGAGTTCGCCGCCGCCGGACTTTTCGGGGACGGCGCGCCACTCCGTCTCGTAGCCGGGCCGCCCGCCGTGTCCATAGCGGCCGCGCACGTACATCATCTCGCCGAGCGCGCCGCTCAGGAAGATTTCACGGGCCTTGCGCAGAGCGCGGTGGTAGCGGTGGTTGAATCCGACGCGAACCAGCGCGCCGGTCCGGGCGGCGGCTTCGGCCACGGCGTCCAATTCGGCGGCGCGGCGCGCGCCCGGCTTTTCGATGAGGACGTGCTTGCCGGCCGCGGCGGCCTCGGCCGCAATGGGCGCGAGCATGTCGTGGGTGGTGGCGGCGAACACCACGTCCACGTCGTCGCGGCGCACGGCCTCGCGCCAATCGGTCAGGGGGCGGGCGCGATATTGCGCGGCGAGTTGCGTGGCGCGCGCGGCATCCACGTCACAGCACACGGTGAGCGCGCCGGGCGGGAGGGCGGCGGCGCGCTTCCGCCCGATGAGTCCGCAGCCGGCGATGGCCACACGCGGTGGGTTCGAGGGAATCAATCCCGCATTGTAACCCGCGGAGTGGATCGGTAAGCTGGGCGAAACACTGCGAAGCACACTTCCCCGCTGCGATTCAGATTGTGGATCGGCACCATGCGCACCAGCACTTGTGGGGTTTGTTATCCTGATTCCCTGGAGCCGCACCATGTACCGCATCCTGTTCGCCCTGCTCCTGTCAGTCCTCGCCACCTCGCCCGCCGGCGCGCGGGGGCGGAGTTCCAGTCACGCACCCCGCATGGGTTCTTCGTCGCGCGCAGTGAAGCCAGGGACCCGCGCGGCATCTCGCCCAACGCGCTGCGCCACTTGTGCCCGCAACTCGAAGGGCCGTATCGCCCGCAGCAGGACCGCGAAGCGCACCTTCCAGAAGGCGCATCCCTGCCCGGCCACGGGTAGGACCTCGGGCGCGTGCCCCGGCTACGTGATCGACCACGTGGTGCCGTTGAAGCGCGGCGGCGCGGACGCGCCGGGAAACATGCAGTGGCAGACGAAAGCGGCGGCAAAGGCGAAGGATAAGGTGGAATGATGACGGACAGCGAGGGCGCGCAGGGCAGCGCCATACCGAGGACCGACTACATTTACTTCGCTACGGGATCGCGGGGCTCTTTCACAATCACGAGAGACTTCGTTGCGGCCAATAGAATCATCGTCGCGCAGGCGTATAACACATTAGGCAACCGGATGCCGCTCGTACCAGGCTTGCTGCCCGGGGAAACGATCCTGTTAGCTTACGGCTCGGGCCGCTATCAACCCATCTTCCGCTGCAAGATACGTCCGTCTCCAAAGCCGTTGCAAACTCAGAAACACACCCTGGATGTGTTTTGCGAGATCGACCCTTCCTTACACGATCGTCTTGCCCGTGCGGATTACCGCGTGGACCCAGTTGCGAAGACCTTTGTCGGTATTACGATCGACACACCCGAGGACCTTCACCTGGACGAGAGAATCATCAAACCGAAGGGCAACAACACCCTGCGCCGTTGGGATGAGGTCTTCAAGACGCGGAAGGCCATCAGTGAAATCGCGGCGACGCCACGCAGTGATCGCAGACCCGAAGTCAGTTTGCCAACGCCTTCGTTTTCTTCGCTGACCGCAAGTACGCTCGCTGAAGCTCGCCGGACGATCCTGCGCCTGTTGGATCGGCT
>JBBIQR010000003.1:0-34184 GCA_037442245.1 Candidatus Solibacter sp. | reverse complement strand
CCGCAAGTACGCTCGCTGAAGCTCGCCGGACGATCCTGCGCCTGTTGGATCGGCTGGAAAAGGACGGCCATGCTGGTGACGAGAGTGTCGCGGCCAGGATCAATCACTGTCGCGAACCGAAGTGATCCCCCGAACGGTGGCCGCCTGTATGCGAACGGTGACCGAGATGCGCAACGCGACGGAGTACGGGGGGCGGGACCTGTCCCCGGCAGAAACGGCGGCCGTTATTGGAGCATGGGAAGCGATCAGCGAGTGGGTGATGACATGCGGGCTTTCGTTGCCGCCGCTGCTTCAGTTGGGGAGACTCCCGTATCAGAAGTAGGACGCTCCCGCTGGCGCTACCCCTGCGCCTCACGCAATCGGAAATGTTCTGCACGGTGCGTGGGGCAAATGCAATCCTGGCCCGCCGCGGCTGGCGCCTCAACGGCCGCTTCGAGGATTATTGGGAGGCTCGTCGCGCGGACTAACCTCCACTTCTATGTCGCGCACCCCAGGCGTCAGCGCCTGCGCCGGGCGCCGCGGAGCAGGAACGGCACCGAGAGCAACAGCGGCAGGAACGCCGACGGTTCCGGCACCGCGGTCCCGGCTTGAATCGTGATGGTTCCATTCACGGAAGTGAAGGGCACGTTGACGAATGTGGAATCGTTCAGGCTGGTAGCCGGATACGCCGTCAGAGTCACGGGAAATGAGCCGGGTGTAGCGCCACCGATCACCGAGAACAGCACGCGCGCCAGACCCACGCTGGTGGCCGCGGCGATATTGTTGCCGGCTCCGCTATTCGATAGATCGCTGGCGCTCAGCGTCTGGCCCGGCGCCGATGTGACAAAAGCAAAACCGTTCGCCACGTCCCACGAGTCGCCGGCGAAGACGTAGGGCAGCAGCGTCGAGAAGTCCGCGCCGGTGAAGGTGATATCCGGATTGGTCGTGGCAATGGCAAGCCCGACGCCCGCGATGTTCTGCGCCGTAAGTCCGGTGTTCGCCAAGGTGATATCGAAGGAACCGGACCCGCCCGCTGACACCGTGGCCGAACCGACGTTTACGACAACCGCAGCGCGCGCCGGGACTGCGCCGCCCAGCAGGGCTAGCGTCCCAATCGCGAATAACGCCGTGCGTACTCTTGATCTGTTTTTCAAACCTTCCTCCGATAGATGTCGCTTTGCGAAGTGGAACATGGCTTCTCCGGTTACGGCAGGGACGTGCCCAGCCGGGTACGCACGATGTTTACGTCGGTCGCGTTGACCAGGCCATCGCCGTTCATGTCGGCGAGGATATTATACGGCTGCAAGCGCTGCGCGTTCACCTGCATCATGTCGACCGACGTCACTACGCCGTCGTCGTTATAGTCGCCCCAGAGGACCTTGACCCTCTGATTGAACGTGGCGAGCGCGTTGCCGGCGGAATCCGTGATCGCGTTCGGACCGGTTCCCAGCAGGGAGGTGGCGGCGTTCACCACGGCCAGCGGAGTAATGGTCCAGGTGACGGTGTTGGTGCCGATGCCGGAAACGGCCGAGGCGGTCACGCCGGTCAGGCTGCCGATGGCGGCGTTGACCGGCTTGGAGAAGACGACACGGATGCCGGTCACCTGCCAGGGCAGGCGATTGCGCAAGGAGCCGATCAGGTTGTACGACTGGGTTCCGAAGAGAACGTTGTAGGAGACGACGGTGGGCGGCGTGGTGTCGATCACAAGGTTCGAACCGATGCCCAGAGAACCTGCCGCGCCCGGCGCCGCAAGCGTCAGATTGGCCGGCAGCGAATTGAGCCCGAGAATGGTTCCGCCATTGAGCGAAAGCGCGGTAGCCGATGTGTAATCGAGATGGGCAGTGTTCTGGCCGGCCCCTACGGTATACGTGAACGTGAGGGTGGACGTGCCGCTGCCGGAAGCGTAGGCGGCGGTTCCGCCGGAATTCAGCGCCAGCAAGGGCGTCCCGGCCACGTTGACCGCCGCGCTGAAGTTTACCGTCACGTTGATCGATGCGCCCACGGTATAGGTCCCGTTGGCGGTCGTCGTGGTCACGCTGGTGACGGAGGGAACCGGCACGGAAATCTCCCACGCGCCGCGCCCGTGCGTACCGGCCGCGAGGATCTGCAGATTCGAGTTGTAGTCGAGCTGCACCGCTTGCGCGTTGGGCAGGCCGGTCCCGAAAACGCTCCAGTGGGCGCCGCCGTTGGTGGTGGCATAGACGGCGCTATCGGTCCCGGCAAAGAAGGTATTGGGAGCGGCAGCGATTTGTAGCGACCACACCGGAATCGCCGGCAGGTCGCCCTGCATGCTGGTCCAGGTGGTTCCGCCGTTCGTCGTGCGCCAGACCTTGGCGCCGGTGTTGAAGGTGTTGACGACGGCGTACGCTGTGGTGGAGGTCGCCGGGTCCACGTCGATTTCGTTCACCCTCCCGTTGGACGGCAGATTGATCGCGCTCCAGGTAGAGCCGTGGTTGGTGGTGACGTAGAGGGAACTGCTGGAAGCAAAGGTGCCGCCGGTGGCGGCGTAGATGGTGTTGCTATTGGACCTGGCGAGCCCGATCGCGTCCACGTAAAGCGCGGCCGGGTTAAACCCGCCGGAACCCGCCGTGCCGATCTTGGTCCAGCTCGATCCCGCGTTGGTAGTTTCCCAAACGCCGTCCGTACCGTAGAGGACGCGGTTGCCATTGCCCGGGTCCACCACGAACGGGGCGTAGAAATTCTGATTGTTGACGTCCGCGGAGATCGAAGTCGTGCGCGTGCTCCAGGTATTGCCGCCATCGGTGGAAACACGGAAGAAATTGCTGCCGAAGCTGGCGTTGGGAACCTGGTGGTAGACGATGGAGGGCGTCTGCGGATTGTACTTGGCGAATCCGCCGTCACCGCCATCGGTCATGCTCCAGACTACGTTGTTGCTGTAGACCTCGGTGCCGTTGTCCTGGCTGCCGCCGACCACGCTGGTGGCGATGGTGGGGTGCGTGCCCACGCCGGTGAACTGAATGGTCTGGAGGTTGCCGTTGTAATCGCTCCAGGCGGGGGTGGTGGGGTTGTCGAGGTGATAGATTCCGCCGTCATTGCCAAGCAGCAGACCGCCCGCGGCATCGAACGCGATGGCGTGGCAGTCGGTGTGAGGCGTGACAAACGTGGGGCTGCCGCCGGTGGTGATGTTGGTCCAGCTCGCGCCGCTGGTCGCGGAGCGCAGGACGGTGTCGGGCGTGACCCCAGCGACGTAGACGATCGCTGCATTGGAGGGGTCCACGCCCACGGCGATGTCGTACCAGCCCTGGGTGGAGAGGAAGTTGGGCGTGCCGGCGGTCAGATTGGTGAAGGTTGCGGTGGTATCGGCGTTATCGCTGCGCCCGAAGTAGAACAGGCCGTTCGTGGACGGATTGGAGATTGCCACGTACAGGACGCTGTGGTTGGAGGGAGCCAGCGCGATGGCGAATCTTCCGGTCGTGGTGCCGGTCGGAGCGCCGGTGAGGAGGGTCCAGGAAGTGCCGCCGTTGGTGGAGCGGTAGACGCCGTTCACCGTCCCGGAGCCGAACGGGTCGCCATGAGCAGCGTAGAGGAGCTGGGTGTTGGTCGGATCGATGGCGATATCGGTCCAGGCGTACGTCGTGTCGATGGAGGCGGTAGTGTTGCTCCAGGTGATTCCGCCGTCGGTCGTTTTCCAGATGCCGGTATTGCCGGTAAGTCCGTTCTCGGTATAGGGGCTGCCGAGAGCCGCATAGGCGACGTTCGCGTTGGTGGGGTCGACCGCGATTCTGGCGACGGAGGTGCGGTTGAAGGCGTTCGCCGGACCCGTGGCAAGCGTCCACGTCGCGCCGCCATCATTGGAAACCAGGATGCCGAAGCCGTAGTTGGAGTCGGCGGCGTTATTCGCCTCGCCGGTGCCGGCGTAGATCTTGCTGGCGTTGTTCGGGGCGACCGCGATGGCGCCCATCGCCAGCGTCTGCTGGGTGTCGGTGAGCGGAGTCCAGGTGGAACCGGCGTTGGCCGTCTTCCAGACGCCGCCTCCGGCGGCAGCAATGTACACGATACTGGCATTGCCGGGGTCCGCGGCGACACCGGCGATGCGTCCGCTGACCAGGCCGTTCACCGTCTGCGAATTGAGGGACGCCGGCCCGATCGGCGTCCAACTGGTGGGGCTGAGCACCGGTCCAATGGTGATGTTCGTCTGCGTGGGAGTGGGGGTGATGGGCAAGGGCGGAGTCCCCGGGGGATTCCGCTGCGCCATCGCGCTGCCCGCGGCCAGTAACGTGAATGTAATGCAAGCAGCCGCCGTCCGGCGGGCGAAATGATGCCCTGCAAACCGCTCTCTTATGTTGCCCAAAGTGAACCCTCCGAAGGATTGCTGCGTCGATCCCAATCGATAGTATCTTTCGCGGCAGAGCATCCGCCTGACACGCGACCTTAGGAGAATAAATGGGGAGGGCCTGCTCTGTCAACCCCGCGAAGCGCCATTAGGCACAGCCTTGCTAGCGCTTTAGTTGGTCCTCGATCCAGGGCGGAGTGGCTTCCATGAGGCGTCCCAGTTCGGGCTCGGCCTCTTCCATCCTGCATTTCATTTCCCAGGCGATTTCCCGGTAACTGAAATGGCCCTTGACGCCGCTGCGCAGCCGCGCGATGTACTCGGCTTCGGCGAAATCCATTTTAAAGAGGAAGCGCGACCGGGCGCCGAAGGGGAGCAGGTACTCCGCGCCGGGAGCAGGCAGGGCGCGCATCGCCGCAAGCGCCTGTTGCATGGCGGCGGAATAGATATCGCCCGCGCCACACTCGGCGACCAGTTTGGGAGTATCGTAGCCGAGTGCGCCGGAGTAGGGCTGGCGGAATTTCTGGCAGCGGCGGTGGCGGTGCAAATCGCGGTAGGCGCCGATGTCCATGACGATGTCGTAAGCGTAGAGTCCGCCGCGGAAACCGGCGAGGATTTCGTCGCGCCGGGTACGCGAGCCGAGCGCGGCGTCGATGACCTCGGCGCGCTGCGCCGCGCTCCACGAGCAGGCCAGTTCGTAAAGCTCGCGGAACGGCCGGTCCGTCACGGGATACAGCAGGGTCGCGGCGATATCGGCCGGGACATTCGCGGGGCGGAGGAGATCGACGCGCGCCGGCGTGAGTCCCGCGGCCGGGGGCAGGTTCTGCCGCGCCCAAAGCGCGAGATCGGCGCGGGATTTGGCGGCGTGCTCGTCGGGATCGGCGTGGCGCGCCAGCGTGGGAGCGAGCGGTTCGCAGGGCGCGTTCCCCCACCGGCAATCGGGCTCGGCCGCGCACGCCTGCGCGATCTCGTCGCCGAGACTGCGCAGTTCGGCATACTCGCTGGCCTTGAGGCGGCGGATCTGCTTCTCTACGGTGCGGATGCTGGCCACCTGCCCGACGTTGGTGGGGACGCCCCAGAAAAGCAGGTAGCGGGCCACGTCGAAGGCGCGCGCGGCCAGGTTGCGGCGGTAGGCCTCGGGCTTCATGTCCGCGGGACAGGGCAGGCGTTCGGCGAGCGCCGCGAACGCGAGTTCCTGCACGCGGGCATAAGCCGCCAGCAGGGCTTCGCCGGCGGCACGGTAACGGCCGGCGGCATCGCCACAGAGTTCGGGCGGCGTGACGAATCCGGACCGGGAAAAGTCCTGGTAGCGCGAACTCTTCGCCTGCCCGTCCCATAGCGGCTCCTCCTCGATCTCGGTGGCGGCGAGTTCGCTGACGCCTTCGAAGCACATTACGGTGTGGCCGAGATCGGCGATGGAAGCGTGCCCGTATTGAAAATAGAAGCTCTCCAGAAATTTCTGCGAATCGTGCGTGCGCACCCACTCGATGGAATCGCGGATGGAATCGGGCGAGCGGCTGTAGCGCGCCAGGGCGTAGGCGCTCTTTTCCGGCGGCATCGGCGCCACCGTGATCACGCGTTTCGGGGCGGGGTTGGTTGTCGGGGTCAAGACGCTATCATAACCGCATGCGGATACGGATTCAGCGGATTCACGAGGGAGCGATTCTGCCGCGTTACGCGCACGGTCCCGGGGAGGACTCCGGGATGGATTTGCACGCGGTGGAGGCGGTCACGCTGGAGCCCGGGATTCCGCGGCTGGTAGCGACGGGGCTGACCCTGGAGATCCCGCCCGGCTACGAGGGTCAGGTACGCCCGCGCTCCGGGCTGGCGCTGAAGCACGCGATCACGATGCCGAACGCGCCGGGGACGATCGACCCAGGCTATCGCGGGGAACTGCGCGTGATCCTGCTGAATCTGGGGGCGGCGCCGTATACGGTCCAGCGCGGCGACCGCATCGCGCAGTTGATCGTAGCGCGGTACGAGGCGGTTGAGTGGGAGGAGGAGGAGTTGGGCGGATCGGCGCGGGGCGCCGGGGGATTCGGGTCGTCGGGGAGATGAGGCTTGCCTTTTTTCGAATTTAGATGTAGTCTAAATTTAGATCGTGTCTAAGCTACAAAAAGAAATCGCGCAGGCGTTCCACGAAGCGGGGCTACGGGCCACCACCCAGCGCTACGCGGTGCTGGAGTTTCTGGCGCGCACTCCGGTGCACGCGACCGCGGAGGAGATTTTCGCCGCCATCAACCGGCACGATCCGCGGGCATCGCGCGCGACGGTGTACAACAGCCTGCGTTCGCTCGAGAAGGCGGGACTGGTGCGCGAAGTGATCTCGGACGGACAGGCGGGGCGTTTCGACGCGAATCTGCACCGGCATCATCATTTCGTGTGCGAGGTATGCGGCGCGGTGGAGGACGTGCCGTGGTTTGAGATGGCGGCGCCGGGCGTGCTGGGCACACGGCGGGTCCGCGATTACGAGATCGTGTTTCGCGGCGCGTGCGCGCGCTGCTGCAACGGAGCGCGGAAATGAGTCTCGCGGAGAAGCATTGCGTACCCTGCCGCGGCGGAGTCCCTCCGCTGGCGGCTGAGGAAGCCGGGCGCCTGCTGGCGCAGATTCCCGGCTGGCAGGTGGCGAAAGGCCATCACCTGGTCAGAAACTTTTCCTTCCCCGATTTTCGGACGGCCCTGGACTTTGTCAATAAGGCTGGCGCGATCGCCGAAGATGAGGGGCACCACCCCGACATGCTCCTGTCATGGGGCCGGGTCGAGGTCCGGATTTTCACCCACAAGATCGACGGCTTAACGGAAAGCGATTTTATTCTTGCGGCCAAGATCGGCAATCTACATCAACAATAAAAGGAGAGTCATACATGTTAGGAGTAGGAGCGAAGTTCCCCGCCTTTTCCCTGACCGCGACGGTCAGCCTGGAGAAAGGCAAGGCGTTTGAGACGGTCACCGACCAGAGCTTCAAGGACAAGTGGAAGGTTTACTTTTTCTGGCCGAAGGACTTCACCTTCGTGTGCCCGACCGAGATCGCGGCCTTCGGCAAACTGAACAAGGAATTCGCGGATCGCGACGCGCAGATTCTGGGCGGCAGCACGGACAGCGAGTTCGTGCATCACGCCTGGCGGACGTATCACCCGGACCTGAAGGACCTGCCGTTCCCGATGCTGGCCGATGTAAAGCGCGAACTGTGCGCGGCGCTGGGCGTGCTGGACCCGCAGGAGGGCGTGGCGCAGCGCGCGACGTTCGTGGTGGATCCGCACAACATCGTCCGCTTCGTCTCGGTGAACGATCTTTCGGTGGGACGCAACCCGCAGGAAGTCCTGCGCGTGCTGGACGCGCTGCAGACCGACGAACTCTGCCCCTGCAACTGGCAGAAGGGCGAGCAGGTGCTCGCGGTCGCGATTTAAGCCAAAGCGGGGCGTCCGTTCGCAACGGGCGCCCCTCCTATCACCATGCCACTCGAACAGTTACTTGAAACCCTTCCCGAATTCGCCAAGGATCTGAAGCTCAACATGGGCGGCGTAATGCGCCAGACGGAGCTGACCGAAGAGCAGACCTGGGGCACCGCCGTGTGCTGCGGGATGGCGGCACGCAACGCCGAACTGCTGGAAGCGATCCTGGAAGAAGCCCCCAAGCACCTCGGCGAACAGGCGATGTTCGCCGCGCAGGGAGCGGGCGCGATCATGGGGATGAACAACATCTACTACCGCTTCCGCCACCTGAGCAGCAACCCCAAATACCCCACCATGCCGGCGCGTCTGCGCATGCAGATCATCGCGCGCCACGGCGGCGACCCGGTGAACTTCGAGCTATGGTGCCTGGCGGCGAGTTCCATCAACGGCTGCGCCGCGTGCGTGGATTCGCACGAGAAGGTCCTGCTCGAAAAGGGCGTCAGCGAGGAAACGATCCTGGCCGCGGTGCGCATCGCGGCGGTGATTCACGCGGTAGCCGCGGTGCTCGGATAGGCGGGCGCGCGCTACCATCTTGGTTGCGAATCCCGTGACCAAGTACGCCTACGGCGCCTGGCGCGCCCTGCCGCTCGCGCTTCTGCTCGTCCTGTACTGGCCGAGCCTGACGACGTGGTTCTTCGCCGACGATTTCGGGTGGTTGAACCTGCGTCACGACGTGGTCTCGGCCGCGGACCTGCCCGCCGCGCTATTCGCGCCCAAGGCGCACGGCAACATGCGTCCGCTGGGAGAGAACCTCTACTGGCTGGGACTGGGGAGCGTGTTCGGCGCGGACCCGCTCCCGTTTCACATCTGCACCTTTCTCACCGCGGGCGCCGGGGTGATTCTGCTGGGCGCGATCGCTCGCCGTCTCGCCGGGTCGCAGGCGGCGGGATTCGCGGCGCAGGTGCTGTGGGTTGTGAACTGCGGGCTGGCCCCTTCGCTCGGGTGGAGTTCCATCTATAACCAGGTTTTGTGCGGGTTCCTGCTGCTGCTGGCGCTGTTTTTGTTGCTGCGTTACCAGGAGACGGGCAGGCGCGCGTACCTCTTCGGACAGTGGGCGGCGTTCGCGCTGAGCCTGGGTGCGCTCGAAACCAGCGTGGTGTATCCCGCGCTGGCCGCGGCGTACGCGCTGCTCTTCGCGCGGCGCCTGCTCGACAAGGTGCTGCCGATGTTCGCGCTCTCCGCCGCCGCGGCGTTCGTGCACCTGAAATTCGCGCCGCTGTCCGCCGGTGGAGCCTATTCCCCGCGGGTGGACCTGCGCCTTTTCGATACGCTGGCGACCTATTGGACGTGGGCGCTCGGTCCGGCGAGACTGGCCACGTTCGGCTGGCTGACGTCCGGCGCCGCCCTGGCGCTCACCGGTCTGCTGACCGTATCGGCCGCGGCGCTGGCGGCGTGGGGCATCCGCCGCCGTGAATTCACCGCGGTCTTCGGTCTTGCGTGGTTCGTGATCGCGCTGGGTCCTTACCTGGTGCTGCCGGAACATAAGATGGATTACTACCTGGCGGTGCCCGCCATCGGGCTCGCCCTGGCCGGAGCGTGGGCCGTGGAGTGCGCGCGCGTCTCCGGGAGCCTCCCGCGGCGGATTGCGTTCGCGCTGCCGCTGGCGGCGTACCTGGCGGCGAGCGTACCGGCATCGGCATCGGCCGCGCGCTGGATGCACGACCGCGCCGAGAAGGCCGCCAATCTCGTGCTGGGCGCGGAAGAGGTGCGCGCCGCCAATCCGCGCGCCCTGATTTTGCTGGACGGCGTCGATACGGACCTGTTCTGGAGCGGGGTGGCCGACCTGCCATTTCGCGCCCTCGGGATTTCCTCCGTATACCTGGCTCCCGGCAGCGAAGCGCGCATCGAAGCGCCGCGGGATCTGCTCTCCAAGTACATCCTGCCGGAGGCGATCGCGCGCCGCGCCCTGGATGGCGGCTCCGCCGTGGTCTACCGCTTCGACGGGGAGATGCTGCGCAACGCCACTGTGCGCTTCCGCACGCTGGCGGACGCGGGGTGGCGCGAGGAGGCGCCGCACTTCGTCAACCTGGGCGACCCGGTATTCGGCGCGTATGTGGGCGCGGGCTGGCGCGACGCCGTGCGCGGCACCCGGTGGATGAGCGGCAGCGCCGTCTTCACCATCGGGACTCCGCGCGGCGCCGCGGAGAGCTTGTACCTCGGGGTGTTCCGCACGAGGCCGTTCGGCTGGAGCATCCGGGTGAACGGGACGGAGGTTCCCGCGGCGCTGGTGCATCGGGACAACGACCTTTCCGAATTCCGAATTCCGGTACCGGCGCCGGCCGCCGCCGCAAAGCAGATGGAAGTGGCGGTGAGGAGCGAAGTGCCGCTCGAATTCGGCTACGCCGAGGTGCGGTGAGGGCCGCGGGACGCCCGCCGTCCGGCCGCTAAGATGGAAGGAGTGACTCCTCCCTACCGCTCCTGGGTTTACGTGTCGCGCGAGCAGATCGCGCGCAACTACCGTGCCGTATGCGGAGTGGCCGGCGCCGGCGTGGAAGTCGCGGGGGTGGTCAAGGCCAACGCCTACGGGCACGGCGCGCTCGAGGTTTCGCGCGTGCTGCTCGAGGAAGGCGCGCGCTGGCTGGCGGTGAGCAGCGTCGATGAGGGCGTGCAGTTGCGCTCCGGCGGCATCACCGGGACGCGCATCCTGGTGATGGGCGGGTTCGTCGAGTTTGAGTGCGGCGCGCTGGTGGAGCACGACCTCATCCCGGCCATCCACTCGCTGGATCAACTGGCCCGCTTCGACCGGCTCGCGGCGGCGGCCGGGCGTCCGTTGCGCTATCACCTGAAGATCGATTCCGGCATGAGCCGGCTGGGAACCCGCGCCGGCGGCGCGGAGATCGCGGCCGCGGTACACGCGGCGCCGCACGCGCGGCTGGACGGACTGATGACGCACTTCGCGAGCGCAGCCGATTACACCAACCCGCAAACCGATGAGCAACTCGCCTGTTTCCACTCGATTTGCGACCAACTCGCCGCGGCCGGTATTCGCCCTGGGCTGCTGCACACCTCGAGCACCATCCCGATCGCTTATGGCAGGCGGGAGGGCTGGCACACACTGGTGCGCGCCGGCCACGCCCTCTACGGCTACGTCTCACCGGCCCGCGGGGAGGCCCCGGCGGCGCTGCTCCACGTCTCGCCGGCGCTCACCTGGAAGGCGCGGCTCCTGGCTGTGAAGGACATTCCGGAGGGAGCGCGCGTCGGATACGGCGGCACCTTCCGCGCGCCGCGGGCGATGCGTATCGGAGTGGTGGGCGCCGGCTATGCCGACGGCGTCTTCCACCGGCTCTCCAATCGCGGCAAGGTCATTGCGGCGGGAAAGATCACCAACATCCTGGGCACCATCTCGATGGATCTGACCACCATCGACTTGAGCCACACCACGGCGCTCGCGCCCGGCGACGAGGTCACGCTGCTGGGCCGCGAAGGCGACGTCTCGCTGGATGCGCAGGAGATCGCGCGTGTGGCGGGAACCATCTCGTACAACATTCTGTGCAGCATCAGCGAGCGCGTGCGCCGGGTCTACGTGTAACAGAACGGCAACCAAATTGCTTTGGAGTGGGGCGCGCTTTTGGCGGGCGCGCAGACCCGCGGTGATATCATAGAGACCAGATGAGCTTACTGTCGCCCAGACTGACGTTGAAGGTCGCACAGAAGCAGATTCTGACTCCGGGGCTGGTTCAGATGGTCACGGTGCTCCAACTCAACCGGTTGGAGCTAAAGGAGATGATCGCCCAGGAGATCGTCCAGAACCCGGTTCTGGAAGTGGCTGACGAAGACGGCGCGGAGGCGGTCACTCCCGAGGAATTGCTGCCGCAACTGGAGGCCGAACCGCTCCTCAATCCGGCCGATCAGCAGCTTCTGGAAGCCGCGGTGCTGACCGACGCCAACTCGGTGAACGGCGCCCTGGGCGACGTCGCCATCAACGGCAACCTGTTTCCGGACGCGGAGGAATCGGCGGCGGCGGCAGCGGTCACCGAAGCGGAGGGCAACGCCTCCGTAAACGATCCGGCGCTGGAACAGCCGGCGGCGGCGACCGATCCGTTCGATGAGATCGACTTCGGCTCGTTCTTCGACGATTATCTGGATCCGGGACCACGCAGTCCAGCCGCGGAATCGGTGGAGAAGCCGTCTTTCGAGACGTTTCTTTCGGCGCCGGTGACGCTGGGCGACCACTTGCGCCAGCAATTGAGCGTCAGCATCATCAGCGACCCCATCCGCGCGGCGGCGGAATCGATCATCGGCAACCTGGACGAAGACGGCTACCTGGCCGCCTCGCTCGAGGAAATCGCCGCGGCGGGCGAGCACAAGCCGGGCGAAGTCGAGGAAGCGCTCAAGGTGGTGCAGTCGCTGGACCCGGCGGGCGTGGGCGCGCAGAGCCTGCGCGAGTGCCTGCTGTTGCAGATCGAGAGTGTCAACGGGCGCGGCGGCGTGGCGTGGAACATCGTCAGCAACCACTTGCGGCTGCTCGAGACCAAGCAGTACAAGGAAATCGGCCGCCTGATGGCCCGCCCCATGGAGCACATCGAGGTGGCGGTTTGGATGATCCGGCACCTGAACCCGCGCCCCGGGCTGCGCTACTCCGGGCAGGGCGCGCGGGTGGTGGAACCGGATGTCTTCTTCATCAAGGACGGCGACGATTACGTCATCCAGATGAACGACGACGACGTGCCGCAACTGCGTCTGAATTCGCAGTACCGGCGCATGCTGGACCGGGATCAGGGTGCGACCAAGGAAGTGCGCGACTACGTGCGCGAGCGGTACACGTCGGCGATCCAGTTGATGAAGAACATCGAGCAGCGCAAGCAGACCATCCTGAAGGTCTGCCAGGCGATCGTGCGGCGGCAGCTCGAGTTTCTCAGCAACGGGCTGGATTATCTGCGGCCCATGATGATTAAAGAAGTCGCCGAGGAAGTCGGGGTGCATCCCTCGACGGTGAGCCGCGCGGTGGCCAGCAAGTATGCGCACACGCCGCAGGGCGTGTTCGAACTGCGGTATTTCTTCTCCGAGGCGGTGCAGGGTCCGTCGGGCGGCGCGACGCCGCTGCTGCTATTGAAGCGCAAGGTGAAGAAGATGATCGCGGACGAGGACCGGACCAAGCCGCTCACCGACGAGCACATCACGCTTCTGCTGCAGCACGAAGGGATCAACGTGACGCGCCGTACTGTGGCCAAGTACCGCGAAGACATGAAGATCCCCTCGACGCATCAGCGCCGCGTGCGCGAGTAGCCGCGGGGGGACTTGCAATTTTGCATTCGTAGTGCAAAATTGCAAGTATGGCGTCCGGCACGTCTCCCCGTTATATCCCGCGAGCCCTGGAGCGCGTTCTGCGCAAGGCGGGCCGTCAATTCCCTTCCGTCGTGCTCACCGGTCCGCGCCAATCCGGCAAAACTACCCTGCTCCAGCATGTCTTCGGACGGACCGCCGGATACGTTTCGCTGGAGCCGCCCGATGTGCGCGCGTCGGTGGCCGGCGACCCGCGGGGCTTTCTGGCGGCGCACCCGGCGCCCGTCATCTTCGATGAAGTTCAATACGCGCCGGAACTGCTCCCCTACATCAAGGAGCGTATCGACGAGCACCGGGGCGCGCATGGACAATACTTCCTGACCGGATCGCAGAATCTGTTGTTGGCGCAGCAGGTGACGGAGTCCCTGGCGGGCCGCGCCGCGATGTTGCGCCTGCTGCCCCTGTCCCGCAAGGAGCGACTCGGGATCCCGGAGAAACAGCTTCCCTGGGAGGCGCGCACCCGGCGGAGCGAGCTCGCCGCCGGGTCCACGGAACTGTGGAAAGGCTTCCTGCGCGGCGGATACCCGGAGCTCGCCTCCGGGCCGGGACGCGACATCCCGTTGTGGTATTCGAGCTACGTGCAGACCTACCTGGAGCGCGACGTGCGTTCGCTCCGTCAGATCGGAGACCTGGTCTCGTTTCAGAGTTTTCTGCGCACACTGGCGGCGCGCTCGGGACAGTTGCTCAATCTCAGCGACGTGGCGCGCGACCTCGGGGTCGCGCTGAACACCGCAAAGGCGTGGTTGAGCGTCCTGGAGGCGACCTTCCAGGTGATCGTACTCCGGCCCTATCACGCGAACATCGGCAAACGCCTGGTCAAGACACCAAAGGTCTACTTCACCGATACCGGTATCCTGTGCCACCTGGCCGGGTTGAAGGACTCGCAGCATGCGGCCGACGGACCGCTGAACGGCGCCATCTTCGAGACCGCCGTGCTGCTGGAGATCGTGAAGGCCTTTGTAAACCGGGGCGAGGAGCCGCAGATCTACTTCTGGCGCACGTCCGCCGGTGTCGAAGTCGATTTCGTCGTGGAAACCGGCGGCCAACTGATCCCGCTGGAGGTGAAGCTCTCGGCTACGCCGCGTCCGGCGATGGCGAATCCGATTCGCACGTTTCAGACGGACCTGGGTGCGCGGGCCGCCGGCGGGTTCGTCGTTCATCCGGGCGAGGTCCGGCTTCCGCTGGCAGCAGGCGTCGTGGCGCTGCCGTTCGCCGCGTTGTGACGGCTTAGGCCTTCAGCACCATCGCGCCGGCGTCCCAGAGGCAGAGGCGCTTTTCGAAATAGCTGAGGTTCGAGAGCAGCGCCGGACCCGCCGCGCGGAAGCCGAACACGGCGTCCTCCACCGGTGTCTGGTGGGCGCGTACATAAGCCTGGAAGTTGCGATGGTGATCGATGGCATCGAGGTAGCCGCGGGGAGGCACGAATTTCTCTTCGGCGGTCATGCGGGCGGGATCGATCTTCGGCCGCGGCGGATACTTCTGCCGGTATTCCTTGAGGAATTCCTCCTGGAGCGCCTTGGGGAACGTGTCGATGGTGTAGCCGGGTTCGAGGTCACGCGGCACCTTGGAGAGCGTGACCCCGCCGCCGATCTCCATGATGCCCTCGCTGCCGATCAATTTGAGCCCGTCGCTTTCGGTGGCGCCGTCGACCAGGTTCACGCGGTACATCACGTTGAACGCGGGGAAGCGGCCGTGCGCCGGGTAGTCGAAGAGCGCGATCTGCACGTCGGGGACGTCGCGCCCGTCGTTCCAGAAGCGCAGACCGCCGGTCGAGTAGACGCGCTCGGGACCAATGGCGCCGGTGAGGAAGTGCAGCCCGCTGATGAGGTGCACGAACAAGTCGCCCGGAACGCCGGTGCCGTAATCGCGGTAGTTGCGCCAGCGGAAGAGCCGCACCGGCTCGAACGGCACCTTGGGAGCGCTGCCCAGGAAGCGGTCCCAATCGATGTTGGCCGGCACGGCGTCGGGCGGGATGGAATACTGCCACGCGCCCAACGCGCTGTTGCGGTCCACCCACGCCTCCACCATGTTCAACTGGCCGATGGCGCCGGCCTCGAGCAGTTCCTTGGCCTTGGCGTAAATCGCGCTGCTGACGCGCTGGCTTCCGACCTGGAATACGCGCCCGGTTTTTTGCTGCGCTTCGATGACCGCCCTGCCCTGTTCGAGTTTCTGCACCATGGGCTTCTCGCAGTAGACGTCCTTGCCGGCGTTGAGGGCGTCGATCGAGATGCGGGAGTGCCAGTGGTCCGGGGTGGCGACGATGACCGCGTCCACATCCTTGCGGGCGAGGACCTCGCGGTAATCGCGGGTGGTGAACACCTGGTCGCCGAAGAGTTCGCGGACGCGTTTGAGCCGCCCGTCGTAAACGTCCGCCGCGGCCACGAGTTCCGCGCCGCCGAGGGAGAGGGCGTTGCGCGTATCGTACTGCCCCTGTCCGCCGGCGCCGATCAGGCCATAGCGGATACGATCGTTGGGGCCCACGGTCTGCTGGGCGCGCGCGGCGAGGGCGCCGGCAACACCGGCGCCGGCCGCGGAAAGGAAATGTCTTCGGGTGGTCATGAACGCTCCTGCGTAATACTGTAATGCGAATCCCGCCGCCCAGGGATCTTCTCCGCCCCGAAAAAGCCCGGCGGGACGGCGGCAACGGCCGGAACACGCCACCCTCCACCGGTGCGTGTTACTATTCCGTTTTGATTAAGCCCGTATTAATTTAAGGGAGCAACCGCGTGAAAGTCTACGAAAGCAAGGACATTCGGAACGTCGGTGTGGTGGGCCACGGCGATTCCGGCAAGACATCGCTCACCGCCGGGTTGCTCTTCACCGCCGGAGCCACGAACCGCCTCCTCCGCGTCGATGAAGGCAACACGATCACGGATTTTGACGAGGAGGAAGTCCACCGCAAAATCACGATCTCTACAGCCATCGCCGTGGCGGAGTGGAAGAAGACCAAGATCAACATCCTGGATACCCCCGGTTACAACATCTTTATTAACGATACGCGCGCGTCGCTGATCGCCGCGGATTCCGCCCTGGTCCTGGTCGACGGGGTTGCGGGAGTCGAGGTGCAGACCGAGAAGGTGTGGGCGTTCGCCAACGATTTCAAGCTCCCTCGGGCAGTCATAATTAATAAGCTGGACCGCGAACGCGCCGATTTCGCGCGCGCGCTGGCAAGCGTTTACGAGGTGTTCGGACGGTCCGCCGTGCCGGTGCAACTGCCGATCGGCATCGAGCGGGATTTCAAGGGCGTGGTCGACCTGATCCGGATGAAGTCGTACACTTACACGCCGGACGGAGACGGCAAGGGCAAGGAAGGCGACATCCCGGCGGACATGGCTGATGCCGCCGGAAAAGCGCACGAAACGCTGGTCGAGATGGTGGCGGAAGGCAACGACGCTTTGATGGAAGAGTTTTTCGCCGAAGGCACGCTTCCGGTGGAGCATATCCTGGAGGGCCTGAAGAACGCGGTCCGCGAGCAGCGCATCTACCCGGTGCTGTGCGCCAGTTCGCTGCACAACATCGGCGCCGACCGGATTCTGGATTTCGCGGTGGAGAATCTGCCGGCTCCCGGCGAGCGCGAAGCCGGCGAAGTCAAGATCGACGGTCCCTCGGCGTTCGTGTTCAAGACGACGGCCGATCCGTTCGCCGGCCGCATCACGTATTTTAAGGTAATGGGCGGCGCCATCAAAAACGACGCCAACCTGTATAACGTGACCCGGCAGGCGCCCGAGCGCCTCGCGCATCTTTCCGTCCCGCAGGGGAAAACTCTGCAAGCGGTGACCGACCTCAACGCGGGCGATATCGGCGCGGTGGCGAAGCTCAAGGACACGCTCACCGGCGATACCCTGGCCGACAACAAGGGCGTGAGCGCGACGTATCCCAAGGTCGCGCTGCCGGAACCCTCCATCGCGTTCGCCATCGAGGCCAAGTCGCGCAACGACGAAGACCGCATGGGCAACGCGGTCAACAAGATCCTGGAAGAGGACCAGAGCCTGCGTTTTTACCGCGATCCGCAGACGCGCGAATTCCTGCTGGCGGGCAGCGGGCAGCAGCATGTCGAAATCGTGGTCAGCCGGTTAAAGAAGCGTTACGGCGTGGACGTGAACTTGAAGGCGCCGAAGATTCCCTACCGGGAAACCGTCCGCGGCACCGCCGATGTACAGGGGCGCCACAAGAAGCAGACCGGCGGTCACGGGCAGTTCGGCGATTGCTGGATCCGGATGGCGCCGCTGCCGCGCGGCGGAAACTTCGAATTCGTCAACGACATCTTCGGCGGCGCGATTCCGAAGAACTTCATCCCGGCGGTGGAAAAAGGCCTGATCGAAGCCGCGGCCAACGGATTTCTGGCCGGATACCCGATGGTGGACTTTAGGGTCGAGTTGTACGACGGTTCGTATCACGACGTGGATTCGAGCGAACTGGCGTTCAAACTGGCGGCGCGCAAGGCGTTCAAGGCGGCCATGCTGCAAGCCAAGCCGGCGCTGCTCGAACCCATCATGAACGTGGAGATTCAGGCGCCGGTGGAGTATGCAGGCGACCTGATGGGCGACCTCAACGGGCGCCGCGGGCGCATTTCCGGTATGGACACCAAAGGGAGCACGCAGTTTATCCGCGCCCAAGTGCCCATGGCGGAAATGTTAAACTATCAGAATGACTTGACTGCGATGACGCAGGGGCGGGCGAACTTCCACATGGAGTTCGACCATTACGATTACGTGCCCCAGCTTCAGGCGGACAAGATCATCGCCGCGGCGAAGGCTGCCAAGGCGGGTGTCGAGGAAGAAGAGGAATAGCTGTTCCCGAGGGACACACTCCTGTGCGATGGTGACGCATCGCACAGGGCCCCACCCGGAGAGTGGGTTGCGGCTGCTCGGAAGAGGTTGTAGCCTGTTAGGGTCCGGTTAGAGGCCCACGGAAGTGATAAGTACCTTATTTTTATCGTGCGAGGCACTTGGATGGACGGTCGGACCACGGGCTGGTTCTCATATTTAGCGCTTGCCGCAGCCATCTCCACGGCCGGTTGCGGGATTAATCAGCAATCGCGGTTCCAAACGTCCTTCCTGCCGCCGGCCCCACGCAGCGGGCCGGCAGTCGATCTCCCCGACCCGCCACCCGTCGAACCCAACGTCTACCTCAAAGCCGACGATCCCTCGTTCGTTTCAGCCCCCACCAGCACTCCCCGGCGAAAAACCGAAGCCGACGCCACACTACAGAACGCGGAGCGTTCCTACCAGCGGGGACGCCGCCTGTACCAGTCCCAGGATCTGGACGGCGCGCGGCGCGAATTCGACCGCGCTATCGATTTGATGCTCGTTGCCGGCTCGCAGGATTCCGGAGATCGCGCGGAAATCGAGCGCAGGCTGGAGGAGATGGCCGACGCCATCCACCGCTACGACCTCGAGGACTTCGGCGCGGTCGCATCCGTGGACCAGCCGAATTATGAGAAGGCGCCGCTGGAAGACATCCTGCAAATGACCTTCCCGGTCGACCCCAAGCTCAAAGACAAAGTCACGGCGCAGGTATCGGCCACGGTCTCGCAGTTGCCGCTTTCGGTGACCGACGCGGTGCTGGGCTACATCAACTACTTCTCGAACCGCGGCCGTCGAACCTTGCTGGCCGGCCTGCAGCGTTCGGGGCGCTACCGCCCGATGATCCAGCGAGTCCTGGACGAAGAAGGCGTGCCGCAGGAACTGATTCACCTGGCGCAGGCGGAAAGCGGATTTTTCCCGCGCGCGATGTCCCGCGCCGCGGCCGGCGGGATGTGGCAGTTCCTGAAATGGCGCGGCAATGAGTACGGATTGAAGCAGACCGCCTTCAGCGACGACCGCATGGATCCGGAGATGGCGACGCGCGCGGCGGCAAAGCATCTGCACGACCTGTATCAGGAGTTCGGCGATTGGTACCTGGCGATCGCCGCCTACAACTGCGGCCCGATGGTGGTGGAGAAGGCGGTCGAGCGCACCGGCTACGCGGACTTCTGGGAATTGCGCGCGCGCGGCGTGCTGCCGGCCGAGACCACCAACTACGTGCCCATCATCCTGGCCATGACGATCATGGAGAAGAACGCGGCCGAATACGGGATCGAGGGCTTCCAGATGGATTCGTCGCTCGAATACGACACGGTGGAAACCCGCGGAGTAACCAGCCTGGCGCTGGTTTCCGATATCCTCGATGTGCCCTCCACGGAACTGGCCGACATGAATCCGTCCAGCCTGCGCGGCATGGTTCCCGAGGCGTATCCGCTGCACGTGCCTAAAGGGACGGCGGATCAGTTGATGGCGGTGATGCAGCGCATCCCGTCGAATCACCTGGACGCGTGGCGCGTGCACTCTGTCGGCTCCGGGGAAACGCTGCCGGAGATCGGGCGCCGGTTCAACGTGAGCGCGGCCAATATCGCGGCGGTGAATCAGATGGAGAACGCGCAGCCCCAGGAAGGCGACCGCCTGCTGATTCCGGCGGCTCCGCGGCCCGAACCCGTGGTTCGCAAGACGGTGCGGCGCTCCTCGCGCACCGCCACCGCCGCGCACCGCACGGCCACCCCATCGCGGGGCACGGCCACGCGCAAGACATCGCAATCCGCCGCCGCGCGGACTCGCACGGCGCGGCCTTCCGCCATGGTGGCGCGCAGCACGAACTAAAAACCTGCAATCGCGAATTGCCCGTCTTCAAAAAAAAGGGTAGTCTAAGTTTGGTTGCGGCGTGACCGCTGGAGGCCGATTTCATGTCTGACGCTTTGAAATTTGCTCTGCACGAAGACGAGATGGAAGATTTCCAGGATTACGAAGACGAAGAGCAGTCGGAGATGGATGCCAAGTTCGACGACTTCGACGAGTTGGACGAGGAAGAAGAGGACGAGGAGGAGATCGCAATCTCGGTCTCGGCGGTGATTGTCGCCGAAGCGCCCGCCGCCGCGCAGCCGGCCGCGGCGCCCGAATCGCCGGCCGCGAAAGCGGAGCCTCCCGCCGCAGCCGAGATCCCCAAGAAACCGGTAGTAAAAGCATCCTCGCCGCGCAAGCCGGCCGCCAAGGCGGCCGCCCCAGTTCCGGCGAAGAAGGTTGCGGCAAAGAAGAAGCCCGCCGCGAAGAAGGCGCCCGCCAAAAAAGCGGCCGCCAAAAAGGCACCCGTAAAGAAAACCCCTATGAAAAAAGCAACCAAGAAGGCAGCACCCAAGAAGGCCGTCAAGAAGGCTCCAGTGAAGAAGGCGGCGAAGAAAGCGCCGGCGAAAAAGGCGGTCAAAAAGGCCGTGAAGAAAGCTCCCGCGAAGAAGGCCGCGAAGAAGAAGTAAGACTTGGGGGCGCGCGGAGCGGATGTTCGCGTCCGCCCCGCGCCGCACCCGCGCTACTGGTTCATCACTTTGCGGCAGCGCCCGAACAACTCGATGAGCGCTTCCGCGTGTTCGTCGGCCGATCGTGCCGCGGGCTTGCCGGAGAAGCCGGCTGTCGCTTGCCCGGACTTCCCGTACCCGGTGGTAACCGCGATGAACTTCATCAGATCCAGGGCGATTTCATCCTTGCTGCGGCCGGGCGGCGTTTGCGCGGTCTCGCTCTGATTGTTGGTGGGGGTTGCGGTATCGGCCATAATCGATTTCTCCGTACTGGGATGCTCCTCGTGTTAAAACTCTAGGGTACTGCATTTTCTTCGCATGCCCCTCACCGCGGTCCGGCATTTGCGCAAAATGCGAGGAGGCGCCCAGGCCCATCTTCTCGAGGCCGACGACGGCCATTGGTACGTCGTCAAGTTCCGCAATAACCCGCAACACCGGCGCGTCCTGGTCAACGAATCTCTCGCCGCCTGCTTGCTCCGGTACCTGAACATCACCGCGCCCGAGACGCAGGTCATCGAGGTGGAGCGCGAGTTCCTGGCGGCCAATCCGGACCTTTGCCTGCAGCTCGGGACGAAGCAAATCCCGATCGAGCCCGGCTGGCAGTTCGGCTCGCGCTTCCCCGGCGACCCGGCGCGCCTCGCGGTGTACGATTTCCTCCCCGACGTCCTGCTCGGACAGGTTGCGAATCTGCACGACTTCCGCGCCATCCTGGTCTTCGACAAATGGACCGGCAATGCCGACGGGCGCCAATGCGTCTTCCATCGCGCGATGCTGCGCGGCGAGACCCCGGGCGGGGGACGCCCCGGCTTCGTCGCGCGCATGATCGATCACGGTTACGCGTTCAACGGTCCGCACTGGGACTTCCCCGAATCGGCGCTGCAGGGGCTCTACCCGCGCCGCCTGGTGTACGACGGGGTGCGCTCCCTCGCCGATTTCGAGCCGTGGCTCTCCCTGGTGACCCACTTCCCCGAGGAAGTGCTCGATCGCGCGTGGCGCGACGTGCCGGCGGAGTGGGTCGAGGGCGAGGAAGACGCCCTGCTGGCTCTGCTCGAAGCGCTGTATGCGCGGCGCTCGCGCGTGCCGGAGTTGATCGCCGCGGCGCGCGACGCCCGCGTGAACCCCTTCCCCAACTGGGTGTGAGACCCGCCGGGCGCTAGAATGAGGGGGTGCTGCACCGCTACGTACTCCACAACGACCGCATACAGCCGGCGCCGGACCTCTCCCTTTCTCCCGGACAGGTGGGCTTGCTGGCCGGATGGGGCGTGTTCAGCACGCTGCGCGTCGCCGGCGGCGTTCTGTTCGCCTGGGAGCGGCACTGGGCGCGCATCCAACGCGACGCCGCCGCGTTCCACGTGGCGCTGCCCCACGACCCCGATACTGTGCGCCGCAAACTGGAGGAACTGGTCGAGGCCAACCAGGCGCCGGACTGCACACTCCGGCTGGTGATCGTGCGTAACGGCGGCGGCATGTGGGCCGGCCCATCCAACGGGCGCGAAAGCGACCTGATCGCGCTCACCGCGGATTCGAAGGACTGGGGGGAAGGCGTGAAACTGGCCTACGTGCGCGAAGCGCGCCACGCGGCGTGCCAGTTCGCCGGCACCAAGATTCTCTCCTGGGCGATGAACCTCACCTGGCTCGAATCGGCGCAGCAGCGCGGCTTCGACGAAGTGATCCTGCTCAACGAACGCGGCGAAGTCTCCGAGTGCACATCGGCGAATCTCTTCATCGCCAACGGCAACGAGGTCTCGACGCCGCCGTTGAGTTCGGGCTGCCTGCCGGGGATCACCCGCGAAGTCATCCTGCACGAGATCCACGCGCCGGGCATCCGCATCGCGGAGAAGACCCTGCTGCCGGGCGATCTGGAATTCGCCGACGAGGTATTCATCACCTCAACCACGCGCGACCTGCTGCCCGTACGCATGATCGAAGAGAAGAAGGTGGGGCGGAACGACTACGCGCGGCAGAGCCTCACCCGCGCTTTCCGGGAGTACCTGGAGCAGTACATCGCCGGACACCGGCAGAGCGTGGCGAAGTAAGACCACGCGCGGGCGGGTGGGCCAAATAGAAAAAGGTTCCAAGTGATCTGACTTCCAGCCTGCTCTCCGCCGGCATGCAACGGCACCGAGCATCGCAATCGGAGGCAGCGGACGCCTAGCTCGACGACTCCCCCGCTACCGCATTACCGGCCACGGGATCAATGCTTCCGAGCACGCCGCAAACTGCTCCCGGCTGGGACCGGACATTGGTGACGGCCTTTCGCTCGCCCGTAGCGGTTGCTCCTCTCGAAGCCCCCATCCGCGGGGTCAAAGTTCCCGGCCTGCCGCTTCACGTCCTCACCGGAAACCTTCGCTGCCCGTTCGGATCAACGCTCCGCAGCCGTGCCCGGTTTGCCCCGGACCCTGCCGCATCGCCGCGCCAATCCCGTTGCAGCGCCTGTTCCGGCTCTGGGCAGGTGCTCCACCGGCCCACCTCCCCCTTGGAAGAATTACCTCCCTCGGGATCGATGGCAGACCGCTTCGGCCACTACCCGGCCCACCGTTCGGATCCGCCCGATCTCCCCTCGCTCCCCGCTGCCGCTTCTTTTCAGCTTCGGCAACGGATCATCGTTCCGGGTCCGCTACGTTTCCGCCGGTTTGCTGTTCCTCAAACCTCTTGGAACCTCCTTCACTATGCTCCGGAAGGCGTGGCCCGTCAAACACTTTCCGCTGCCCGGCCGGGCGTTTTCAACAGGTTTTATGTAATTGTAATATGAGCAACTTGCAGCAGAACCGCGTTGCAGTTCCTGTGCAAAAAACGCCCGCCGGAGGGATTGTTTTTACTTGAGTTTGAGGATCATCCCGTTATCGGTGGCGAGCCAGAGGTCGGAGCCGGAACCGGCGAAAGTCACGCGTCCCGCCTCGGCGCGATAGTCCACCTTCATCTCCGTCCACCCCTTCATATCGCGGCTGCGGAACACCCGCACCCGTCCGGGCATCACGCTGCGCACCCTCCCCTGGACCTCGATTCCGGCGAGAAACGCCTCGCCGCCAGCACCGAACCAGATGTCGGTGAGCGCGTAGCGCTTGTCGCGGAAGATGGTCTCGCTCCTGCCGGTCTTCCAGTCGAGGCGGTAGGCCTCCGACGGGTACTGGAAGGAGTCGTTGTACTCGATCAGCCCCATGCCGGTGCCGTCCGATTGCAGGCGCACCCGGACCACACGCCCGATGAGGGACGCTGACGACGGCACCCAGGTTTTTCCGCCATCCACGGTGGAGAGTGCGTAGCCCAGGTGCGGCGTCTCGCGGTGGCTCAGCGCCTCCTGGGGATCGAGCCATGTAGGAAACAGCGACGTCCAGCGGTTGATCGGCTGATTGAATCCCGTCACCAGCCCGTACTGCGGATTGCCGAAGGCGATCCAGGTGTACACCGAACGCTCCGGAGCGCCGGGCAGCTTGGACGCGGCGGCGACGGGCTTCCACTTGCGGCCGCCATCGGAGGTTTCGAGCACGGTCTTCTTCAGGCATGCCGCGATCCCGTGGGTCTCGTCCCGGAAGTAGACGCGCAGCGCGGGGGCCGAAGGCCGGGAGAGTTTGCGCCAGTCGCGGCCGGATTCGTCGGTCTGCCAGATCCCCTTTTCCGTGACCATCCACCCCAGGCTGTCGTTGAGGAAGAAGAGCGAGACCGGCACCTCGCGAAGAGGCTGCCGGGTCCAGGTGGCGCCGCCGTCGGAAGTGACCACCGCGGTGGGCTTCATGCGCACCCCTTCCCGGATGACGCCGACCGCGATGCCCCGCTTCGGCGACGGGAAGGCCACATCCCCGATCATGAGGACGCTCTTGGCATGATCGTAAAAATACTGCATCTGCCATTGCTGGGCGCCGGCTACCGCCGGAATCAGCACGCACAGCAGGCGCAGGAATGGGGATGCGGACATGGAGGAGGTCTTCAAGGTTTCATGGCGAGAGGCCCGGAGGACAGAACCAACTCGACATGGTTGGCCGATTCCAGCGCGCTGGCCGGCATTCTGGCCAGCAGCAGCATGCACCCGACCTGTTCGCCGACGGTCGTGAGCACTTCCATCTCGTTGCCTGTGTGCTGGTGCGGCATCTTGTGCTGGACGTTGATCACGCCGACGACGCGGTTGCGCGCGATGACGGGCGCGGAGAGGAACGCCTCGAAAGTATCCTCGGGGAGTTCGCCGAACATCTTGAACCGGGGATCGCGATACGCTTCGCGCGAAATCGCCAGCAGCCGCCGCTCGCGCGCCACCCAGCCGGTGAGGCCCTCGTTCGACCGCATACGCAGTTTGCCGATGGTGGAAGGGTGCGGCGTGTTGGAAGCGCACAACACCAGGTCCTCGCCATCCAGCAGATAGACCAGGCACGAGTCGCACTCGGTGAATTGCACCACCAAAGAGACGATGCCTTGCAGCACTTCCGCCAGGCTCATGTCCCGGACCATGAGACGGCTGATCTTTTGGAACAGGCTGACTTGCGCTTCGGTACGCTGCAGCCGGAACTCCAGATCTCTGCTCTTCGGCATGGCACCTACATTATAGCTTTGCCCTATCCGGCAGCTTAGGCCGGGTTGATCCAAAATCTGCTCCATTGCATGTAAATGCCCTACAATCGGAAGGAACGGATTCCAGGCAGATGAGCGATGGCGTCAACGAACCGGGGATGAAGCAGTGGGGCGTGCCCGCCTGCCCTTTCACGATCGAGTATGCGCCGCAGGTATTTGACGACATCCGCCTCGCGGTGGTGGATGCGTTCTGCTCGCTGCCGCGCGGGGGCGCGGAAATCGGCGGCTTGCTGATGGGCCGCTGGCAGGACGGGCGGCTCACCATCGCCGGCTACGCGCCGCTCGATTGTGAGCACGCGCACGGCCCCTCCTTCACGCTTTCCACCAACGACGAGGCGCGCCTGCGCGAATTGATCGACCGCTCCCCGGCGGACTTCCCGGGAATGCTGGCCGTGGGTTGGTATCATTCGCACACGCGCAGCGAGATCTTCCTCTCCGAAGCGGATCTGGCGATCCACAGCCGCTACTTCCCGGAACCGTGGCAGGTGGCGCTGGTCCTGAAACCGAACACGCTGCAACCGACGCGCGCCGGCTTCTTCTTCCGCGAGCAGGACGGGAACGTCCACGCCACGGAGACTTACCAGGAGTTTCTGATCGAGGCGCTGCCGATGTTCGCCGCGCCCAGGGGAGACACACCCCCGCCCGCGCCGTTGGACGACCGGCCGCGGGTGGTGCGGCTGGAACGGAACCCGTCCATCGGAGTGCCGGCCGCGGAACCGGAACCGCCCGCTCCGCCCCCGCCCCCGCCATCTCCGCTTCAGCCCACCCCGCCTTCGCCGGTGCGGGAGGACGCCCCAGCCGCTTCCGAGCCGGAAGTTGGCGCTACATCCGCGGCCGCGCTACGCGAAGTGCCGCCGCCGCAGTTCCTGACCGGGCAGATGGGCCCCTCGCGGCCGTGGGGCAAGGTGCTGGCTCTGATACTGGTCTTGGGCGCGATCGGCGCGGGCGGCTATTCCACACGCGCCTCCTGGCTGCCGCGGGTCCTCTCGGTCATCCAACCCCTACCCCCGGTGCAAGGCTCCGCACAGTCCCTGGGATTGAGCACGCTCGATCGCGACGGCCAACTCCAGATCGCCTGGGACCGCAACGCGCTGCCGGTGCGCCGCGCGGTAGGCGCCACCCTGGAGATCAGCGACGGCACCGTCCTGCCGCAATCCATCACGCTGGACCAGGAACACCTGGAGCACGGCGCGTTTACCTACGCGCGCCAGAACGAGCGCGTCGATATCAGGCTGACCGTGCACACGTCCAACGGCCGGCCGGTGAGTGACACGACCACGTTCCTGGGCAAACAGCCGCCGCGGCCGCCGGCGACATCTCCCGTGGAAGATCCGGCGGCCAGCCAGCAGCACGACGTCCTGAATCAGGAGACGAAGAAGCTGAAGACCGACCTGGAACGCGAAACCGCGCGGACGCGCCGCCTGGAAAAGGAACTCAAGAGCGTGCGCGAGGACCTCCGCAAGGAGCAGCAGCGGCGCATGGCCAACCAGGCCGGATCCGACAAGTAAGAGTCAGGAGGAACCCGCAAAATGCCACCCGACGCCTGCCGCTACGGATACGTCCGAGCCGTGAACCTGGGATTCGAGGAGACGGTCGCCCGCATGGAAGACGCGCTGAAAGCCGAAGGCTTCGGCGTGCTCTGCCGGATCGATATCCGCGCGAAACTCAAGGAGAAACTGGGGGTGGATTTCCCGCCCTACGTCATCCTGGGCGCCTGCAACCCGCCGCTCGCACACATGGCGCTCGAATCCGAGGTCAATCTCGGGTTGCTGCTGCCGTGTAACGCGGTCGTCTACGAGCACGAGGGCCGGGTGTGGGCGGGCGCGATCGACGCCGCGAAGATGCTCGCGATCGTGGGCAATCCCGCGATGGAGCCGATGGCCGTCCAGGTGAATGAAAAGCTGCGGCGCGCGGTGGACTCGGCTGCCGCGGCTTAGACCTTATCCCCAGAGTTCGTTCACCGGCGCGAACGGGAAGGGCCCGGTCTTGGGCACGTACTCGAAGCCGCGCCCGAACGGGTCGTCGTGGCGGACCGTCGTCCAGTCGATTCCCACGGCGGAGTAAATCGTCGCTTCCACATCTTCGGCGTACACGTAGCGGCTCTGCGACCAGCCGTAATCGACGACATCGCTGCCCTTGGCATCGGTTTGCCCGATCACGGTGCCGCCCTTGACGCCGCCGCCGGCGAAGAAGACGAACTGCTGCGGCCAGTGGTCGCGGCCCGCGGCCGCGGTCAGCGGTCCCACGGTGCGCCCGAACTCGCCGGCCATCACCACCAGGGTCGAATCCAGCAGCCCGGAGCCTTTCAGGTCGTTGAGTAACGTAGAGAGAGCGTCGTCGAGGATCTTGCCCTTGGCCGGCAGGTTGTTCGCCGCATAGATGTTCTGGTGCATGTCCCAGCCGTCGTTGCTGGTGATCTGGATGAAGCGCGTGCCCTGGTCCGCCTTGAGTACCTGCGCCGCCACCAACATGGCGTTGCCCAGTCCGCTACTGCCGTAGCGCTGGCTCTCCGAGGCGGTGAATCCGAACGCCTGGTTGACCACCGGGTTGTACATGAGTTCCTTCGCCGAACCATAGAAGGAATCGTAGTCGCTCATGGTCTGGCCGTTGGGCCCGTTCACGCGCAGACTGTCGTCCAGCGAGTGCATCAGTTGCACGCGTTTGTCGAAGCGCGTCTCTCCGACGGGGCTGGTGGTGTTGGCGATGCCCGCCGTCGCCGGCGCGACCTTGAACGGGCCATAGCTCGCCGGCAGGTAGCCCGGTCCCACGCCGCCCGCCGAGTTCAGCGCGAGGAACGTCGGGAAGACCTGCGACGGGGTGCGCTCCTTCTCCTTCTCAATGGCGACGATGCTGCCGATGTTGGGCGCGATATTGCCCAGCGCGGCGGCGGGATTGCGTCCGATCTGGATCCAGATCTGGGAGAGCGAATGCACCACCGCGTGAGCCCGCATCGAGCGCACGATGGCGAAGTCCCCCAGCATCGCGCCAAGATTCGGCAGCAGCCCCATCGGCCAACGCAGCCCGTTGACCGTGGTGGGGTTGAAACTGGCGGGCGTGACTCCGCTCAGTTCCTTCAGGTCGAAGGTATCGACGTGACTGGGAGCGCCCGCCAGCAGGATGAAGATCACGTTTCGCGCCGTGTTTTGGGGCGTGGCGCCGGATGACGTGGTGTCCGCGGCGCGGGCGTAGCGCTCCGCCAGAAAGGCGCCGCTCACACCCGTGCCGACGAGTTCGAAGAAGCGGCGGCGCGTCCAGTGGGGGCGATTGAAGAACGACGGCGTGGTCCACGGATGCTTCTGCATCCAGCGATTGATCTTTTCCTGTTCGGGACTCATCGGGCGCTCTCCTAATAGTTGAAGATGAAATCGACTTTGTTGTACAGCGCCCACGCCAGGTCCTGAATCGCCTGGTCGCGCGCCGCGCCGCTGGCCGATGGAATCGACGCCGAGGCCTTGGCCATCTCGTCGCTCGATGGATACCGCGAAAGAATGTCGAGGTACAGCAGGTTGACGATGCCGCCCGCGTCCAGGCTGCGCGCCCGCAGTAAAAGCTGGTTCGCGTTGTTGCCGGCGAGCGCCAGCCGCTGCTCCACTACGGCGGTGTTGTTCATCAGGTTCAACGCCTGCAGGATGGAGCCTTCGGACTTGCGCGGCTGGTCGTCCCGGTTACCGCGCAGGAACGTATCCAGGAAAACATTGGTCGTGCCCTCGGTATTCACCACGTCGGGGAATTGCATGGCGAAGCTGACCTTGCCCAGCCCCTGATCGGTGAAGCCCGTGACCGCGTAGCTGGGATACGTGCCGCTGGCTACCGTCATCGCGTCCACGATCTCCTCGCCCCACAGCCGGCGCACGAACTTGCGCGCGAAATACGGCTCCCAGGCCGCGTTCCACTGCCCGTTGTAGCGGCTGGAGAGCTGATAGGTGTCGCTGTTGGCGATCTCGCGGATCACCGCCTTCACGTTGTAGCCGCTGGCGATGAAATGCTGCGCCAGAGCGTTCAGCAGGCGCGCGTTGGAGGGCTGCAACGTCCACGGCGCGGGCGGCGGATTATCGGGGTCCAGACGCAGCGGGTCGAACGTATCCGGCGGGTCGACGATGCCGCGTCCGAAGAAGTAGGCCCACAGGTAGTTGACCGTGGCGCGGGCGAACTGAAAATCGCCGGTAACACTGCTCGCCAGAGCCGCGCGGTAGGTCTCGCCCGCCTTCGGCGCATTCCCGTTGAAAATGTATTGCGGCGCGACGTAGAAGCACGGCTGCCCGGAGCGGCACCCGCTCGGCGCCTGCCGCGAAGGCCGGTTGCCGGTGGTGGTATTCAGCGGATAGTCCGCCGTATAGCCTTTCTGGTTATCCAGCAGCGACCAGTAATAAATATTCGCGTTGCTCGAACTCACCGGGGTGCGCGATGCGCTGGTGTGCGAAAGGAAGGAGGACAACTGCCACGCCTGGTAACGTGTCACGCCCTGCCCCCACAGGCTCAGCCCGTCCAGATGCCCGCGGCCGTTGTGGCACAGCAGGCAGTTGACGTGGCTTATCCCGAGGAAGATGTCGAACGTGTCGGCCGTCATCTGGTCCATCACGTCCTGCACCGGCGCGCCGTTGAACACCACGCTGCCGATCAGGAAATTCGGCGGTCCGTCGGTGTAGCTGTTGGTGCTGGCGGAACTGATCAACTCCGCCGCCATCTGGTTGTACGGCTTGCCGTTGGAGAGAGAATCCTTGATCCACTGGTAGAAGGCGTTGCGCCCCTGCGCGAACCGGATCAGCCCGCTCGACGACCGCGAGACCGTGTTGCGGTACATGTCGCCGAAGTACATGGTCCACTTGTCGACCCACGCCGGCGAGGCGAGCAGTTCCTCGATCAACCTGGCGCGCTTATCCGTCGAGTTGTCGGCCACAAACGCCAGAACCCGGTCCGGTTGCGGGATGCGCCCGGTAAGATCCAGCGTCACCCGGCGAATGAATTCCCAATCGGTCGTGCGCGGCGCCGGCTGGATTCCATTCTTCTGGAGGTCGGCGAAGATGTAGGAGTCGATGGAGCCGGCGGCGTGCTGCTGATCGAAGTTATACGTCCGGCTGCCGCCCGGAACATAGCCCAGCATGGCGGTGACGCCCTCGGTCAGGCGGGAGAGCGTATGCTGCTCCCGTGCCACGCCGGCGCGCCGCAACGCGTCCGTGACGTAGCGCTCCCGCTGCGCCCCGAAGTAGGGGCAGTCGGCGTGGTCGAGGGTGGAAACGTCAGGTCCGCTGACGGCGTCCTCGCCGGTTTGGGCGAACAGCGGCCCGGTGGACAGCACAAGTTGAATCGCGGCCAAGAGAGCCAACCGCCCAGGCGACATCAAAGACCTCCGAGCGCGACTACGGCGCCCCTTTCCAGATATTCTAAACCCCATTAGTCTCATAAGTTCTATTAAAGTTTTGTAAGCTGGTACTGTCGGTTTTTGCGGCGCGGGAGGAAGTGCCGGGAACCGGGTTTATCATGGCATCATGATCCGAACGACGGGGTATCAGGCGCTGTTGCTGGCCTTGGGGATGACCGGTTGGTGCGCGGCCCAAACCCTCACGAATCAGGCACTGACCGGGAAATACTCCTTCCGGCATATCTCCCTTGGGACGAGCGCCGCGGCGCCGGCGGCGCTGACCGATCCGCGCAGCCTGATCGGCACCATGACGTTTGACGGCGCGGGAAAGTATACATTCACCGGCCAGCAGGTGATCGGCTCCTCAGCCGCGGCGGCGGCGAACGGGAGCGGGACCTACACGGTCGATCCCGGCGGCTTCGTCTCCCTGGATAACCCCCTCCGCGCCGGAGCGAAAATCAACGCCCGCTACGGACCCGAGGCCCTGCTGGGCTCCAGCACCGAGACTTCGGACAACACCTTCGACCTCTTCGTGGCCATCCCGGCGGCGGCATCGGCGGCGCCCGCCGGACCGTACACCGCGGTCAGCCTCGAGTTTCCCGATGGGACCGCCGGTACGGCGCGGTCGAGCCAATTCGGCCTGCCTCTCGCCGCCGGGACGCTGCCGGCGATCGGGGTAACCGGGCACGCCGCCAATCTCGGCGGCAGCGTACAGACCCAGACCGTGAACGGCGCGGCCTACACGCTCAATGCGGACGGCAGCGGCACCCTGAACCTGGGCGCGGCATCCACCGCCCAACTGCTCAGCGGCGCCCGGACCCTGTATGTCTCGGCCAGCGGCAACATCGTGATCGGCGGGTCCACGGCGGCGGGCGCGCACGATATCCTGATCGGGGTCAAGGCCATGAGCGGCGCCACGGCGGCGAGTTGGAACGCCACGTTCTGGGGTGCGGGACTGCGCATCGACTCCACCGCCGCCGCCGGATACGCGGGCAGCGTGGCGGCCCGCGGCGCGGGCAAGCTCACCTGGACCAAGCGCATGAAGGCGCTCGGTTACGGGCAATTCGATTTCACCGGAATCAACGCCTACTCGCTCGGCGCGGATGGCACCGGCACCGTGGAATTGACGCTGGCAGCGCTGGGCGCCTCCGGCAAGGCGTTCGCCGGTGCTGCGGTCAATAACTCGGACCCGGCGGCGTACGAGATCTACTTCGGCGTGCAGGTGCCGCAGTTGAGCTCGGGCGGCGTGTTCCTCAATCCGCTGGGCGTGGTCAACGCCGCGAGTTTCGCGCCGCCCGGCAACCCGATCTCCCCAGGACAGTTCGTGGCCCTGTTCGGCACCGGACTCGCGCCGGGGAACGCCGTCGCCAAGCCGCCGTACCCATCCTCGCTTAGTGGCGTTTCGGTACAAGTCAACGGCAAACCCGCTCCGGTCTACTTCGTCAGCCCCGGCCAGATCAACTTCCTGGTGCCTTACGCGACCACGGGATCGACCGCCGCCATCGTGGTGCAGAATGGCGGGGCCAACTCGAATACGGTCACCGTGCCGGTAGCGCCCACCGCGCCCGGCATCTATACGCTGGACCAGAGCGGCAGCGGTCCGGGCGCGATCCTGCACGCCGATTACTCCGTGGTCGACGCGTCCAACCCGGCCTCTGCCGGGGAGACAGTGCTGATCTATCTGACCGGGATGGGGACCGTCTCACCCGCCGTCGCCGACGGCACCGCCGGAACCGCGGGCACGCTCTACCGCGCCACCGGCGCCGACCCCACGGTGCTGGTCGCGGGCCAGCCGGGGACGGTCCGGTTTAACGGTCTGGCGCCCGGCTACCCGGGGCTGTACCAGATCAACGTGACGCTACCCGCGCCGCTGGCCAACTCCGGCGCCCTGCCGCTGGCGATCCAGACCGCCAATGCCTACCACGACCAGGTGGATATCCCGGTCAAATGACACCAACGGCGGGCCGGAGCGGACGCGCACTGTATAATGAAGTTGTCTGTTGAAGAGGTTTTGTGTCCCTACGCACGTACTTCCGTCTGTTCACCCACACGCAACTGATGCCCATCCTGGAAAACGGCGAGGAAACCCTCGTCGGCGGCCAGGCGGTGATTGAAGGGGTCATGATGCGCGCGCCCCACAGCTACTGCGTCGCGGTGCGTAAGCCGGACGGATCGATCGTGACGGAGGAGCAACCGCTGCCGCGCCTCAGCGAAAAGCACCCGGTCTTCAAACTGCCCGTCCTGCGCGGCGTGGGTACGCTGTTCCAGGCCATGTCGCTCGGCATGAGAGCGCTCAAGTTTTCGGCCGACGTCAACATGGAGCAGATCGCGCGCGAAGAGAAGGCGCGCGATCCCAAGGCCAAGGAAGTCCCGGGTTGGGTCATGACCGCCAATGTGCTGGTCTCCCTGCTGATCTTCGTGTTCCTGTACAAGTTCATTCCGCTGGCCGTGGCTACCTGGCTGAAGGGCGTGTTCCCGGTGCTCAACCAGCGCATCCCTTTCAACCTGGTGGATGGGCTGGTGCGCATGCTGATCTTCCTCGGGTTCATGTGGGCCTTGTCGTTTATGAAGGACATCCGCCGCGTCTTCCAGTATCACGGCGCCGAGCACAAGGTGGTTTTCAATTTCGAATCGGGCAAGCCGGTGACAGTCGAGAACGCGCAGCGGTTCACCACGTTCCATCCGCGCTGCGGCACCAGTTTCCTGTTCGTGGTCATCATCGTTTCGATCGTGTTTTACACGTTCATCCCCTTCGATGGATTTGTCGCCAAGCTGCTCTCGCGCATCGCCCTGTTGCCGCTGATCGCGGGCGTGAGCTATGAACTGATCCGTTTTGCGGCCCGCAGGCGCGGCAGCGTGCTGGCGACCATAACCGCGCCCGGCCTGTGGCTGCAGCGCATCACCACCAAGCCCCCCGCCGACGACCAGACCGCCGTTGCCATCCGGGCGCTGGAGGGCGCCATGGCGCTCGAGGACCGGCAGGGCGGCGAACTCGTCATCGCGTAAATCCCCACCATGCAATTCGCCTCCAGGCTCGAACAGCTCGAGAAGCGGTACGAAGAGCTGACCCAACAGATGGCCGACCCCGCCGTGATCGGCGACGCCGACCAGTACCGCAAGGTCGCCAAGTCGCAAAGCGAACTTTCCGAGATCGTCGCCCGGTACCGCGATTGGAAGAAGGCGGACGACAGCCTGCGGCAGGCGCGCGGCATGTTGCAGGAGACCGATCCGGACCTGCGCGCCATGGCCGAAGCCGAGGTCCAGCAGCTCGAGCCGGAGATCAAGGAAATCGAGGAGCAGCTCAAGATCCTGCTCCTGCCCAAGGACCCCAACGACGAAAAGAACGTGGTGCTCGAAATCCGCGCCGGCACGGGCGGCGACGAAGCCACGCTCTTCGCCGCCGAAGTCTTCCGCATGTACACGCGCTACGGCGAAACCCAGGGCTGGCGGTTTGAAATCACCTCCAGCAGCGAATCGAGCGTGGGCGGCCTCAAGGAAGTCATCGCGCTGGTCAGCGGTAACCGGGTCTTCAGCAAGCTCAAGTACGAAAGCGGCGTGCACCGCGTGCAGCGCGTCCCCGTGACCGAGCAGCAGGGCAGGGTCCACACCTCGGCGATCACGGTGGCGGTGCTGCCCGAGGCCGACGAGGTCGAAGTCAAGCTCGACCCCAAGGACATCCGTATCGACACCTTCTGCTCCTCCGGTCCGGGCGGGCAGAGCGTCAACACGACCTACTCGGCGGTACGGATCACCCACCTGCCCACCGGACTGGTGGTTTCCTGCCAGGACGAAAAGAGCCAGATCAAGAACCGCGCCAAGGCGGAGCGGGTGCTGCGTTCCCGGCTCTACGAGATGGAGCTCGAAAAGCAGCAGGCGGCGCTCGGCGCCGAGCGGCGCGCCATGGTGGGCTCCGGCGACCGCAGCGAGAAGATCCGCACC
>JBBIQR010000002.1:0-69794 GCA_037442245.1 Candidatus Solibacter sp. | reverse complement strand
CGCCTGGAGCGCGTCGCCGATTACCGCGAAGCCATCGCGCAGATTTCGACCGCCGGGACCGCGATCGAGGCCATCGCGCTCAAGGCCGTACACGCCGGTCCGGATTATCGGGGAACGTTTGTGGTGGACGCGAAGGTGGTGGCGGCGCTCCGGCAGTACCTGCCTGCGGCGCCGGCGCACAACGCCATCTACCTCACCGCCATCGAGGCGTTTCAGGAGACGATGCCGGGAGTGCCGGTGGTGGCGGCGTTCGAACCCGAGTTTCACCGCACGATGCCGGAGCACGCGCGCCTGTACGGTGTCCCTGGCGGGTGGCTGGAGGAAGGGGTCGCCAAGTACGGGTTCCACGGCGCCTCCCACCAGTACATCGCGGAACGGGTGGCGGCGATGCTGGGGCGCGAGACGCGGCTGGTGAGTTGCCACCTGGGCGGCAGTTCGTCGATGTGCGCGATCGATCGCGGGCGGAGCGTGGACACGACGATGGGGTTTTCGCCGCAATCGGGGTTGGAGAACGCGACGCGCCACGGCGACCTGGACGTCTTCGCCGTGCTCTACATGATGGAGCGGCACGGCTGGAGCATCGAGGAGGTGCGCCGCCAACTCGCCAAAGGCGGAGGACTCGCCGGACTTTCCGGCGTGGCGGGCGGCGATGTGCGCGACCTGGAAGCCGCGGCGGCGGCGGGCAGCCGCAACGCGGAACTGGCGCTGGACGTGTTCGTGTACGAGGTCAAGAAGACCATCGGCGCGTTTGCGGCGGCGATGGGCGGAGTGGACGCGGTCGCCTTCACCGGCGGCATCGGCGAAAACTCCGCGCGTCTGCGCGAGAAGTGCTGCGAAGGACTGGGCTTCCTGGGAATCGAGATCGATCGCGCGGCGAACGCGTCGGGCTCCGGCGACCGCATCGTATCGGCGGCGTCGTCGCGGGTCGCGGTGCTGGCGCTGGCGACCAACGAAGAGTTGATCGTCGCGCGCCGCGCGTATCGCTGTCTGACACAGTAAGGATGCGCCCGTTGTAGACCGGTGCGAGGCGTATCCTCAAGAGGGCCTTTCCGATGGTGCTGAGCCCGCTCGGACGTTTCCAATTCGCTGCGTGCCTCTGGGCCGCGGCTCTCGCCGCGCAACCGGGCGCGGAGCCGCGGTTCGAAGTGGTTTCCATTCGGGTCGTACCTCCGAACACGCCTCCCACCATGCGGGAGATCGGTTTTACCCCGGTGCTACCCGGCGGACGGTATATCGATTCGCGCGCGGCGCTGATTTCCATGATCACGCTCGCCTACGACGTGAAGAATCCTTCGATCGAGCTGACCGGGTTGCCCAAGTGGACGGAGAACGCGTCGTACGCGGTCGCGGCCCAACCCGCGGAAGGATTTCCCGCGCTGCCGCCCGCGAAGAACCGCGAGCAGGTACGGCTCATGTTGCGGGCGATGCTCGCGGAGCGTTTTCATTTGCGGCTGCACACCGAAACCCGGCAGGGGCCGGTCTTCTATCTCGAAGTGGCGCGGGGAGGCGTGAAGATGCAGCAGACCGCGCCGCCGGCGCCACCCGCTGTGGAGGGTCCGGTGGGCGCGGCCATGGACAACGTCAGCGGCCGCATGATCGGCAGCAAGTCGACCATGTCCGGTCTGGCGCGTGCGCTGGTGATTTTTCTGGAACGCCCGGTGCAGGATCGCACCGGGCTGCGCGGCTACTATGACTTCGACGTGAAATGGAGGATCCCGGAAACGCCGGACGCGCCAACCGGTCCGCGAGGATTCGGGGCGGAAGGCGCGGGGCTGCTGATCTCGAACCTGGAGAGTCAGCTCGGACTGCGTCTCCGGAAGATCACCGGTATGACGGAGCACTGGGTCGTGGATCACGTCGAGCCTCCCACGGAGAACTGAGCCGCGCTGTGCGAATCCACCCGCTTGGCGCGCCCGCACTGTGCGGATCGATCCAGTACAGGTCTTCCCGAAAGTAACTGCTTCGCCCTCTCCGGCACTATGCTGTTGCGAGAACGATGCCGCTGATCACCGCAGTCGCGTCCCCCACGGTGCTGTTGCTTTCGACCTTGGGGGTGTGGCGCGTCACTCATTTCCTGTGGGGCGAAGACGGTCCCGGCGATATCGTGATCCGTATCCGCCGCCTGGCCGGCAATGGATTCTTCGGCCGGGTGATGGATTGCTTTTACTGCCTGAGCCTGTGGGTTGCGCTGCCGTTCGCCATCGCCGTAGAAGCGACGTGGCCGGAGCGTGTCCTCGCGTGGTTCGGGTTGTCCGGCGGAGCGATTCTGCTGGAGCGGCTCACCACACGCGAGCCGGCTCCGGCGCACCGCACAACGGCGGAAACGGAGGAACGGGATGTCTTGCTGCGGTAGCCAAAGAGCGGCGTTGCGCCAGGGCGCGGCGGCCGCGGGAGGGAGCCCGGCGGACTATCGCACGGGCCCGGTGGAGTTCGAGTATCACGGCGGCGGCGCGCTACGGATCGTCGGCCCGATGACGGGCGCGGTCTATCAATTCCCCGGCAGCGGGAGTCGCGCCGTAGTGCGGGCGGCGGACGTACCTTCGCTGGCCATGGTGCCGCTGTTGCGGCCCATTCGCTAAACCTCAACCCAGGCACTCGACAATACACGGAGGATGCTTATGAGTGTGCTCAACTTGTCTCTGGACGCCTCGCAGATCGCGGCGTCCGATCAGAAACAACAAAAGGTGCGGATCGCCGTACAGCAGGGCGGCGCCGTCAAATCGCAGATCGTTTCGGTGGAGGGCGGAAAAGCCTCCGCGCGGTTCGAAGTCGATCCCAAGCAGTCCGCGCAGGTCGCGGTGGGGCCGGAATCGGCGGGCGACGAAGATATCTTTCACCTGCAAACCCTCACCGTCAACGTGACCCCCCAGCACTGGGCCGGAGCCGAGGTGCTCAACCTGCCCGCGCTGGTGGTGACGCCCAGGTGGTGGACGCTGTGGCTCATCTGGTGCCGCGATTTCACCATCAGCGGGCGCGTGGTGTGCGCCGATGGCAGCCCGGTTCCGGGCGCGGAAGTGCACGCCTACGATGTGGACTTCTTCTGGTGGTGGAGCAGCATCACGCAGGTGGGGCCCACCGCGATCACCGACGCCTCCGGCCATTTCACGATCAAGTTCCGCTGGTGCTGTTACTGGTGGCCGTGGTGGTGGTGGCGCCTGCGCTACTGGCGCCTGGATCCGCTGCTGATCGACCGCATCCGCCCGGTGCTGGCGCTGAATCCGGCGATTCACGTACCCGAACCGGACCCGGAACCTTCGCTCGACTGGGTGGCCCACATCCCGCAGCCGGTGGTCCCGCACCCCGGCGGGGAAGTGCCGGCGCATCCTATTCTGGAGCCTGCGCTGGCGGTGAGCCGGCGGCTGGAGCCTTCGCTCCTTCCCGCCTATCGCGGACGTCTGCTCTCGGTTCTGCCGCACGTGCCGGAACTCGAACGGCTGCGGCTGTGGCCGTGGTTTCCGTGGGCGCCGTGGTTCGACTGCTCGCCGGACATCATCTTTAAGGTCACGCAGGCCTGCGGCGGCGGACCGGCAAAGGTCATCGTCAACGAGAACATCTTCCAGACCCGCTGGGACATTCCCACCACGCTCAATGTGACCCTGGTGGCGAACCGCGACGCCTGTTGCGTGCCCCACGAGCCGCCGCCGCCGGAGGGCGATTGCGTCGTGCTCACGGGCGTCTGCGGCGATCCCGGGATTCCGATCACCAGCATTGGACACACCGGCGCCACCGCGGGCTACGCCGACCCCGGCGGGCGCGACCGCCCGTTCAGCGAGGCGGTATACGTGAGCGGGCAGTTCGGCACGTCGGCGCAGGCCGATTTCTACGGCATCGAGTACACGCCGCACGGCGTCGCCGCTTGGGCGCCGCTGCCGCTGCCGGCGATGCAGGCGATGACCCGCGGCTACTTCGACGCCACGTCGCCGTGGCCCAACCAGTGGTTCTATGTGGCGTTTCCGGTGCTGACCTTCGGCACGCTGCACGTCTACATGAGCCGCCACCGCTACGAGGTCCTGCATCCGCCCGCCAATTGGGGCAATCCGCTGAGCGGGCGCACCTGGTTCTACAACGTGAACCAGGTGGCTTCGATCCAGACCTCGGGGACCATCCCCGACGGCACTTACGATTTCCGCATCGCCGGCTACAAGGCGCTGCCGGGCGGAGATCCCGATCCCGCGTCGCGCAAGGTGATGCCCGGCTGCGGCAACCATCCGGAGAATAACCTGCTCACGCTTCGCGTCGACAACCGCGTGGTGGGTCCTCCGGTCCCGGGTACGGTCCACATCCCGACCACCGAGTCCGATTGCGGCATCAACGCGGTGCGGCTCGGCGGCGCCAGCGTGGCGCCGTGCGGCGCCGAACAGCTGAAGCCCGGCACGCCCTTCGAGGTGGACTTCTTCTGCACCGATCCCGACGGCCACCTGGACCACTACGAAATGATCCTGCGCTACGACCTGGGCAGCGTGAAGAACCTGCTCAGCGCGGCGGACGTGGGATCGTTCACGCTCAGCGTGCTTGCCGGCGGACCGCAGGGGCCGGACTACTCGAACGCGGTGAATCCGCCGCAGAGCTCGCCGCGTCCCGTGTGGAACGGCGGCACGCTGCGGCTGCACATCGACGACGCGTCGAAGGTGTTCCCCAAGACGTGCTGCTACCTGATCGAGCTCACGGTGTGGAAGCGCAACATCGTGAACTGCGACGGGCACCTCACGTACTACAACCAGATGCACTACACGTTCACCATCAGCGTGTAGTCGAATGCCGCCGCCGGGCGGTGCGTCAGCCGTCCCGGCGGCGGCTTTTTTATCAGGCCGCCATCACATCGCCAGCAGCGCGGCCATCAGCTCGATTCCGTCCCACAGGTTCTGCACCCGCAGGTTCTCGTTGAAGCTGTGCTGGTTGTTGTCGTGATTCGCGATGGGTACCGTGATGGACGGCGCGTGCAGAATCTCATCGATCATATAGAGGGGCACGCTGCCGCCCATGGTGGGCAGCTTCACTACCGGTCCGCGCGCGGCTTCCGCGGTGCGCAGGACGAGTTGCGAAATGGGCAGGTCCATGGACGTGCGGCTGGCGTTGTAGCCACCCGCTTCGACCTTCATGCGGACCAGTTTCGGATAGCGCATGCGGGTGGCGGCGTCCGGGGCGTCCGCCACGATTTCGTACCCCTGCTGGCGGATGTGAGCGCGCACGCGGTCGAGCGCCTGCTCGACGGTGATGCCTTTCACCAGCCGGATATCGATACTCGCGGTGGCGGTGGCGGGGATTACGTTGCTCGCTACGGCTCCGGTGCGCGCGCTGGACATGCCCCGGATATTGAACGACGGGTAGTTGAGCAACTCGACGAGCTTCTTGCCGCCGCCCTCGGTGCGGCCCAGCGCGAGTTCGCGCATCAGGTCGCGGTCCACGTCCGGAGCTTCCGCGATGGCGCGCTTTTCGGTTGCGTTGAGCGGCTCGATGCCGTCGTAGAAGTGGTCGATCAGGACGTGTCCGTCGTCGTCCTTCATGGAGGCGAGCAGGCGCGCGAGGGCCATCGCGGGATTGGGCGCCCAGTTGCCGTAGTGGCCGCTGTGCAACTCGCGGATGGGGCCGTAGGTGGTGAGGTCGAAGCCGGTGACGCCGCGCGCTCCGAAGACGATCTGCTGTTCGCGGCTCTGATGCACCGGACCATCGCAGATCAGCCACACGTCGCTTTGGAGGATGTCCTGGTAGCGGGAGAGGATCTGCGCCAGGTGCGGCGACCCGGCTTCCTCCTCGCCCTCGAAGACGAACTTGATGCGCGAACGGATCCGGATCCTGGCGGCGGCGAGAGCATCGAGCGCGGCGCAGAGGGCTTCGATGGGAGCCTTGTCGTCGCTGGCGGAGCGGGCATAGACGCGGCCGTCCTTCAACACCGGCTCCCAGGGCGGAGTGGCCCACTCCTTGGGATCGAGCGGCTGCCCGTCGTAGTGCGCGTAGAAGATGATGGTGCGGGCGGCGTTGGCGGCGGGGATTTCGCCGTAAACCACCGGCGGCGCGCCGGGGACCTCCAGGTATTGCGTCTTGACGCCGCGCTTTTCGAGCATGGCGCTGACGGCGGCGGCGTTCTTGCGAATGTTCCCGGTATCGCGCGCCAGATTGGGTTTGGCGAGCAGTCCCGTGAACTCGTCGAGGATGGCCTGCTCGTGCGCGGCGCGCCACACGCGCGCCGCCCGCGCCGCCGGACTGGTCTGCGCGGCGGCAAGCGAGGCGGCGGCGAGCAGCAGGATCGGCGCGCGCATCACTTGACCTTGGAGAAGACCTTGTTCAGGATCTTCGCCGTCCGGTCGACTTCCTTCTCGGTGATGATGTACGGCGGCAGCATGCGCAGCACGGTGTCGTGCGTGCAGTTGAGCAGCAGTCCCTGCGCCATGCAATCCAGCACGATCTGCTTGCCGGGAACGGTCAGCTCGACTCCCAGCATCAGGCCGAAGGCGCGGACCTCTTTGATGAACCCGTACTTGCGCGCGAGTTCGTTCAGCACCACGTGGAAGTAGTCTCCCACGCGCTGGATGCCGGGCATCAACTCGTCGAGGATGTCGCAAAACTCGAGCGCGACCCGGCACGCGAGCGCGCCGCCCCCGAACGTGCTGCCGTGCATGCCCGGCTTGATCGAAGCAGCCGCCCTTTCGTTGGTGATGATGACGCCGAGCGGGATGCCGCAGGCCAGCGGCTTGGCCGTGACCACCACATCCGGCAGGATCACCGGAGTGGAGCGCTGATAGGCGAAGTAGGCGCCGGGGCGGCCGACGCCGCACTGGGTTTCGTCGGCCACGAGCAGCGCGTTGTGGCGGTCGGCAAGTTCGCGCGCCTTGGCGGCGAATTCGTGGGTGATCGGGTAGATGCCGCCCTCGCCCTGGATCATCTCCAGCACGACACCGGCGGTGCGCTCCGTGAACGCCGCTTCGAGCCCGGCGATATCGTTAGCCTGGACGAAGCGCGCGCCCGGCACGAGCGGCTCGAAATCCTGCCGGTACTTGGGCTGGCCGGTGATGGAGAGCGCGCCCATGCTGCGCCCGTGGAACGAGTTTTCGAGCGAGATGACCTCGTACTTTTCCGTACTCACGGCGCGGCCGTGAGAGTGGATCATCTTGAGCGCGCCCTCCATCGCCTCCGTGCCGGAATTGCAGAAGAAGCTGCGCTGTAATCCGCTCATGCGCGCCAGGCGCTCGGCCAACTGGCCCTGGAAGCGCGTGTAGTAGAGGTTGGAGGTGTGGATCAGCAGTCCGGCCTGCTCGCGGATCACCTTCATCAGCCGCGGGTGAGCGTGGCCGAGGGCGTTGACGCCGATGCCGGAAATCAGATCGAGATAACGTTTCCCTTCGAGGTCGAAGAGGTAGCAGCCCTTGCCGCGCGCCAGCACCAGCGGATAACGCGAATAGTTCTGGAGAAGATACTGCTTTTCCAGATCCATGACGGCCTGGGCATGGTTCTCTGTCAGTGGAGGAGCGCCTGTCATTTACTCATGATAGCGGGAAACACTCCACCTTTCGGGCTATGGTACCGGCGCGGAAACGCTTAAGAATAATTCATCGAGTGTTTTGACGGGGCGGCGGGTTTGTTCGCTCAGACGGCTGTTTCGAGGAGAGGATATGGGAAGCAGACTCTTACTGGGGATCGTTCTCGCGGCGCCACTGTTCGCGCAGCCGGACTGCGAATACTTCGGCGCGCGGCACGACCACTTCGCCGCGCAGGCCCTCGCGAAGAGCGGGCGTACGCCGCACCAGCGGGAGATCGGCGCGCTGACCAGTGCGGTGGCAGCCGTGCTGCCGCGCGTGGCGCCTCCCGGATCGCGCACCGCGACCGCGGAAAAGCAGGGCACGATCGATTACTACCTCTTCGGAGCGATGCAGGCCGCCGGGGTGAACCCGGCGCCTGCCACCACCGATTACGAATTCATCCGCCGCGTGACCCTGGATCTGACGGGGCGGATTCCTACCCCCGGCCAGGTCATGGCGTTCGTCGCCGATACGAGCCCGGACAAGCGCGCGAAACTGATCGACACACTGCTTGCCCGCCCCGAGTGGATCGACAAATGGACCATGTGGCTGGGCGATCTCTACCAGAACAACTCGCAGAACGCGCAGATCCGCCGTTTTCCCGAAGGCGTGAAGGCGTTCAACGACTACATCCGCGCGGCGCTGGCGGCGGACAAACCGTACAACCAGATCGCGGCCGACCTGATCACCGCGACCGGCGGCGACAGCTACACCGCCGGTCAACTGAACCTGCTGGTGGGCGGCGTAGTGACCGGCGGACCCATCCAGGACATCTTCGATCAGCAGACCGCGAACCTGGCGAACATGTTTCTGGGTCTGGCGCACGTCAACTGCCTGCTGTGCCACAACGGGCGCGGGCACCTGGACACGCTGAGTCTGTGGGGCAGTCAGCAGACGCGCTACCTGGCGTGGCAGTTGGCGTCCTACCTTTCCCACACGCAGGCGAGGACGGTGGGCACCGGCGTGAAGAACGTCTTCTATTGGAGCGTGGACGACAACACGCCGGCGGCGCGCACGGATTACCCGCTGAACACGACCACCGGCAACCGTCCGGCGCGGCAACCGGTCGGCACGGAAAAGAATGTGGCTCCGGTGTACTTCTTTAACGGCGATACGCCGAAGGCGGGGGAGAACTACCGTGTGGCGCTGGCGCGATCCATGACCGGGGACTTCCAGTTCGCGCGCGCGGCGGTGAATTACGTGTGGGCCTATTTCTTCGGCGTGGGACTGGTGGACCCGCCGGACCAGTTCGACCCGCTGCGGCTGGACCCCGACAATCCGCCTCCGTCGCCGTGGACGCTGCAGCCATCGAACCCGCGCCTGTTGAACTCGCTCGCGCAGGAATTCATCGACAACAACTACGACCTGAAGTGGCTGATGCGGACCATCGCGAACTCAAACGCGTACCAACTCTCCTCGCGCTATCCGGGGACGTACAACCCGGCGTGGGACGCGCTCTACGCCCGCAAATTCGTGCGGCGCCTGTGGGCGGAGGAGGTCCACGACGCGATCGTGCAATCGAGCAACGTGCTCCCCAGCTACACCGTGGCTGCCAACGGCGCGCTGACCTGGGCGATGCAGTTCCCCGAGCCTTTGAACACGCCGAATGCGGGCAGCGAGGTGACGGCGTTCCTCGATTCGTTCCTGCGCGGCAACCGCGACGATCAGGTGCGCAGCGGAGACGGCTCCATCGCGCAGGCGCTCAACCTGATGAACGATCCGTTCGTGATGAGCCGGGTCAAGTCCACCGGACCCGCGGGCAGCCTGCTGTTCAGCAGCATGACGCTGCCCGACAGCCAACTGGTGAATCAATTGTTCCTGACCGTGCTTTCGCGTCCGCCGTCGCAGGACGAAATGACGGCCGCGCTGAACCTGCTCAAGGCGGGTATGCACAGCCAGTCCGCGGAGAACCTGCTCTGGTCGCTCTATAACAAGGTAGATTTCGTTTTCAATTATTAGGAGGATGCCATGACCGAACAGCAACGCGCGGACCGCATGTACCGCGAGTATCCGGAGCGCCACCGCTCGTTCGTCGCGCGGCCGCACCTTTCACGCCGCGGCTTCTTCGAACTGGCCGGCGCCGGGCTGACCTGCTCGTTTCTGGCCCCGATGCTGCGCGCGCAGCAGGCGGCGGCGCAGAGTAGCGTAACGACGATCAACACGGCGAAGAACGTGATCTTCATCCTGCTGACGGGCGCCATCAGCCACACCGACTCGTTCGACCTGAAGGTGGTGAACGGCGTGACGCCATCGGACTTCCAGCCGGGGACGGCCAACGGCATCACGTGGCCGGTGGGCCTGCTGCCCAACATGGCGCAGCAGTTGCCGGACATGGCGATCATTCGCTCCATGTCCGCGCACGCCCTGGTACACACACTGGCGCAGCGGTGGGCGCAGATCGGACGGAACCCCGCGGCGGTGCTGGGCAATGTCGCGCCGAACATCGGCAGCGTGGTGGCGCGCGAAAAAGGCGCCGCCGGAAGCGTGTTCCCGGCGTTTCTCGCGCTGAACTCGAACGCGTGCGCCGGCGCCGGATACTTCGCCGCGCAGTACGCGCCATTCAAAGTGACGCCCTCGACCGCGGGTCTGCCGAACACAACCAATCCCAACGATCCCACCGGCGCATCCAGTGGACGCTTCGCGCAGATGTACCAGGGGCTGCACGCGCTCGACGATCCTCTGCGAATCGATTCGCCCTACGGCAAGCCGCTGGACGATTACGAAGCGTTCTACGAGCAGGCGAAACTCATGATGTACAACCCGGTGGTGAAAAGCGCGTTCAGTTTCGCCTCCACCGACAGCACACGCTACGGTTCGAGCGGCTTCGGCAACGCCTGCCTGGTGGCCAAGCAGGTGCTCCAGGCGAATCAGGGCACGCGCTTCGTCCAGATATCCTTCGGGAGCTGGGATTTTCACCAGGACATCTACGGGCAGACGAATCCCAAGGGACCGAATATGTACACGCTGGGCAAGCAGCTCGATGCCGGGTACGCGGCGTTGATCGGAGACCTGAAGAGCAGCGGCCTTTTGGATTCGACGCTGGTGGTGATGGTGGGAGAATTCGGCCGCACCGTGGGGCCGCTGACCGCGGCGGGCGGTCGGGACCATTGGCCGCAGCAATCGGCCGTCTTCGCCGGCGCCGGGATCAAAGGCGGTAAAGTCATCGGCTCGACCACGGCGGACGGGTCGGCGACGCAGGACCCGGGATGGTCGCGCAATCGCAGCGTGAACGTGGAGGACATCGAGGCCACCATCTACTCCGCGATGGGAATCAACTGGACCACGGTATCCTACGACGATCCCTTCGGCCGCGGCTTTGAGTACGTCCCCTTCAGCGATCAGAACCTCTACGGACCGGTCAACGAACTGTGGAGCTAGGCGGCGCGGAAGTTATCATGGAGAAATGAGATTTCTCCCCATCATCCTGCTGTGTTCTGGCGTGTGCCTGTGGTCCCAGCAGAACCCGCCGGCCGGCGGCGTAACCGTGCCGCTCAAAATCTTTTCGGCCGACGACTCGAAGAAGATTCCGCCGGATACAGTGGTGCTTCAGGTCGGCGAAACCAGGATCACGTTCCAGGAACTGGACGACATGATCGGGATTTATCCCATGAACCAGCAGATCTTCGCGCGCGGTCCGGGCAAACAGCAGTTCGCCGAAGCGGTGGCGCGCACCCTGGTGCTGGCGGAGGAAGCGCGCAAACGCAAACTCGACCAGACACAGGAGTTCAAGGATCAGGCGCAGTTCAGCCAGAGCCACATTCTGGCGCAGATGCTCGGAAACCTGCTGCCCGGCGAGATTCCGGGGGACGACGTTGCGCTGCGCAAGTATTACGACGATCACCGCTGCGAATTCTCGACCTGGAAGGCGCGCGCGATCGCGGTGCGTTTCAAAGGCTCGCCGCTGCCGATCAAGCCGGGGGAGAACGATCTGAGCGAGGATGAAGCGCTCGCCAAGGCGCGCGACATCCGCGCACAGGTGGCGACGGGCGCGGATTTCGCGGCGCTGGCGCACGAGCAGAGCGACGACGCCACCACCTCGGTGGCGGGCGGCGAAATCGGGCAGGTGCGCCACGGCCAGATCATGCCCTCGTTTGAAGAAGCGCTCTGCCGGTTGAAGCCGGGGGAACTGAGCGAGCCCGTGAGACTGCCCACCGGGTATCACGTGATCCAGCTTCAATCCGTGGAGACCCAAAGTTTCGCCGAACTCAAGCCCCGATTGCAGGAGCGCTACCGCGCCGACGCCGCGAAGAAGTTCGTGGACGATCTGGTTTCCAAGACTACCGTGGTGAAGAATCCGGAGTATTACGCGCCTCCCGCGCCGCCGGCCGAGCCGCAGAAAAAGCCATGACCACGCGCAAACTGCGGATCGAGTGTCCGCAGTGCGGATCGGACGAGGTGTTCTACAGTTGCACGCCGAACTGCTGCTTCAACCATGTCTGCGGCAACTGCGGCGCCACGTTCGAGCCGGAAACCAAAGCCGCGGGTGGATTCGTAACCGGCGTGGTTCCGCCCGACCCGCTGCCGGATTCGACCGAGCCCACGGCCGAATGCGCCTTGTGTCATGCCACGACGGTGTACCAGTCCGAGGACGGGCAAGTGGTCTGCGGCCAGTGCGGCGCGAAACTTGTGCTGGAGCTGACGGAGATCGCGCCGGGGTAGCAGCGGCGCGGTCACCACGCCTGCGATTTCACGATGCCCGATCCTTCGCGGATCACCACGAACCGGTTGGCGGGAACGGCGGCGATCCGCTCGCGATTTCCGTTAGGCCAGCGGATATCGAGGTCGGCAGTGGCGGCCGCGCCCAATCCAAAATGGAGCCGCTGGTCGCTGGCGGAATAAAAGCTGGACTGGCTGAGCACTTCCTGCGCCTGCACCTTGCCGCCGTAAGCCGCGGTGACCCGCGCGCCAACCGCGCCGCGGTTCGATTTCGTGCCCGTCAGCTTCACCTTGAGCCAGTTTCCTCCGCCGGTCACATCGTTGCGCAATAGCGAGGGCGGCTCATTGAGGTTCATGATGAGCACGTCGATGTCGCCGTCGTTGTCGAAATCACCGAAAGCGCAGCCGCGGCTCGCGTGCGGTGTGGAAATGCCGGGGCCGCCCTGATCGATCAGTTCCTCGAAACGGCCGCCGCCGAGGTTGCGGAACAGAACCCGCGGCGACCGGAAGGGGTAGGCGGGCAGCTTGGCTTCGATCTCCGGATACACGCTCCCGGTGACCCAGAGGACGTCGGGCCAGCCGTCGTTATCGAAGTCGTAGATGCCGCCGCCCCAGGAGATGAAGCGCGTCTCCACCGCCAGGCCCGAGCGCACGGTGAGATCCTCGAAGTTCCCCTTGCCGTCGTTGTGATACAGAACGCAGGTGTCGTCGGAGAAGTGCGTCTTGAGCACGTCGAGGTTGCCGTCGAGATCGTAGTCGCCGACGCCGACTCCCATGCCCGCCTGTTCCATGCCGTCCTCGTTGAGCGCGACACCGCTCTCGAGGCCGATATCGGTGAACGTGCCGTCGCGGTTGTTGCGTAGCAGGAAACTCGGAGTCGAGTCGCAGGCCACGTAGAGATCGGGCCAGCCATCGTTATCGAAGTCCGCGGCGGCGGCGGTCATCATGTAGCTGCCCTTGGCGCGCGCCACGCCGGAAGCGGCGCTCACATCGGTGAACGTGCCGTCGCCGTTGTTGCGGTAGAGGGCGGGCGCCGAGGGCGTCAGTCCACGGGGCCCGCAATTCACCGGGATGCCCTTCCAGTTGCAGTTGGCGTTCTCGCCGGGCTTGGGCACGGATTCGAAATCGAACTCCAGGTAGTTGGCGACGAAGAGGTCGAGCAGTCCGTCGCGGTTGTAGTCGATGAAGGTGCAGCCCGACCCCCAGCGGGTTCCAGAGTGCAGCAGCCCGGCTTGCCGGGTCACGTCGGTGAAGGTGCCGTCGCCATTGTTGCGGTAGAGAACGTTCTGTCCCCAATAGGTGACGAAGAGGTCGTCGAAGCCGTCGTTGTTGTAGTCGCCCACGCATACCGCCGAGGCCCAGCCGGTGCGGTGCAACCCTGCCTTTTCCGTGACGTCGGTGAAGGTGCCGTCGCGATTGTTCTTGTAAAGGCGGTTGGTGGCGCCCGCGGGCGCGCCTTCGCGGCGTGTGCCGTTGAGCAGAAAGATGTCGAGCCAACCGTCGTTATCGTAGTCGATGAAGGCGCAGCCGCAGCCGACCGTTTCCAGGATGTAGTCCTTGTGATCGGCCGGACCGTAGATCAGCGGGGCGCGCAGGCCGGCGTGTTCCGCGACATCGGTGAAGCGCGCGTGGAACGGCAGGCCCGACGGTTTGCCGCGGGGCTGCGGCTTCACGTTGCGCGACGATACTCCCTGTCCCCACGCCGCCGCGGGCGCGAGGAGCGCGATGATCTCCCGGCGAGTCCACATTCCCAGTGGCCTTCAGGGTACCACCGCCGCCCCGTCAGGGCGCCTTCTCCCACTGCCGCAGCGAGTCCGCGGCCCATGCGGCGCCGCGGTCCTTGTGGCAGAGCAGACAGGCGTTCGGGCTCTCCTCCGGCCCGAACCGCAGAGTCGCGTCCGCACTGGGTATTTCGATCTGGTGGGACGCCGCGCGGAACAGCAGGCTGTTCATGATGGGCGGCATGTGGCACGCGATGCAGCGGCTGCCCGGCGAATTCGCGGCGTGATGCGTGTGGCTCGCGATGCGCGGGATGTAGGCGCTATGGCACTGCAGGCACATCTGGTCGGGATGGTCCGCGAACTTGAGCGAGGTGCGATTCCCGCCCGCGCCGGCCGGATGCGGGTTGTGGCAACTCGCGCACTGCGCGGTGCCGCGGCGGAAACACGCCGAGCGCAGAAACGCTTCGCCGATAAAAGTGGTCTCGCGAAAACGGCCGTCCTTATAGAACGCGCGCGTGCCGAATTCCGCCGGCGGCTGGCTCAGCAGCCAGGAAAAGTACGGCGGTTCGGGCGAGTAGTTCATCTCGCCGCTCGGTCCCAGATCGCGCAGAGCCGACTGCCGGTGGCACTGGCCGCAGATCATGGTGGCGCGCCAGTGATCGAGCCGCGCGTAACGGAAGGGCGGCGCGGCGGCGGCGGCGGAACCGTCTGTACCGGCGCGCATGGCCGCCGCGTGGCTCGCCGAAGGTCCGTGGCACATCTCGCAATCGATGCCCGGTTCGCGAAATACCGCGTCCTGAAACGTGGTGTCGCTCAGGCGGCGCAGGCGCAACTGGCTGGTGTGGCAGACGGCGCAATTGCGCTGGTAGCTGGTAGCGGGCGAGAGTTCCGCAAAGCGCGCGACCAGCGTGCGTTCGCTGCCGGGCGGATCCAGCGTGGCCCAGTAGTTGAGCCACCGCTTTTCGAGCAGGTTGAATTGGATCGGGAAGACGTAGATGCGTCCGTCGGGCAGCCGCATGGCGTAGGCCTGCTGCCACTTCGAGCCGATGGTATAAGCGACCGGAAAACGGCGCACGCCGGCGGGAGCGGAGAACTCAAAGTAGGGGTGGCTGCCGCCGCCGGTGCGGACCTTCGCGCCCGAGACGGGGTCGGTGAACTCGCTTTCGTGCGAGAAATCGGCCAGCGGCGCCGTATCCGCGATCGGGCGGAGCATGGCGCCCATGCCGGTCGCGCGCCACGAATCGTACGCCGCCCGGTGGCAGGCGGCGCAAGCCTCCGAGCCGGCGTAGTGCAGGCGCGGACCGGTGTCCGAAGGCGGCGACGGAGCGGCCCACGGCGGAACGCTGCGCGCGCCGCTTTGCGCGATCAGGCGGCGGGCAACCGCCTGAAGATCCGCCCGCGCCTCCTCCCATTGCTTCGCGCCGAAGGCCGCGGGTGCGGCCGATACCGAAAGGTACAGCAGGGCGTCTTCGGCATCGCGCAAGGATTGGCTTTTGTCGCCCGCGGCCGCTTCGATTCCCGCCACGGCTACCAGCAACAGCGGGTTCTCCGGCAGCAGGCGGAGCGAGGAGCGGCCGGCGGCAAGCGCCCGCGGATAGTCTTTCAGGTCCAGGCTCGCCCCGGCGGCCATCTGCCACGCCGCGGCCAAAAGCCACGAGCGCGGATAGCGCGCCACGAAGGCGTCCGCCAGGCGGCGCGTCTCCGCGGGATCGGCGGCGCCGGCGATTGCGAGAAAGTCGCGGCGCTCAGCGGGCGATTCCGCGCGGTCCGCCATCGACGCGCCCGTCCGGCCGGAAGAGAAATTCGAGGTGTCGATCTGCTGCGCGGCCAGCAGCGTGGCGAAGAGCGCGACCGTGATGAGCCGGGTCTTCATGCGTCAACGCGGTGCGGCGGTCCGCACCTTCTCGAGCAATCCGCGCATGAAGGCGTCTTCGGGAAAATCCCGCACGTAGCGCTCGAGTGCGGTCTTCGCCTGCGGGTACGATTTCAACGTGATGTAGGCGAGGATCAGGTGTTTGCGCAGGGTCGCGGCATACGGAAACAAGCGCTCGCCGCGGGCCAGGACCGCGGCCGATTCGTCCACGAGTCCGGCCTGCGCCAGCGCCTGCGCGAGGTCGACGTAAGTCGACGCGCCGGGCGCGCCCTGCTGCTCCGCGCGCGTGAGGTAGGGGATCGCGTCCGTGCTTCCCTCGGCGAGCGCTTTGCGGCCGAGCGCGGCCAGGACCAGGGGATCGTCCGGCGCCGTGCGCGCCGCCCCGGCGAGCAACTCGAGGTAGCGGCCGCGTAGCGCGGGATCGCGGTCCATCAGTTCCCCGTATGCGCTCAGCCGCGTGAGCAGCGGCAGTTGCGGCTCGCCGGCCGCGGTATCGAGCAGAGTCAAACCGGGCAGGTCTTCTCTTCGCTCAGGCGCGGACGGCGTCATCGCCGGGTTCGCCGGAATGCGGTGGTTGGTCAGGGCCGAGTGCGAGATGTTCGTGACATCGCGCCGCGGCATGTGGCACGCGATGCAGTTATCGGGGACGGGATTTCCGCGGCGCTCCGCCAGCGGTACGCGGCAACTGCTTTCCGTGTGGCAGCGCAGGCAGCGCGCACGGAAGAATGCCGGAGCCGCGGCCGCATCCGGTTGTTGGTGCGGGTCGTGACAGGTGAGGCAACTCAGTTTGCCGCCGCTTGCGCGAAAACACCGGCTCAGCTTCATGGCCTCGTGATGCTGGAGCAGGTCGCCGGACGGCGGCAGCGAGGGCAGCGCGAAGATGGCGACAGTCCTTAGCAGCGGAATGCCGGGGCGAAAGTCGTTGTACTCGCGGCCGGGCAGCAGCACCCGCGCATCGCCGCCCTGATGGCAGCGCATGCAGATGTCCTCGGCCAGGCGCGCCGGCAAGCGAGCCGGATTGACGATGCCGGGATCGTGCGGCGGCGCGTCTCCGCGCTCCACCGCGGCGATGTGGCGCTCGCCGGGACCGTGACAATTCTCACAGCCGATGGCGAGCTCGGCAAAAGCGGGATCCAGATAGAGTCCGTCGCGTCCCGCGACTGCGCGCGGACGTCCGGCGTGGCAGATGATGCAGGCTTCCTGGATGGGACGGTTGAATCCGCCGGCCGAATCTTCGTAGCCCGGGGAGAGGTTCCAGGCGCGCGTCCGGGTGTAATAGGAGAGCGGCGCCTGGAACAGGTAATCGCCGCGGCGCACGGCGAAGCTGATGCCGTTCTCTCCCGAGCCGATCGCGTACACCAGCCGGTTTTCGTTCTCGAACACGCCGGGCTGCGACTCGGATTGATACAGGTCGCCGCCGCGACGGAAGACCCGGCAATCGCGATGCAGCGCTTCGGTGTGCACCGTGACTTCACGCGCCAGCGGCGCTTCGGCGGCGGGCCTCATCGAGCGCCCCATGCCCGTGCGCTTGTATTGGCGGTAGATCTCCTGGTGGCAGGCGGCGCACGCCTCAGATCCTGTGTATCCGGCCGGGTCCTTCGCGGAAATCGCGCAGACAAAGAGAAGCGGAATCGCGATCCGTGCTGGAGGTTTCGTTCTCACGGGAGAGGTCCGCGGGAGGCGGCCGGTGGCCTGCCCTGCCGGGTCAATATATTCCCGGCAACGGAGCGGTGTCAAGGCGCTTCGACGCCCTTGACACATTTTCGGGCGCATGATATGGTAGATCCACTTTATCGTTAAAGGGAGGGGATGTATGACCTTGTTGTCAGGCACGAGTGGTGCGCGCAGCCTCGTCGCGGTCGCGCTCGCGCTTGGGATTTTCTCGATACCGGCCTCGGCACAACTGTCGAGCGCGTCCGTCACCGGCGTCGTCCGCGACGCCAGCGGCAGCGTGGTGCCCAACGTCAATTTAGTGCTGCGCAACACGGATACGTCCGTCGAGCGGCAAGCGCTCTCGAACAACGCCGGCAACTATGTGTTCCTAAGCATCACGCCCGGCAACTATACGTTGCAGGCCAGCGCGCCGGGGTTCCAGACCACCAAGATTCCGCAATTCGCGCTCGCGGTCAACCAGACGGCCACACTCGACGTCGCGCTCAAAGTGGGCGCCGTGCAGGACACCGTCACGGTAGAGGCGTCGGGCGAACTGGTGCAGGCCTCCACCGCCGAGGTGGGCGCCGTGGTCGCGGCCAAACAGGTGGTGGACCTGCCGCTGAATGGACGAAATTTCACGCAGCTTCTGTCGCTGTCGCCGGGCGTCGCCCCGGTGAGCGTGTCGCAGAACGCGGGCGGATTCGGTAACGTGGCGTCGGGGACGGCCTTCGTCTTCCCGTCCATCAACGGACAGACCAATCGCAGCAACTTCTTCATGACCGACGGCTTGAACAACCAGGGTGCGTTCTCCAGCACCTACGCCGTGCCCCCGATCGTGGACGCGATCGAGGAATTCAAGGTGAACGGTCACAACGATCTGGCTGAATTCGGCGGCGCTCTCGGCGGAATCGTCAACGTCGCCACCAAGTCCGGCACCAACGAACTCCATGGATCGGCATGGGAGTTCCTGCGTAACGACGCGTTCAACGCGCGCAGCACGTTCCAGAATTCGGTGACCCCGTTCCGCCAGAATCAGTACGGCATCGCCGCCGGCGGACCCGTGTGGATCCCGAAACTGTACAACGGTAAGAACAAGACCTTCTTCTTCGCCGCGTACGAAGGGTTCCAGTTCTCGCAGGCGGCGAACTCCTATCTGCACCTGCCGAGCGACCAGGAGTTGAGCGGCGATCTCAGCGGACAGGCACAGGCGTTCAACCCTTTCAGCACGCGTCCGGACCCGAACAATCCCGGCGGCTTCTTGCGCGATCCGTTCCCCGGCAACCAGATTCCGGCGAATCTGATCAACACCCAGCTGGTGAGCTTCGTGAAGCAGGTCCGGCCTCAGTTGTTCAACGTCGGCATCGGCAACTTCAACGCCGAGGACAATACGCCGTTCCTGCAACACCAGAACGAATTCACCACCCGCATCGACCAGAACCTCGGGTCCAAAGACTTCTTCTGGTTCCGCTACAGCGCTCTCTACTACGACACGTCCGGATCGGGCGGTCTCCCGGTCGTCACCAACACCATCAAGGACAACCCCGGGCAGAACTTCGGCGCAAGCTGGGTGCACACCTTCAGCCCGACCCTGATGCTGCAGGCTCAATTCGGCCGCTCGCACCAGGAAACCAACAGCGTGACCGTGTACAACGGCCTGAACGCGGGGCAAACCGCCGGGACCCTGGGTTTCTCCCCCAATTTCGCAGGCAACTTCATCGGCGGCGCCAACCTGATGCCAAGCGTCGGCATCGCCGGTTACAGCACGTCGATTCCGGGCAGCGGCCTTTCGCTGAATCCCAACGAGACCAACGTCCACCAGTGGAAGGCGAACGTCTCCAAGACCATCGGCAGCCACACGCTGCGATGGGGCGGCGAACTCAACAGCAGCACCTTCGAATCGCTCTACAACAGCGCCAGCGTCTCGTATGCGTATCAGCAGACGGCCGACCCGGCGCACCTCAATCTCAACCCCGGAAACTCGATGGCCTCGTTCCTGCTCAACGTGCCGGATAGCGCCGGGCGGCGCAACGTCCACGAAACCACGCGCTGGGGCGGCGTGATGGGCTTCTACTTCCAGGATTCGTGGAAAGCCGCGCCGCGACTGACGATCAACCTCGGGCTGCGCTACGACCGCACCTTCATCCCACCCTACGGGCGTCCCGATACCGTGGGACAGAACGGCGGCATCGAGACCGGCTCCATCGACTTCAACAGCGGCAACTACATCCTCCAGCAACTGCCGCCGCCGTGCAGCCAGCGCGGGCACGCGCCCTGCATCCCCGGCGACGGCACCCTTCCCGCGCACGTGATCGTCTCGCCCAACGGCAAGATCTACCACGACACGACCACCAACTGGGGCCCGCGCATCGGGCTCGCCTACCGCGTGAGCGAAACCATGGCGGTGCGCGCCGGCTTCGGCATCTACTACGACAACTGGGCCGCGGTCACGCAGACATCGCAGAACTACGAAGGCGACTGGCCCGACATCGGACAGCAGTTGGCCAACAACCTCAACGTCCCGATACCGGGTACGGCGACGCCGGTGGTGACGGGGCTGAACCCGTTTGCCGCGGGCGGCGGACTCTTCCCCGCGCCCACGCCGTTCAACCAGGTGCAGTGGTATTACGATCCCTACGGCAAGAACCCGTATTCGATGCAGTGGAATTTCGGCATCGCCAAGGAGCTGAACCCCACGACCACGGTTTCGATCGATTACGTCGGGTCGGGCAGCCGCCGTCTGGACGTGGGTGGCTACTACAACGTCGCGCTGACCCCGGGGCCGGGCAATCCCGCCGACCGCGCGCCGTTCCCCTACATCCACCCGAGCTACTATGACCGCACCATCGGGCGCGGCAATTACAACTCGCTGCAGTTCCAGTTCAACAAGCGCTTCGCCAAGGGACTGGCCTATCAGGTGTCTTACACCTACTCGAAGTCCATCGACATGGGCGCCTCGGGCTGGTACGGAGTGGAAGGCCAGTCGGTGGAAGATCCCTACAACCTCGGCCGCGACCGCAGCGTCTCGGGCTTCGACCTGACGCAGGTGCTCAGCGCGAACCTGGTCTACGAGCTGCCCTTCGGCAAAGGCAAGACGTTCGACACCCGCAATCCGGTGGCGAACGCCCTCGTCGGCGGCTGGCAAATCAACACGATCACCACCGCCCGCTCCGGGCTGCCGTATAACATCACGGTGCCGGGCGACCTGGCCAACACCGGGAACACGGGATACCTGCGAGCCAACCTCGTCGGCAATCCCACGCTTTCCAGTCCAACCGCGCAAGAGTGGTTCAACACCGCCGCGTTCGCCGCGCCGGCGCAGTATACTTTCGGCAACCTGGGGAGGTTCGCCATGCGCTCCTCCGCGGTCTGGAACGTGGACCTCTCGGTCTTCCGGCAGTTCGCCATCCGGGAGGGCAAGCTGGTCGAGTTCCGCGCCGAGTCCTTCAACACGCCGAACACGGTGATTCTCGGATCGCCGAACGGCAACGTGCTGGACCCGAACTTCGGAAAGATCTTCGGTACCGCGACCGGTCCCCGCTCGCTGCAATTCGGGCTGAAGATCATCTTCTGAAGCTGCTCCAACAGGGGCCCGGATAGGGACGTGAGATAATGCGGGAAGTTGTGCGCACCTCATTCCTCCGGGCCCTCAGTCTTTTGTTCGTCTCCACGGCGGCCGCTCCGGCGCAGGTTCCACCGGGATGCGATCCGCCGAAGGAATTGCCGGCCGGGAAACGCTCCGCCGACGTCTCCAACAGTCTGGGCGCATGGTACGCGCAGCGGAACAACAACCGCTGCGCGATTGCCGCGTTTGAAGCGGCCTTGCGCGATGACCCGCGCTTCGCGGAGGCGCGCTACAACCTGGGACTGGCTCTCTTGCAGAGCGGCGACGCGCAGCGCGCAGTCCGCGAACTCGGCACGCTGGCCGCGCAATCCCCGGCTTCGCCGCCGGCGCACCTGGCGCTGGGCATCGCGCTGGAGGATAGCGGCAATCCCGCGGGCGCGGAGGCGCAGTACCGCGAGGCGATCCGGCTCGACGCGAGGTCCGCGGCAGCGCTGCAGCACCTGGGCGACCTGCTCGCGGCGCAGAAGCGGTATACCGCGGCCGCCACGTATCTGCGGCAGGCCGTAGCGCTCGAACCGCGCAGCGCGGATCACCAGGTATCGCTGGCACAGGCTCTTTACGAAAACGGACAGGCGGATGCCGCCATCGATCTTCTTACCAGAGCGGTGGCGGCGCTGCCGCGCCCGGCGCTGGCTGAATCCAACCTGGGCACCCTCTACGCGCGCCAGAAGCGCTATGAAGATGCGACCGAACATTTCCGTAAGGCGGTCGAGCTCAACCCCACCGACAACGTGACCCGCCTCTCGCTGGCCAAGGCGCTGATCGCGCTCGACCGGCAGACCGACGCTCTGCCGGCGCTCGACGAAGTCCTTGCGCGCCGGCCGCGCGACGCAGAGGCGCGCTACCTCCGCGGGCTCGTTTACCGCGGTACCGGCGACTACGAAAAAGCCGCGCTGGATCTGGCGGCGGCCGTGAAGGAGGACGCCGGCTTCTATCCCTCGCAATACAACTACGGGTTCGTTCTGGCGCGGCTCGGCCGGTACGCCGAAGCCAGAGAGCACCTGGAGACCGCGCGCCGCCTGCAGCCGGATTCCGAGGAGGCGCAGTTTCAGTTGGCGAACGTGCTGCGCCGCCTCAATCAACCCGAACTCGCCGGCAAGGAGCTCTCCGCCTTTGAACAGCGCAAGCACCAGGACGTGATGAACAACATCGCCGGCACCACCGCCAACAAGGCCAATCAGGCTCTGGTGACGGGAGATCCGAAGGCGGCCATCGCGGGTTACCAGGAGGCGCTCAAGCTCGAACCCGGCAACGCGAAGACCTGGTACAACCTGGCGCTCGCGCAACTGAAGGTGCGGGATTCGGCTGGAGCCGTGGCGTCGCTCGAAAAATCCACGTCGCTCGATTCCGGCTTCGCGCCGGCGCGCAGCCAGTTGGGACTGCTCTACCTGGAACAGGGCCGCGCGGCGGACGCCGAACGGCAGTTCACCACGGCGCTGGTGAGCGATCCGCAGTGCGCCGAGTGCCAGAACAACCTGGGCGTGCTCTACGGACAGCGCGGCGATGCGGCGGGCGCGGAACGCCTGTTCCGCCAGGCGATCGAGAACAGTCCGAACTACGCGCAGGCGCGGGTCAACCTGGCGCTGATCGTGGCCGCGCGCGGCGATTTCGCGGCGGCGCGCAAGGAACTCGACGCCGCGGTAGCCGCCGAGCCGCGGAATATCAAGGCGCTGACCGCACTCGGCATGGTCGAGGCGCGCTCCGGCGATGGGGCGGCGCTGGAGACGTTCCGCACAGTCGCGGCTCTCGACCCCGCATCGGCCGAGGCCCATCTCAACCTGGGAATCGCGCTCGCCGACAGGCAGCAGAGCGAGGCGGCTCTGGCCGAGTTCTCCGAAGCGGTGAAGCTCGCGGGCAACGTCGCCGCCACGCACTACAACAAGGGACGCATGCTGGTGGAGTTGCATCGCTACGACGAGGCTCTCGGCGAGTTGCAGACGGCTTGCCGCATGGATCCCTCGGGCGCAGATGCCTTCTACCGGTTGGGCATCGCCGAGAGAGAATTGAGCCGCTACGGCGACGCGGCTGCCGCGCTGCAACGCGCCGTCGCACTCGATCCGCGCAACGCCGAGGCGTGGTTCCTCCTCGGACAATCCGAGCAAAGCCTCGGGCGGAACACGGAGGCGGTGAAGGCCTGGAAGCAGGCGCTCGCCGTCGAGCCGGAGCACAAGCAGGCCCTTTACAGCATGATGCGCGCGTCATCGAAGAGCGATCCCGCCGAAGCGGCCCGCTACCGCGCCCGTATCGAGCAGTTGCAGACGCAGGGCGGCCTCACCGAACGCGCGCGTACCCTCAGCAACTTCGCGCTCGCCGCGGCTCAAGCCGGCAAGTGGGACCAGGCCATTGCCCAGTTACGCGAAGCCATCCAGGTCTGCGGTGCGTGCTCCGCGCTGGCAACTCTACGCAAGAATCTGGCGCTCACCGAGTGCCAGGCCGGGCGCCTGGAGGACGGCGAGCGCGACCTGCGCGCCGCGCAACACGACGCTCCCGGCGACCCCGATATCGAAAAGGCGCTCCAGGTGCTCGCCGGCCTCAAGGCTCGCGCACGGTAAGGACGCGGTCCGCCGCGAGGTCGCGCAACCGCTGCACCTGCCCGCTGGGCCACGTCAGTTCCAGAAGCTTCACCCGGGTCTCCGGACCCAGCCCGAAGTGAACCCGCTTATCGTTCGACGAGAGGTAGCTGCCGCCGCTGGTCACGGTCGCATACTGTTCCAGCCCCGACGCGGTCACCAGCCGGATGAGCGTGCCGATTCCGTCGCGGTTGCTGCGGCTGCCCTGCGTATCCACCATCAGCCAATGATTGGCGTTGACGAAGCGGTTCTCCAGCACCACCGCCGCGGCATTGTTGCAGTTGATCACGATATCCACGCGCCCGTCGCGGTTCAGGTCGCCGAACGCCGCGCCGCGCGCCGCGCGCGGGATGCGGAAAGGCGCTCCCGCCTGCGCCGACACATCGGCAAACCGCCCCTTGACGTTGCGCAGGAGCAGCGGCGGCTCCAGGTAGCGGAGTTGCGGTTCGGTGAGCTGGATGTTGTCCATCACGTGGCCCTGCGCGACGAACAGGTCCTTCCAGCCGTCGTTGTCGAAATCGAAGAAGCGGCTGCCCCAGCCGGAATGCAGCATGCTGGCGCCGCCCACGCCGCTCGAGTCGGAGACGTAATCGAAGGAGCCCTTCACGTTGTGAAACAGGGCGTAGCGCTGTGTGGCGAGCGCGTTGGCGAACAGGTCGGGCCAGCCGTCGTTATCGTAATCGGCGAAGTCCGTGCCCATGCCGGAGAAACTGCGGCCGTCGGAATCGTAAGCCACGCCCCGCGCCAGCGCCACCTCCTCGAAGGTGCCGTCGCCGCGATTGCGGAAGAGTTGCTGCGGGACCGCGTCGTTGGCGATGAAGATATCGGGCCAGCCGTCGCGGTCGAAATCGGCCATCGCCAGGCCCAGACCTTTGCCCGGAAAGCGCGCCAGACCGCTCCGTTCGGAGACGTCTTCGAAGCGTCCGTGCCCGAGGTTGTGAAACAGAAGATGGGTGACCGGCTCGAATTGATCCGGGTGGCAGTAGGCACGGTACCCGGGCTTGCGCAGGCCGCACCAGACGTCCTTCGAGAAGTCCCACTTGAGGTAACGCGAGACCACGAGGTCCAGCAGGCCATCCTTGTCGTAGTCGATGAAGAGCGCGCCGGCGGACCAACCGCTGCCGGAGACGCCCGCCTGAGCGGTCACATCGCTGAACGTGCCGTCCCCATTGTTGTGGTAGAGGATGTTGCCGCCAAAGCTGGTGACGTAGAGGTCGGTGTGGCCGTCGTTGTCAAAGTCGGCCGCGGCGACTCCCATCCCGTAGCCATTCCCTTGTACGCCGGCCTGCACGGTCACATCGCTAAACGTGCCGTCGCCGTTATTGCGGTAGAGCCGGTTCCAGAAGCGCGGATCGGACTTTCCGGGCCGCGCGTCCGCGGGCATCGGGTCGCGCAGTTGCGCGCCGTTCACCAGGTAGATGTCGGGCAGTCCGTCGCCGTTGTAGTCGAACACGGCCACCCCGCCGCTCATCGATTCGACCAGATACTTGCGCGACGTGAGGCTCGCCTGGTGGACGAAGCGGACGCCGGCGCGCCCGGTCACATCCACGAAGGAACCGGCGCTTGCGGTGGGAGAATCGGCTGGGCGGAGGGCCACCGGAGCGGCCAGGAGCGCCGCGAGCGGCATCCACAGCAAAGGGTTCCTCGCATCCCGGCGCATGGCACGCGGCAAAACGCCGGGAACGCCGCGAGGACGCCGCCCGGCGCTGAGCCTCACTTCTTGTGAGCGGACCGGCTACAGGCGGTCTCGGCGCCCGTGGGGTCGATGGCCGAATTGCCCTGCTCGATGTAGACGATCTTCCCGTCCTTATCGACGACGAAGGTGGCGCGGTTGGCAATCCCCGCCGCCTCGATGAGGACGCCGTACTCTTTACTGACCTTGCGCTGGGCGAAATCGCTCAGCAGCGGAACCTGAATCCCGTTCTTTGCGGCAAACTCCCGTTGCGACGGAGTGTTGTCGGTACTGATTCCAAAAACCTTCGTGTCGGTGCTTTCGAATTTCGCGATACCAGCCTGGTACGCCGTGAATTCCTTCGTTCAACCACCGGTGAAAGCGGCCGGGAAGAACGCCAGCACCACCGTGTTCTTACCGCGGAAGTCGCTCAACGTCACCTTGCCGCCGGCCGTCGAACCGAGCGTGAAGTCCGGGGCCGTATCGCCCTCTTTCAGTTGCGTCTTCGGCGGCGCGACTGCCTGTGCCCGAAGGCCGCCGGGCAACGCGGGCAGCGCGGCGCCCAGCAGCATCCACATTCTTCTGGTCACGTTATGTCTACCCTCCTCCAGGTGCTACGAGATTACCACAAGGGGCGCGGTTGTGCGGCATGCGCCGGAGCGTCCCGGCCCGCCCGGCGCACGGGTTGCGAGCGTGTGGTACATTCGCCGGATGTGAGGCTACTCCTGATTGGCCTGCTCGCCGCGGCGGCAGCCTTCGCGCAGAAGGTGGACGTCGAATTCGACCCATCCGCGGACTTCACGCGATTTCACACGTTCGCGATCCGCGACGGCAGACTGAGCAGCAGGAATCCGGCGCTAAACAGCGAACTGGTACGAAAACAGATCGACGCCGATATTCGCAGGAGCATGGAGGCGAGAGGGTTCGTCTTTGTCGAGTCAGGCGCGAGCGATCTAAACGTCCGCTACACGCTGGGCGCCGCGCGGAGGACGGAGGTCGAGCGGTACCCGGCGGGGTGGCGCGGATGGGGAACGCGGGTCGTGCGGGTGCCGTACACCGAAGGCACGCTGGTCATCGATCTGCGCGACCCGCGCACGCGGTCGCTGGTGTGGCGGGCGATCGCGCGCGAAGCGAAGAGCGATCCGAACAAGATCCAGGGCAGACTGGATGCCATGGTGAAGAAGGCGTTCGACAAGTATCCGCCCAAGGCAAAATAGTGGGGTGAAGATCCAAAGACTCTGCGTGCTGCTTGCGCTCGCCGCGGGAGCATGCTCCGCGCAACCGTTCCTACACCCGGGGATCCTGCAAACCCGCGCCGGCCTCGATTTCATGAAGGCCAGAATCGCGGCGGGCGATCAACCGTGGAAGCGGGCGTGGGATAACCTGCTAGGCCAGCCGTACTCCGCAATGGACTTCGAGCCGAAACCGGTGACCCACATCGAGCGCGGCGCTTTCGGACGCGCCAGCCAGGGCGATCGCGACCTCTCCAGCAGCGCGCAGGCGGCTTACAGCCAGGCGCTGCAATGGTACGTGACCGGGGACCGGGCGCACGCGCGTAAAGCGATCGCGATCCTCGATGCCTGGAGCGCCGTGCTGTGGGACTTCGAAGGCAACGACGCGAAACTGCTGGCCGGCTGGACCGGCGGGGCGCTCTGCAATGCCGCCGAGATCCTGCGCGCCACGGACTCCGGGTGGGGCGCGGCGGGCGTCAAGCAGTTCGAACGCCTGATGCTCACCGTCTACTATCCCCTGCTGCGCGATTTCTTTCCCGAAGCCAACGGCAACTGGGACGCGGCCATGATCGACAGCCTGCTCTCGATCGGCATCTTCTGCGACGACCGCGCCATCTTCGATCGCGCCATCGAGCACTTCCTGCGCGGTCCCGGCAACGGCGGAATCACCAGGTACCTGTATCCGGGCGGGCAGTGCGACGAGAACGCACGCGACCAGGGGCACGCGCAACTCGGGCTTGGGTATTTCGCGCGCGCGGCGGTGGTGGCGTGGAACCAGGGGGTGGATCTTTGGAGCACGGCGGATAACCGCGTCGCTCTCGGCTTCGAGTATACGGCGAAGTATGTTTCCGGAGAGGATGTGCCGGCGTTCGGCGTGATTTCGCCGGCAGGGCGCGGGCGCTTGAGCGATATCTACGAGCCGGTCTACCAGCACTATCGCTTCGTGAAAGGTCTGGACATGCCCTACACTGAACGCGCGATTCAGCAGACGCGCCAGCAGGGGTGGACGGCGCTGGTCATGCACCGCGGCGCGGAAGGGCCCACGGCGGCTGGAAGATTGCCCGCACCCTCGGCATCGGGCCAGACGGCGGCGGGCGCCCTGGACGCGCCGGGTGGGCATGTGCCCGCTGACGCCACGCCGGTCGCGCCCGGCGAATCCATTCAGACGGCGATCGACCGCCGCGCGGCGGCTGGCGGCGGCTGGGTGGTGCTGGCCAAAGGGCTGTACACGCTCCCCGCGGCGCTGCGCATTCCGAGCGGCATCACACTGGCGGGAGCGGGGCGGGAGACGGTGCTGTTCCTCGACCCGAAAGCTCCGGCGGCGAACGCCGGCATCGCGATCGTCAACGCGAGCGACGACCTGCACGACGTCACCTTGCGCGATTTTGTTGTGGAAGTGTCTCCGTTAACGCGACTGCCCACCGATCCCAATGAGGACCGCCGTGTACGGTCCCGCCAGAACGCTCCGGTCCGGGGCGGCGTGCGGTTCAGCGCGCAGCGGGCGGGAGAGATGCGCAATCTGCGGATGGAGCACGTGACCGTGCGCAATGCGACCCACAACGCGGTGGCCATCCGCGGCGCGGCGCAGGTGACGATCGTGGGATGCGACTTCAGCGAGAGCGGATCGAGCGTGGTGCCGGGGCGCGGCTTGCAGCACAACCTGCAACTCACGCGAGTGAACGGCGCCGAGGTGCGGGAAAGCCGCTTCGACCGGTCGCCGTGGGGCAGCGGGATCGACGTCAGTTTCAGCCGCGACGTCACGGTGGCAAACAACGAGGCCGCACGCAACCGGCTCTATGGCATCCGTGTCACCGAGAGCGCGAACGTGCGGGTGGAAGGCAACCTGGTGGAGGGCAACGACGCCGGCGGCATCGTGGTGGAACGGTTGTTCGACGGTTCGCGCGGCATCGCGGTGCGCGGAAACGTGGCCCGCAATAACGGCGGAGAGGGCATCGATGCCGCGGGCGCTACCGGCGCGGACCTTACAGGCAACACGGTCGCGGATAATGGAGGCCGGTAGTTACGGGATGGCCTCGCGCCCGACCGCCATATTGAGCTGCCCGGCGGCGGTGAGGTATGCGCCCACCAGGTTGAGATACGCCACCTGCGTCGCGCGGTAGTCGCGCTGCGCGTCCAGGTAGTCCACCAGCGCCGCCTGGCCTTTCTGGTAGGAGTAGGACATGGTTTCGCGGATGCGGCCGGCGGTCTCCAGATAGCCGTCGGAGCCCATGTAAGGGCGCAATTGGCTGACCGTGCCGAGCAGTGTGAAGTAGGCGGAATCGACGTCGCTGAAGACCTGCGCCTGCGTGACGTCCCGCTGCCGTTCCGCGCGCGTGATGTCGATCTCGGTGCGCGCCTTCTCGCCCTGGTTGCGATCGAAGATGCGCAGGGGGAAGCTGACGCCGCCGCCCACGAAAGAGTCCACGCCGGTATGGCCGAAGTCGATCGAGATGTCCGGGTCGGTGGCGCCATTGGCCATCGCCAGTTTGTGGTCGGTGGTGGCTTTGGTCACGGCCTGGGCCGCCGCACGCAGGTCCGGGCGCGAATCGGCCGCCATCGCGTGGAAGTCGTCGAGCGGTTGCATCTTCTCCTGGAACCCGAAGGGCCCGGTGACATCGAAGCGGTCCACCGGTGTGCGATCGTTCAGCAGCATCAGCAGCGTGATCTTGGCGGTCCGCGTGTTCACCAGAGCGGACTGGTAGTCGGATTCGTACTGCACCCGCTGCAGCGCGATGCGGTCCAGGTCCACGCGCGCGATGTCGCCGGAACGGTAGCGGGCGCGATGGATCAGCAACTCCTTGTCGAAGTAATCCAGGTTCTCTTTCGCGCTGGCCAGCAGCGCCTTGGCTTGCAGGGTCTGCACGAAGGCGGTGCGCAGACTGAAGAGCAGACTGCGCTCCAGATCCAACTCCTGCGACTCGGCGATGGCGGTGCCCTGTTGCGCGCTCTGTAGGCGCAGTTCGCGCTTGTGCCGGCGCTCCCGCACATAGTCCACCGCGACGATGGGCAGGGCGTTGGTCAGCGGGCGGTACGGATTGCCATTGAAGACCTGCAACTGATCGAGCGAGAAACTGGCGGTGGGGTTCGGACGGAGATAGGCGGTCACCTCCGAAGCCTTGGACTCCCGGATGGTGAGCTGCCCGGCGATGAGGCTTGGGTTTGCGGCGCGGAACTTGTCCACCACCTGCCGCCAGTCGAGGGCCGTCTGCCCCAAGGCGCTGCCCGCCAGCGGCAGAGCCAAACACAAATACCGGATCATGCGCTGCATCTTCATGACGCCCCTTCTAAACCTGCAACGTATCGCCGTCGCGAGCAGCCAGCGCGTAGAGCACCGGCGCGAGAAAGATCGAAAGCAACAGCCGGGAGGCCAGCCCGGCCACAATCACGATCGCGAACGGTTTTTGGGAATCGCTGCCGATCCCGGTGGACATCGCCGCCGGCAGCAATCCGAAACAGGCCACCAGGGCGGTCATCATGATCGGACGCAGCCGCAATAGCGATGCCTCCAGGGTCGCGGTGGGAATGTCGTGTCCTTCGAGCCGCAGTTTGTTGATGAACGAGTAAAGGATCACGCTGGTCTGTACCGCCACGCCCATCAGCGCGACGAAGCCCAGCATGGACGAAACGCTGAACGGCGTGTGGGTGAGGTAGAGCGCCAGCAGACCGCCCACCGGTTCGGTCATCAGCACGCTGACGAAAATGATCAGCGGGAATTTGATGTTGCCGTAGAGCGCGAACAGGATCAGCAGGATCAGTAGCACCGTGAGCGGCAGAATAACTTTCATCTGCTCCTGCGAGGCCAGATATTCCTTGTATTCGCCGCCCCAATCGAAGTGGTAATCGATGGGCAGCTTCACGGCTTCGTCCACTTTGCGGCGGGCTTCACCCACGGCGCTGGCCAGGTCGCGCCCTTCCACGCTGAACTGTACCCCGATGTAGCGCGAGTTGGACTCGCGGTAGATGAACGAAGCGCCGCTTTCCACATGGATCTCGCAGAACTGGCTCAGCGGCAGGTACTGCCCGTCCGGCGTCGCGATCAGCAGGTTCTTGATGGCGTTTTCGTCGCTGCGGTACTGCTCCTGCATGCGGACGACCAGATCGAACTGCCGCTCGCCCTGTATCACCTGGGTCGCCGCCGTGCCTCCGAGCGCGGTCTCGACCAGGGTGTTGACGTCGCTCACGTTCAACCCGTAGCGCGCGAGTTTGGCGCGATCGGGCGTGATCGTCAGGCTGGGCTGCCCAAGTTCGCGCACCACCGTAATTTCGGCGATTCCGGGGATGTTGCCAAGCACGCTCTTCACCTGGTACGCCTTCTGTTCGAGCGTGGCGAGGTCGGCGCCGAATATCTTGACCGCGAGCGCGCTCTTCAAGCCCGTCTCGGCTTCGTCCACCGCATCCTCGGCGGGCTGCGTGTAGTTGAAGATGATCCCCGGGAAGGACGCCAGCTTCTTCTGTACGGCCTGGATCAGTTCCGGCTTGGTGCGGATCGTGCCGGCCCAGGATTTATCGGAGTAAGGCTTGAGCCCGACGTAGAATTCGTTGTTGAAGAAACCGGTGGGGTCGGTCCCGTCGTCGGGCCGGCCGAGTTCGTTGGCCACGGTAGTCACTTGTGGGAAGCCGAGCAGGATGTCGCGAATCTGAGGGGAGAGCCGGGCGGCTTCGTCGAACGAGATGGTGTAGGGCGTGGTAGCGCGAACCCACAGCGCGCCCTCGTCGAGGTGCGGCATGAACTCGCCGCCGATGAAGGGGATCAACAGCAGCGAACTGCCGAAGACCGCGAGCGCGGCCATCACCGTGACCGCGCGGTGGCGCAGGCACCAGCCGAGCATCCGGCCATACACAGCGCGGATCCACTCGTACACCCGCACCCGCGGCTCATGGACGTGCCGGCGGAGGAGGTAGGAGCACAGCACCGGCAGCACCGTCAGAGCGCACAGCAGCGCGCCCAGCAGGGCGTACGACATAGTGTCCGCCATCGGCTGAAAGAGGCGCCCGGACGGTCCGGTGAGCACATAAATTGGAAGGTATCCGGCGATGATGACCGCGATGGCGTAGAAGATCGGCCGCTCCACGTCGTGCGCCGCCGCGCGGATCACGTCCACCACGTGAACTTCTTCGTCCTCACGGTGCATGGCGAGTTCCCGGAAAATGTTCTCCACCATGACGACCGCGCCGTCGACGATGATCCCGAAATCGATCGCGCCGATGGAAAGCAGGTTCGCCGGAATGTGCCGCCAGTCGAGACAGATGAAGGAAAACAACAGCGCGAACGGAATCGTGACCGCCACAATCAGCGCCGTGCGCACGCTGAACAGGAACAGCCCGAGGATAATCAGCACCAGCAACATGCCGCGCAACAGGTTGTCCTCGACGGTCTTGGTGGTTTCCTCGATGAGGCCCTGGCGATCGTAATAGGGAACCACCTTCACATCCGGCGGCAGGACGTGCCGGTTCAGCTCATTCGTCATCTCCTCGACGCGCCGCAGAATCACCTGCGCCTGCTCGCCCACGCGCATGAGGATGACGCCCTCCACGGCTTCCTGCTGATGCATGTATCCGAACTGCCCGAGTCGCGGCGCGTGGCCGATTTGCACCTGGGCAATGTCCTTCACGTATACCGGGATGCCGCCTTTCTGCTGCAGGACGATGTTGCCGATATCGGCCATGTCGCGCACCAGTCCGAGGCCGCGGATGTAATAGAACTGCCCGCCCTGCGAGTAGAAGCCGCCGCCCGAGTTGGCATTATTGTTGCCGAGTTGCGTCGTCACCTGCGGAACCGTGATGCCATAGGCGAACAACTTGGAGGGATCGAGCAGCACCTGGTATTGCATCGTGGTGCCGCCGAAGCCGGAGTCGTCGGCGACTCCCTGGATCGAACGGAAGTGCCGCTCCACCACCCAGTCCTCCAGGATCTTCAACTCCTGCGGAGATCGGTCCGGGCTTTGCAGCACGTAGCGGTAGATCAGGCCGCTGGGACTGTACAACGGCGAGAGAGAGGGCTGCAGCCCGGAAGGGATCGCCGCATTGGCCACGCGCTCGAAGGCCTGTTCGCGGACGAAATACGGATCCGCGCCGTACTCGAAATTCATCTGCACGCTGGAGAGGCCGTAGAGAGAAATCGAGCGCAGCGAGCCCAGCCGCGGGATGCCGTTCATTTCGATTTCGATCGGGATCGTGACCAGACGCTCCACCTCTTCGGCGGCATGGCCCGGCCACTGCGTGATGATTTCGACGTGCGGCGGCGAAAGATCGGGATAGGCGTCGATCGGCAAATGCTGAAACGAGATCGCGCCGTAGATCATCAGGGCGATCGCGCCGATCACGATGAGGAAAGGCTGCCGGAGTGCGAAGGAGACGAGTTTCGCGATCATGTGGTTTGCGCCCTATCGGATCATGTTGGCGAACTGCAGGAACAGGCTGCCGTCGCTCACCACGGTTTCTCCCTCCTGCAATCCGTTGGAGATCGCGGCCAATCCGTCCTGTTGGCCGGCGACGGTGACGCTGCGCAGCGCGAACCTGCCGGGTTCGGCCTGCACGTACACGATCGGTTCGTTCTTGTCGTCGCGCAGCACCGCCGATACCGGGACGACCAGGATTCGGCTCCGCATTCCGGTGCGCACCACCGCATCGACGAACATGTCCTTCTTGAGCAGCCCCGCCGGATTGCTCGTGACGATGCGCACCGGTGTGGTCCGGGTGTTGGGATCGACGAAACTGCCGATGTAGGCGACGGTGCCGTGGAAACTGCGCTGCAGCGAGGGATTCGTCTCATCCACGGGATCGCCGATCCGCACCGTGGGCAGGTCGCGGTCGAAGATATGGCCCTGCACCCATACGGTAGAGACGTCGCTGATGGCGAAGCAGACCGTCTGCCCGGCCTGGATCACCATGCCGGGCGAGACCAGTTTCTGCACAACCGCGCCGGAGATGGGCGAACGCACCGCAAGCTCGGTATTCACCGCGGCGCCCTGCTTTTCCGCGGCTTCGATGTCCTTGCCAGTGATGCCGAAGATGCGCAGCGCCTGCAGGCTGTTCTGTACGTCGGTGCGGGCGTCGTTATAGTCCGCTTCGCTGCTTTGGTAGTCCTTGAGGGCGATGGCGCCACGGTCGAGCAACTCCTTCATCCGGTCCACAATCCGCTGGTTATACAGTTCGCGATTGCGCGCTTTGCGGTAGGCGGCGACCGCGTTGGCGACATCGGGACTGGAGACGTAGAGCAGCGGCTGGTCCTTTTGCACCGGCGTCCCGAGATCGACGAGGATGCGGGTGATGGGGCCGTTCACCTGCGTAATGGCCTGGGTCGTGTGGTCGGCGTCCCAATCCACGGTGCCGGTGGTTTGCACCGCGGCCGGCCAGTTCGAGGTGCGGACCTGCACCGTTTTGAGGTGCGCCATCTGGTCGCTGGGCACGGTGAATAGCCCCGGTTGCGTGCTCACGGCGCCGCTATCGCGCTTGCCCTCCGCGGGCGGTACACGGCGGCACGCCGGTCCCAGGCACGCCAGCGCCAGCACACACCAGCCCCCAACAAGCCGGCGCAGGCAGCAAACAGCATCACCATTCATGACTCGATAGACTCCTCATTCCCCTCGAAAAAGATGCGCGGCACCCGGCGGCGCAGGGCCGCGCGGACGCCGAAGCCAGACTATGTAATCGCAGGGATTCAGCAGGCGGGAGGAGCGCGCGATTCGCCGCTCAGGACCAGGGGTGCGTGCGACGAGTTGAGCTTTGGAGCCGGATGGAACCAGACCGCCGGCAGCGCCGGAGCAATCAGCCAGGACGCGACGGGTTGCAGGAAAGGAAGCGTGCCGGCATGACAGATGGCGCAGCAATGTTGCGCGGAATGATGGTGGTCCTCAGCGGAAGCCGCCCCCTGCGTACACACCACCGCCAGAAGCAGGAGCAGCACCGCGATACGGGCGATGGCGCGCACCGGCGCGTCCGCTCCGGGCAGGAGGGCGCTCGCGGTGTTGGTATGGGGGGCGCGCACGCTGTGTCCTAACTTACTACATTCGGAGTTGTCCTGGCAGGCGAGGGTCTGGCCTGGACTCCGGAATTCCGGTACCGGCGCCGCCTCCGGCTATAATGATGCATATGTTCTTCCGCAGAGAGCGTCCTCGGGTTCCGGCCTTCCAGGAGCGTCTGGACGCCCTTAAGTCCGCTGGGTTCAGTGTCGCTCCGCAGTCCGGGGGGGCAAGGGTCAGCCGCGGTGAATGCGCCGTGGATCTGACCGAAGCCTCGGGCGGCGGCTACCGTATCGACGAGCGCGCCGGCATCCTCCGTGGCGGCGAGATCGCTTCCCTGGTGGATGGCGGATTCCAGAAGTTCTTCCGCGCGCCCTCGGGCACGCGCTGTCCGGCAATCGCGGATCAACTCAAAGCGCTGCACGCCTTCGAAGAGGATCTCAAGGAAATCCTCGGCGAAACCAGCCTCTACAACAGTTCACTGGGAACGGTGTCCACCTTCTACCAGTACGACCGCCTCACCGACCGCGACCGCGGCGTGCCGAAACGTGTCTGGGATTGATCCCGGCGCGGCCATCGCGCCCACTGCGCGAGTTGACGCCGGAGCGATCATCGGTCCCGGCGCGCGCATCGGCGAGTTTTGCGTAATCGAAGGCGATGTAACCATCGGCGCGGGCTGCGTTCTGGAACCGTACGTCTATATCAAGCGCTGGACCACACTGGGCGAGAATAACGAAATCGGCGCGGGCACCGTGCTCGGCACCGAACCGCTCGACCGGAACTTCTCCGGCGTACGCAGCTACCTGCGGATCGGCAGCGGCAACAAGATCCGGGAGCACTTCACGATATCGCGCGGCACGCCGCCGGAATCCGCCACCGAGATCGGGGACGGCAACTTCATCATGACCAGCGGGCACATCGCGCACAATTGCCGCATCGGCGATCGTACGGTGATCGCCAGTTGCGTGCTGCTGGGCGGCTACGTGGAAATCGGCGATGGCGCGTTTCTCTCGGGCGGCGTCCTGGTCCACCAGTTTTCGAAGGTGGGGCGGCTGGCCATGGTCAGCGGCAACACGCGCGTCAACCTCGATGCGCCGCCGTTCTTCACGTTCGCCGGTTTCGAGATCGCACCCAAGGGATTGAACCTGGTGGGCCTGCGCCGCGCCGGTTTCGTGCCCGAGCAGATCGCCGCGCTCAAGCGCGCCTACCGCCTGCTATACCGCTCCAGCCTGCGTCGCGACGAGGCTCTGGCCGCGATCGAGCGCGACCTGGGCACGGTGGAAACGCGCGAACTCGTAGCGTTTGTCCGCGGGTCGAAGCGCGGCATCTGCCGGCCTTGAAGCGCGCGGCAGTCCCTGTCCGCTAACGTGCCGCCGGCTTCGCTCCATCGCCGCCCGGTTTGCTCAGCCACCCGTTCACCTTCAGCCACTCTTCGACCCGGTCGAGGTAGTGATCCGCGCCCCCGCCTTTGACGCCAAACCCGTGCCTGCCGGTCTGGAAGACGTGCAGTTCGGCCTTGAAGCCCGCCTTGATCCAAGCCTGGAAGAGGTCGATCGAACCCTGGTATCCCACCGCCTGATCGTCCGCCGCTACCGCGATGAGCAAGGGCGGCGCGCCTGCTGGCGGAGGCGTCGAGCCGGCGCCCGCGGCGTAGATCGGCATCGCGAAATCGGGGCGCCCGTCGGCCGGACCGTACACCGCTGCGAGCAGTACCGCGCCGCCCGCCGAGTAGCCGATCATGCCGATCCGGTTAGGAGGCACGCCGAACTCCGCCGCGTGCGCGCGCAGCACCCGTACTGCCTGAGGCCCATCCGCCTCCGCCAGCGCGCGCACATTCTGCCCCGCCTGCGGACCCGTTGCCGCGGGACCCCGCCCCGCCTGCGCCGGCGCCGCGGGATCCTGATAGATCGTGCGGTACTTCAGCACGAAGGCATCGATGCCCATCTGGTTGAACCGTCTGGCCACGTCCACGCCTTCGTAGGACATCATCAGAGTCCGGAACCCGCCGCCCGGCGCGATGATGACCGCGGTCCCCACCGCGTTCGCTTTGTCCGCCGGGTAATACTGCAGCACCGGCCGCACGATGTTCTGCGCCTGCGGCCGCTCCGGCGTGCCCGCGGTTCGTTCCGGGTAGTGCCAGTTCTCCGAACCCGGCGCGACCCCCGGATACAACGGAATCTCGCGCGCCGGCGGCGCCGGTTGCGCCCAACCGGTGGCCGCCCACGCAGCCAGGGTGCAAGCAGCGGGCAGGTGAATCCAGCGCATGGCGAAAACCTCCTCTTCCGCCAGCGATCATACACCATCGTTCCGTTTCGCCGCGCCGCCGGCTACCTACCGGCTTCCGCTGTGACGTAGACCGCGTTATTGCCCGTGCGCAGGTCCTTGCCGTACACGACCGTGAAGCCCACCCCGAGCACGCGGACTTTCGCCTGCACTCCTGTATCCCAAAGCCAGCCGCGAGTGCCCAACCCCGGCAGGGAATCCGAGCATTTGCCCGTATCGAGCAGCGGTCCGAGTTTCACCGAGAGCAGTCCGCTGTACACGTTCTTGTCCATATCCCAGTTCGACAGAACGTAGCCGCGGCACAGGGGAGCGCTGCCTTTGCGCCCGTCCCGCGTGCCCACATGCGCCCGCATCCAGAGGTCGTTGTCGCGCTCCATCCCCAGCATGTACAACTCGTCGAAGGGCGCCTGTCCTACGATCGTGCCCGCGCTGAATTGGTGATGCACGGCGTAGTCGTCGCCGGTCATCCGCGGCATCCACTGCGTCGTGAGGGAACCTTGCAGGCGCTCGAACGCATGAGCCGGCGCCGACCAGATCCTCGCCGTTTCCGAAGACACGCGCACCCGGCTCTCGAACCGGCGCTCCGGTACGCGCCACACGTCGCGGCTCATTTGGGCGATGCTTTTGAGTTCGTAGCCGCCCAGCAGAACGTCCGGCGGCAACCCTGCTCCAGCCGCAACCCCGCCGTACTCGCGACGCGAAAGCTCGCCGCCGGCGGTCCACTGCCACGTGCCGCTCTCGAACGAAGTTACTTCTGCACTGATCGCCATCCTGCGTAGCGTCAGCGAACCCAGCGACGGCGCAGCGCCCGCGAACGAGCGCCGCAGGTCCCAGTTCTCCTCGCGTGCATCCACACCCGCCCGGTAGCGGTACCTTGCGCCGTCCAGCGGGCCGGAAACGCCGGCCATCAGCCGCCGTTTCTGCTGGTCCCACCGCAGTAGCGAGGTAATGTTGATTGCCGACCCGCCGATATTGAAATACTCCGGATAAATCGTCTGGTAAGCCACGCCGCGCAGCGTGGAGACGAGCGCCGCGGCGCGTCCGGCGCCCCAACCGTCGCGCTCCGTCGCCGCCAGCGAGGCATCGAACCGCCCGTCCTCGCGCGCGTTCAAACGTAGAGTGGACACCGGAAAGATCTCGAGCCCGCGCAGACGTGCCTGCGTGGTTCGCAGGTCGTCGAGGAGCAGCGGACTGCCCGGCGCAAACGCGATTGCGCTGTCCAGCAGGACGGGATCCACGCGGAGCCCGGGTTCGATCCGCACACTGTCGAGCCGCGGTTTCCCGCCGCGGTTCCAGTATTTCAGGGCCGCGTCCAGGTTACCCTGCAAAAAGTAGATTGTGGCCAGGAACCCGGTGGCGTACGAGTCGTCCGGAGCCAATCGCAGTGCCCGCCGCAGCCACGCTGCCGCCTCCGCGTACCGCTTCTGCCGGAAGGCGACGCCGCCCAGTTCCACGGCAAAGCGCTCGTCCTCCGGATGCAGGCGCCAGCCCTGTAGAAGGACGGCGCGCGCCTCCTCCCACCGGCCAATCCGCGCCAGCGCCACGCCGCGGTCGTACGCGTCCTCCGCCGTCCACGCCGGCAACGCGGTAGCGCAGGCCAACGCGAGGGCAACCAGCGCTCGAATGCACCGCCTTACTTGGGCAGCGCCAATAAAGTCCAGTCGCCGGTGGCGTTCCATTCTCTCTCGAAGTCCGCGCGATGCAGTTTGACGAAGCCCCGATCCGAGGGATCGTGTTCGAGGATCAGGTCCTCCCGTTCGTCCAGTCCGGTCACGACCACATAGTGCAGGTCCCCGCGCCCCACCTGCAGCGCAACAATCAGCGGGCGCCCTTTCTCCAGATGATGCCGCAGGTCCTGCCACGTACCCCGGATCGTAAACGTCTCGAATCCATGCCGGCGCAGATAGCGCTCCATGCCGGATGCGTAGATGCCGTGCGCCCGCGGCGAATACAGGGTACGCTGGATCTCCGGAGCGTCCGCCGTCTCCGCCCGGCCCGTCTGCCGTTGCCAGTAGCGCATCACCATTGCGAGGCTAGCCGCCCCGCAACCATTCTTCTCCTGCCTGACGAACGGCACGTCGAGGCGAACACCGGCGACAGCATCGCCGGCAGGCGTGCCGGACGCCAGCAGCCACGCCGCGACTTGGACGGAGAGCGGCAGCAAGCGCTTAGTGGACAGCCACGATAATCAGGATCAACGCCGCCAGACCGATCAGAATCCAGAGCAGATCCCGGTTCGACATCGTGCCGGCTGCGAAATCAGCCTGCGATTGCCGCGCGCGGGCAGCCAGGCGGGCCAGTTCCTCATCGTTCAAGCCCGACACCGCCGCCCCTACTTGCGACGGGTCCATGCCGGCGGACTTGAGGGTCTTCCGCGCCTGCGGGCTTGCAGTCAGAAAGCCTGTGAGTGATTCCACGTTCCGCTGCCGCGCTCCAGTCGCGGCCGCCGCCTCCTTCTGCAACTCCTCCGGGCTCACGACGTGGGTCTGTGCGCAAAGAATACCGGGGATGCAGAGCAGAACTGTGAAAAGAATTCCAGGTACGCGCCGCCATAGGGACAGGATCATCAGATTTTCCTCCAGGTGAAGTGCGAGAGCATTCGGCACCAGGTTCCCTCTTGCATCCCTGCCTCCAACGTGAAGGGCGGCACATACTCGTGTCCGCACTGTGTCACAATGTCCGCGATGTCCGGACTGCGAACCCTACTCCTCTTCGCGGCGGGAGCCGCGTCTCTTTTCGCACAAAACTTCGCGCTGCACGACGGCGACCGCGTCGTCTTCTACGGTGACAGCATCACCGATCAGCGCCTCTACACGACCTTTGCCGAGACCTACGTGGTCACGCGATTTCCCAAAATGGACGTCGCCTTCGTCCACTCCGGATGGGGCGGCGACCGCGTCGGCGGCGGAGGCGGCGGGCCCATCGACGTGCGCCTGTGGCGCGACGTTCTGCCCTACCGCCCCACCGTCATGACCATCATGCTGGGGATGAACGACGGCCACTACAAGGCCTACGACCAGGCCATCTTCGACGAGTATTCCACAGGCTACAAACACATCGTCGACACCGTGAAGCGTCAATTGCCGGGGATTCACATCACCGCGATCCAGCCCTCTCCCTACGACGATGTGACCCGCGCGCCGAATTTCGAGGGCGGCTACAACGCCGTGCTCGTGCGCTACGGCGACTTTCTGAAGCAGCTCGCGCAAGAAGACGAACTCAGCCTCGCGGATCTGAATACGAGCGTGGTGGCCGCGCTCGCCAAGGCCAAGGAGATCGATTCCGCGGCCGCCGCCAAGCTGATCCCCGACCGCGTGCATCCCGGTCCGGCGGGCCACCTGCTCATGGCCGAGGCACTGCTGAAGAGTTGGCACGCGCCTTCGATGGTCAGCGACGTGGAACTGGATGCCGGGCGCAAAGCCGCGGTGCGGCAGCACGGCGCGCGCGTCTCCGATGTGACCGCCGCGGGCAAGGGCCTGGCCTGGACCGAGATCGATGACGCGCTGCCCATGCCGGTGGACCTCCACGATGCCGCCGTCTCGCTCGCCGTGCGCTCCAGCGACGTGATGGACGCGCTGGACCAGGAGCCGCTGAAAGTCCGCGGCCTCGCCGCCGGCCGCTATGCGCTCAAGATCGATGGCGAAAGCGCGGGCGATTTCACCGCCGAGCAACTGGCTGAGGGCGTCAACCTCGCGACCCTACCCACTCCCATGATGCGCCAGGCGATGCAGGTTCACGCCCTCACCCTGCGGCACAACAACCTCCACTTCACGCGCTGGCGCCAGGTGCAGGTCCCGATGGAAAAGGACGCCGAACCGCACCTGCTCCAGGCCGAGAGCGCACTCGACGATCTCGAAGGCGACGTGATCCGCGAGCAGCGCGCCGCCGCGCAACCCGTGGCGCACCGCTTCGAAGTGGTCGCCGAATAAATCAGAAGCGCGTTACTTCGGTGAAGTTGAAGTCCCGGACCTTCATGGCGGGGACGACCATATCAAAGGTCTCCTCGCCGGAAGCGCGGGCCGCGGGAGAGAGTTCCTCCACGCTGGACAGCATCTCAATCAGGCTCTGGTTGAAGCGAAAATTGCGCAGCCCGCAGACCACGCGGCCGTCTTCGACGAGGAACGTACCGTCCCGCGTCATTCCGGTGAAGATCTTCTCGTAGGGGTCCACTTCGCGGATGTACCACAGGCGCGTGACCAGGATGCCGCGCGCCGTGGAGGCGATCATGTCCTCCAGTGGAGTCTCGCCGCCCCCGAAGACGATGTTCATCGGCGCCTCGCCCACTTCGTTAGGCAGCGGGAAGCCGTGGCCGGTGGGCTCGACGCTATCCACCGCGGCGGCCTGGCGGCAGCACGCGACCTCGCGCACCACGCCCGCTTCCACCAGCGTGAGGCGGCGCCGCGGCACGCCTTCGGCGTCGAAGGGGGCGCCGGACTGCCCTGGGTGCCGCGCGTCGTCGTACACGCTGATGTTCGCGCCGAAGAGTTTGGCGCCGACCCGGTCGTTGAGGAAACTGCGGCCGTCGCGCAGCGCGGTCGCGCTGAAGTCCATCGTCATCTGCCCGGCGAGGTCCAGCACCGCCGCGGGTTCGAGGATCACGGTGTACCGGCCGGGCGCGATGTCGCGCGGGGCGCGGGAGCGCTTGGCCTTCTCCGCAGCGCGTAGCGCAAGATCGCCGGGCGCAATCGTCCGTGCGTCGCAGGCGCTCGCCTTGGCCCATCCGGAGCTGTCGCGATCCATCGCCGTGATGGAAAAGCGCGCCAGTGTCTCGCGATGTTCCAGCGCCACGCCGCGCGAATTGTACAGCGAAAACGTGCTTTCGCCCGTGGAGTAGATTCCGGCGGCGGTCTGGCCGTGGCCGCGCACGATTTCGATGGCTTCGGCGACGGCGCGGGCGCGGTCGTCCGGCGTACAGCGCGCGGTGCCTTCGAAGTGGCGCTCCACCGGCACGACCGGCGCCGGCACAGTCAGCGGAAGCAACTCGGGATCGGGTTCGGTCAGGCGCGTCGCCGCGATGGCCTCTTCCACCACGGCGCGGATCGCGTCCGCGTCCGTGCGGTTCGTGGAGGCGCGCGCGGTGCGTCCGCCGATCACCGGCCGCACGGAAATGTGGGTCGTGCGCTCGGCCACGTTCTGGTGGATTACGTTGTTGGCGAAGCGCGTCAGCGCCTGCTCCTCGCTGCTGATGATGGCTTCGATCTCCGCCACACCGCGGGCCCGCGCGGCGTCCGCAATCTGCGCGAAGAGGGACGCGTTATCCGGCATAGGCGCTCCCCACCTTGATCTTGCGGAAGCGCGCCGGACTGGCGCCGTGGCCCGTGCCCATCACCTGCTCCGGTTGTCCCTTGCCGCAGTTGGGAATGCCCCACAAGGTCCAGTGTTCCCGGCCGGCAATGGCCTCGCAGGCGTTCCAGAACTCGGTCGAGATGCCGCTGTAGCTCGGATTCTTGAGCATGCGTACGCGCTTGCCGTTGCGCACTTCCCACGCGGCTTCGCACCCGAACTGGAAGTTGTACCGCTTGTCGTCGATCGACCAGCTACGGTTCGTCTCCATGTAGATGCCGTGCGGCGTATCGAGCACTTCATCGAGCGACTGAGCACCGGGCAGCAGGCTCACATTCGTCATGCGGATGAGCGGCAGCCGCGACCACCCTTCGGCCCGCATGCAGCCGTTGGAACGGGCGGCGCCCACCGCGCGCGCCGTCTCCCGCGAGGTCATGTACCCCGTGAACAGACCGCCGCTGATGATGGGCACGGATTGCGCGGGCACGCCTTCGTCGTCGAAGGCGAAGGTGCCGAGTCCGGGGCCGTGTTCCAGCGTCGCGTCGCACACCACGTTCACCACCGGCGAGCCGTACCGGAGGCGATGAAGCTGATCCAGCGTGAGGAAGCTCATGCCGGCGTAGTTGGCTTCGCTGCCGAGCACACGGTCGAGTTCGATCGGGTGGCCGATGGATTCGTGTATCTGCAGGCCGAGTTGGGAGCTATCCAGGATCAGGTCGAACTCGCCCTCGGGACACTGATCCGCCGCGTGCAGCGCGATCGCCTCTTCGGCCACGCGCGGCGCGTGATCGAGCAGGCGGAGTTCCTCGATCAACTCGTATCCTTTGAGCTGATATTGCCCGCCGAACGAATTCGGATACGACCGCTTCTGAATTTCGCCGTCGCGGTAGCAAAGCGCGGAGTAGCCCGCGCCGGAAGTCGTGCGTGTCTGCTCGATGACGCTGCCCAGCGTGGAGACAAACACCTGGCGGCGCCGTTCGAAGTGCATCGACGCCTCCGCGAGACTGATCGCGGGGTCGCGGCGCAACTCGGCATCGACTGCGAGCAGCGTGGCCAGGTTGCGGTCGATCGGAATCGAGAACGGATCGATCGCGGCCGGCGAGACCCATTCGGCCTGGTACGCTTCTTCGGGCGCGAGGTCAACCTGGCTCGGAGCACGCCTGCCCGCGGCGGCGATATCGAGGGCGAGCGCGGCGCAGGCGTCGATGCCCGCCGGCGTCAGGTCGTCGGTGGCGGCGAAACCCCAGCAACCGCCGGCCAGCGCGCGGATGCCGATACCGGCGGACTCGCTGGTGGAAACGTGGGCGGGCCGGCCGTTCTTGGTGGCGATTTCGCGTTCGCGCGACTCGACCGCCCGTACATCGGCATATTGCACGCCGCGGCGCGCGATCGTGTCCAGGGCGCGGAGAGCGAGATCCTTCATCGCGGCGTGATCAACCCGCCGAGTTTGTCCTGTTCGCTCGATGCGGAGCGCGGGAACCGCGTCGAATAAGCTTCCAGGTACTTCAGGCCGGAACCGGTGTTGTAGATCACGATGCGATCGGTGGGCTTGAGGAAACCGGCGGCAAGCAACTTCTGCGCCGCGGCGACGCAGGCGGCGCCTTCGGGCGCGGCAAACATCCCTTCATCGGCGGCGAGGCGAGCGCCCCAATCGAGCATCTCCTCGTCGGTCACCGCCAGTGCGGTTCCGCCGCTCTCGCGGACCGCCTGAAGCACCAGCGCGTCGCCCAACGGCTTGGGGACGCGCAGTCCGCTGGCCAGGGTTTGGGCGCCTTCGTAGAACCGGCTGCGCGGCTCGTTCTCCTCGAAAGCCCGGACCACGGGTTTGCACCCGTCGGCCTGCACCGCGATCATCTTCGGACGGCGGCTGCCGATCCAGCCCAGACGCTCCATTTCGTCGAAGGCCTTCCACATCCCGATCATGCCGACGCCGCCGCCGGTCGGATAGAAGATCGCGTCCGGCAATTCCCAACCCATCTGCTCGGCGACCTCGTAGCCCATGGTCTTCTTGCCTTCGATGCGGTAGGGTTCCTTGAGCGTGCTGACGTCGAACCAGCCCTCGGCCGGCGCGCGCTCGGCGACCATCCGGCCGCAGTCGCTGATGAGACCGTCCACCAGAGTCACGTGCGCGCCGTATGCCTTGCACTCGATGTAGTTCGATTGCGGGACGTCGCGCGGCATGAAGATGTGGGCCTCGATGCCGGCCGCCGCGGCGTATGCCGCCATGGCGCTGGCCGCGTTCCCGGCGCTGGGGATCGCCACCTTCCGGATGCCCAGTTCGACGCACATGCTGACGGCGCACGCCAGTCCGCGCGCCTTGAACGACGCCGTCGGATTCATCCCCTCGTCTTTTACCCACAGAGCATCGGAACCGATCCGCGCTCCCAGTCGTTTGGCCGGGATCAGCGGAGTCCAGCCTTCGCCCAGCGTGACCACGTTCGCCGGGGCGGGCGGCAGTACGGGGGCATATCGCCACATGGAAGACGGCCCGCTCGAAACCTCGCGCCGCAGCCAGCGATATCGCACCACGTCGAGATCGTAGCGAACCAGCAGGGGCCCCCCGCAGGTGCAGAGGTTGTTTACCGCGTCGGCGGCGTACTTCAGGCTGCAGACACTACATTGCAGATGGCTCGCTTTGGGCATTCACCTGCAAGTCTAACATCTGGCAGGGAGGGCACTTACCCAGACAGGCGAAAAGAAGGAAAAGTACCGGTAGGGGGAGATGATTTCGGGTGAAAAGTTCTAGCCATGCCCTGTTACGCGGAGGTCTGTTCACCAGCCCGCGTGCATGTTGAAATCGGGACATGGCAGACGCACTGGTGCTCGGGCTTTTGGCGATCCTGGATTTGGGTTTCCTGATTGTTCTCCGCCGCAAGCGCGGACGCCGGACGCGGCGCGACCGTCTGGAAACCAGTCTGGGGAGCTACGTCCGCCGGGAAAACGGCTCCGAACTGCCCAAACGCCGCCGCCTGCTCTTGCGGACCAGTTAGGCGCCCTCAGCGGATACCGCGCCCTTCCTCGATCACAATCCGCCGGTTCGCCGGCACGTTCGCAAAACTCTGCCGCGCGCCGCTGGGCCATTCCACCTGCACATTGGCGCTGGTCTCCGCGCCGAGTCCGAAGGTGATCGCCAGATCGCTCTGCGAGCAATAGCTCGAGCCGCTCCGCACCATATTCCACTGCTTTCCCACCCGCACCACGGCGCCAATGCCGTCCCGGTTCGATTTCGTCCCGATCAGCCGCACGCTGAGCCAGTGATTGCGGTTGCCGCCATCGTTGCGGTACAGGTGCGCGGGGCCGTTGTTGGTGGAGATCAGCACGTCGAGGTCGCCATCGCCGTCGTAATCGGCGTATGCCGCGCCGCGCGCCACCATCAACTCCGAAATCGCGGGCACGGTTTCGAACCGGCTCTTGCCCAGGTTGTGGAAGAGCAGCGGCGCCTCGCGGTAGCTGACCTTCGGCTGCACGCGGCCGATCTCGTCTTCGATGTGCCCGTTGGCGGCGAAGATGTCCAGCTTGCCGTCCAGGTCGTAATCAAAGAAGAAGGTGCCGAAGGTGAGCGAGAGCAGGCTGGCGCGCCCCACCGTGGAAGACGGCGCTTCGTCCACGAAGAGGCCGTTGCCTTCGTTGTGATACAGCCCGAGCATCTGATTGGAGAAGTTGCCCACCAGCAGGTGCGGACGCCCGCTGCCGTCATAGTCGCCGGCATCGGCGCCCATCGCGCCGCGCGCCACTCCGTCCTCGCCGTAGGCCACGCCCGCCTGCATCCCCTCTTCGCGGAACGTGCCGTTGCGCATGTTGTGGTAGAGCTTGTTGGGCTGCGTGTCGTTGGAGACGAAGATGTCGGGCCAGCCGTCGCCGTCATAATCCAGCACGGTGACGCCGAGGGCTTTATTGGTCGCGTCGCCGATGCCAACGTCCTCGAAGCGCCCGTTGCCGAGGTTGTGAAACAGCCGCGAGCGCGTGCCCTTGTACGACTCCGGCGTGCAGTAGGATTTCGTCGTGCCATCGATCGAGCACCACAGGTCCGCCTTCTGCGTCCACTGCACGTAGTTGGCGACGAAGAGGTCCACCTTGCCGTCGCGGTCGTAGTCCAGCCATGCGGCGCTGGTGCCGAAGTTCGCGTTCTGGATCCCAGACGTTTTGGTCACGTCCACGAATTTGCCGCCGCCCAGCCCGCGGAACAGGTGGTCCCCGTCCAATGCCGTGATGTAGACATCGTCGTGGCCGTCGTTATCGTAATCGGCCACCGCCACCCCCATCCCGTGCATCTCCACGTCCAACCCGCTGCCGCGCGTGATGTCGGTGAACGTGCCGTTGTGATTATTGCGGTAGAGCGCGAGCAGCGTCTTGCGGCCGCGCGGCACGAAGTCCTTGCCGTTGATCAGCAGGATGTCCGGCCACCCGTCGCCGTCGGCGTCCAAGAAGGCGCACCCCGAGCCCAGCGTCTCGGGAAGGTACTTCTTGCCGCTCCGCCCGGCGTTGTGCACGAACTTGATCCCCGCCTGCGCGGTCACATCGGTGAACAGCACGGGCGACGGCGCGCCCGCGGCCAGCGCGAGCAGCGCCGCGCCGATTCCAATCAGCCACTTCATCTCAGCACCGCGCTTTCGTGTTCGTGGATCGGCTGGCGCTCGTTGTTGTCTTCGGGACTCGCGCTGCGGCGCCGTTCCGTGATCGCCTGCGACGCCTCGTCCGCCTTGAAACGGCGGAACAGCGTCTCTTCGCGCTGCGCATTGGCCCTGTCGCCCACGCCGCGGTAGCACAGCATGGCGGTGTAGTGCATCTGCACGTCCTCGGGATCCACCGCGTCCACCCCGCGCAGCGCCTCCAGAGCCTCCTTGTACTGGCGCTTCAGGAACAGGATACGCGCGATCTGGTTGAGCACCACGCGGTCATGCGGATACTTCGAGCGCACGACTTCGAGCGATTTTAGCGCGCCGTCGTAATCGCCGTCCGCCCGCTGCGCCGCGGCTTGGAAGAACCACGCGCGGCCCAGATCGCGGTCGAGCGAGAGCGCCTTCGCCACATACGGTTTGGCGGCGTCGGTCTCGCCTTCCTGAATCAGCGCGCGTGCCACGTTGAGCCATCCATCGGCGTATCCCGGTTCGGCTTCCGTGACCTTCTGGAACGCGTACTCCGCGCCTTTCAGGTCGCCTTGCAACAACAGGCCGATGCCCCAATCGTTCCACCGCTCGCGGTCCTGCTTGCGCACCACCGGGGTCCACGCGGGCCGGCCCAGCGGGACCTCCGCGGACGCCTGCGCCAAGATCGTAATGGGCAGGTCCGGGATGCAGTCCTTCATCTTTCCCGAGACGTTCGCCGGGACCGCAGAAACCGGGAACTCGTATTCGAGTCCGTCGTAGTCCTTCGTCCGCAGCGCGGCGTCCTGCCCCGGCTTGGGGACTCCGGCGTAGGCGAAGTGCGTGTAGTACCACGAGAACTTCCGGTAGTTCAGCTTCGCGGTGAAGCGGATGGGGCCGCGCGCGTCCTTCGGCACCTGCACGCGATAGTGCGCCACATCCGCCGCGCCGGGCGGGATCAGGTGCACGTACAGCAGGCTGCGCGTCTGGAACGCGTTGCGCTTGTTGATCGGGTTGGATTCGGCGTCGAGCTGATACGAGCGGTAGAAATGCGCTCCCGGATCCACCGGGCCCTTGCCGCCGTCTTCGACGCCACCGCTCAGAAAGATCACTTTTCCGTCCGCGTCGCGCGCCTGCAATTCGAGCCACACATCGAAAGCGTCCACCGTGCCGCCCGGGAAGAAGTGGCCGATCTTGCGCGTACGCACCACCACGTCGACGCGCGCGGCGCTGCCCGGTTCGAGCGCCGCGCCGGATGCGTCGAGCGGCGCGGCAACGCGTCCCACGTCGCGCAGGAAGGCGGGCGCGGCGGACTCGGTCTCCTCGCCGGAGGCAAACGTCGTGTTCGCCTGCTGGGTATCGGTGCGGCGCGCCACCCGGGTCGCCGCGCCCGCGTCGTCCGGCGATACGGCGAAGATGTCCACCGTGATGAACCCGCTCTGCAGGAACTTCTGCGTCTCCCGCAACTGGACCTCATCCTGATTGACATACGCGAGCGCCGTGTTCGCCGCGGCGAAACGGTGCGAGTGGACCTTGCCGTTGCGGTTGCCCGGGTCGTTCGAATTCCTCAGGGGCATGTGGCAGTCGGCGCAGCCGGAGGACTTGTCGGGATAGTAAAAGGACCGCGCGCCCTGTCCGGAGACGCCGCTCGCCTGCCAGTTGTCGTACTCGTTGAAACCGCGAATCCACCGGTAGCCGTTGACCGGCACATCCAGGTGCACCTTGTGGCAGGCCGCGCAAAACTCGCTCTGGCTCATGAACGGCTTCAGGAACGTACGGCGGTGCGGCTCGGGATTGAGATACGTGATGAAGTAGTCGATGGCCTGCAGAAAGCGATTGTGGCTCGCCGCGATCCGGTGCAGCGGCGGATACTCCACCGTGAAATCGCCGTTGCCCATGGTGCTGTCCACGTGAACGATCGCGTGGCAGGACATGCATCCCAGCCCGGCGTGCGCTTCCGGGGTATCGATCTGCTCCTTGATGGGGCGGTCGAAGCGCCCGTTGAAGAAGACCGCGTGATCGTGGCATCCGGCGCACCACTTGCTCGGCCGTGTCCCGGTGACATCCTGCATGTACTCGATGGCCTTCCGGTAGAACTGGTTGTTAAACGACGCGAAGTGGTGGGTGGAACTCTTCCATTCCTCGTAGATGTCCTTGTGGCAGCGCCCGCAGGTTTCCGAATCCATGAAAAAGTTGGAAGGGATGATGCCGCCGGTGTTGGTCCGCGCCGAAGACGGGGCGAAGGGCGATTTCGCGCCGGCGCCCTCCCGATCCATGGAAAGCGGCGCGCTGGCGGGGTTCACAATCTGCGTCTCGCCGGAAGGCGCCACGTTGCGATACACCAGCGCTGCCGCGACCAGCGCCAGCATCGCCACCGCGACGCGCGCGCGTCCGATGCGGGCAGCCAGGAACCCCGCGCCGGCCATCGCCAGCACGATGTGCAGCCACAGCACCCACCGATGGTCCAGGGTATTGCCGAAGACCGCCAGGAAAAGTCCCGCCACGCCCGCCGCGAGGACGGCGCCGCTTGCCCGCGAGTGCGACCGCGCCCACACTACGGCCCCAGCCATCAGCACCAGCCCGAGAAACAGGTGCAGCACGGCGTTGCCGGCGTAGAACAGGGTCGCGCTCGGAAATGCCGCCAGATAAGCGCTGTTGATGAGCAGCAATCCCAGCAGGGGACCTGCGAACCGCAATGACCTCACGGAAGACTATCTTACTCCACCCGGGATTCAACTCTGGTACCAGCCGCCGTTGACGTTGATCGTCTGTCCGGTAATGTACCCGTTGCGCGCCAGCATCACTACGACCTCGGCGACTTCGTCCACGCAGCCGAACCGGCCCACCGGGATGCGGTCCGGCGTGGCCTGGATATTGGACGTCACCATTTCGGTCTCGATCAAGGCCGGGGCGATGGCGTTCACCGTGATCCCCTCTTTGGCCAGCCGGTTGGCGTAGAAATGGGTGAGGCCGTGCATCCCCGCTTTGGACGCGGCGTAGTGCGGACCAACCACGCCGCCCACCTGCGCCGCCACCGACGACAGGTTGATGACCCGTCCCCAGCGGCGCGCGCGCATGCCGGGGAGCAGCGCCTGCGTCAGCAGGAAGCACGATTTGAGGTTGGTATCGACCACCTCGTCCCAATCGGCTTCGGTGATCTCTTCCACCGGCTGCGGCCTGGCGATGCCGGCGTTGTTGACCAGGATGTCCACAGCCCCGGCTTCGCGCGCGAGGCGTTCGATCTCGGACGTGCGCGCCACGTCCGCCTGTACCAGGGCGGTGCGGCATCCGAGCGCGCGGACGGCGGCCTCCACTTCGCGCGCCGCCTCGATCCGGGCGCGATAGTGCACCACGATATCGGCGCCGGCGCGCGCGAGTCCGATGGCCGCGGCGCGCCCAATGCCGCGGCTGGCTCCGGTGACGAGCGCGAGTCTTCCCTTGAGGTCGTCCATGTGCCAAGGGTAGCGCGGGGACAAGCGGCGTTAAAACGTCACCGATGCCGCCCGCGGCCCCGTCTACACTCCCCCCTCGGGTAGTGGTCCCACGTTGTGGGGCTTGTGATAATCTGGCAAACTGGCGGATCGGCCTGTTAGGCCGGAAGCCTGCGTTCGAGCCCAGCCGGGGCCGGCATTTCTTACCGGTCTCGATTCGTCTCGAACCGCTGGTGATGGGATTCGCACTCGTGTGTGTGAGTGCGTTGAGACACGGAGCCGTCGCTCCGTCGATAGCCAGAGGTCTTCATGTCGTTGCGCGCGGACATTGTGAGAGATCACGGAGCGCACGTGGGGTTTGGGCGAGTTTCTCAGGGGAAACGATTGATCTACAAGATTTTGATTTGCTTCACGGCCATCACGGCCATCACGGCCAGCTAGCTATTGACTACAAGGCAACGGCTGCGTATACTCGTAATGTATCCGCTACGCTCGTAGGCGAGCAAGTATTTGGGGCCTCCGTCTTCAGACGGAGGCCTTTATCTTTTTACGCAAGATGGCCAAGAACGTTGCTGTCCTAATCGACGGCGGCTTTGTCCGCGTCCTCGCCAAGAAGGCCGGCCATGTTTATAACCCCGCTTTCATAGAGGGCTTCTCTCGAAAGTGCGTGGTAGCGGAAGAGGAAATCCTCCGGGTCCTGTACTACGACTGTGCACCATACACAGGCCAGGCCAAGCTCCCGGTCTCTGGCGCTACCTATCAGTTCACTGGTTCGGATCAGTGGCTGACCGAACTACCACAAAAGGATCTCTTTGCTGTGCGGCGGGGGGTGCTTAAATTCAGGGGGTACAAACCCAAAAATATTCCCCTCGCTGGAGCAGCCTTACAAGACGACGATTTCGCTCCGGATTTTGAACAGAAGGGCGTTGATATGCGGATCGGCCTCGATATCGCTGTCTATTCTGCAACAAGGGCGGTGGACCGAATTATCTTAGTCTCGAACGACACGGACTGTATTCCCGCCATGAAGCACGGTCGAAAAGCCGGCCTGCAAATCGTTATCGCGGAACTGCCAGGTGGACGCACGGCGCCGGAGTTGCTCTCTCACTCCGACTTCCACCGACGCGTATCTTGGCCGTAGATCCCCCTGAATATTTATCCCCCATGACCTTCCACTACTAGTCCACCTCCCAGGTGGTATAATCATACACAGAAGCGAATTTTTATTCATGAAGCTCGTCGGCATCGTCGGTCACCGCGGGTATAGTGGCGCGGAACTCGTTCGGATTCTGGAACGTCACCCCAGCGTCAGCCCGGTCCTGCTGGAACATCGGGAAGATGCCGGAGGCAAGCCCGCGATCCGCAACCGGCATGGCCGAAGGACCTTGCCGTGTACCGGAGAAGCCGTTCGGAATGAAGGGATTAGCGCCGTCTTCCTGGCCACCCCGCCGGAGGTTTCGATGGAACTGGCGCCGGTCATGCTGGATGCCGGAGCGCGCGTCATCGACCTGAGCGGCGCGTTCCGGCTGGGCACCCCGGCCAACTATACAGCGTGGTACAAGGAGCCGCATACCCAACCGGCGCTGCTGGCGGAGGCGGTATATGGGCTGCCGGAGTTCTGCCGGTCGCGGATTCCGGGGGCGCGGCTGCTTTCGAACCCCGGGTGCTACCCGACGGCGGCGAATCTCGCGATCCGCCCGCTGGTAGAAGCCGGAGCGGTCGATCGGACCGCCGGAATCGTGTGCGACGCCAAGAGCGGCGTCAGCGGGGCGGGACGGAAACCGAGCTTGAAAACCAGCTTCTGCGAGGTCACGGAGAACTTTTCGGCGTACTCGATTCTCAAACACCGCCACGTGCCCGAAGTGCTCATGATCTCCGGCATCGAGGAGCGGGAGTTCAGTTTCACGGCGCAATTGATCCCGATCGACCGGGGAATCCTGGAGACGATCTACTTCCGCACCAACCTGGCGTCCGCCGAAGATCTGGTCGCGATCTACGAGAAACAGTACGCGGGCGAGCCCTTTGTGCGCCTCTATAATCCCGGGCACGTCCCGGACCTGCACGCGGTGGCGCACACCAACTACTGCGACATCGGGGTGACCCTGGATGCGCGCACGGGGCGCGCCGTCGTGGTGAGCGCGATCGATAACCTGGTGAAGGGCGCGGCCGGACAGGCGGTGCAGAACATGAACCTCATGTTGGGCTTCCCGGAGAGCGAGGCGCTGCGGTGAAACTGCTGGTGAAACTGGGCGGGACCTTGCTGGACGCGCCGGAATCCCGTGCGGCGCTGGCGGCGCAACTGGCCGCCGCGCGGACCGCGGGCCACAAACTTGTGGTCGTGCACGGCGGTGGCAAGCAAATGACTCGCTACCTGTCCGAACGAGGCGTGGAGAGCCGGTTCGTCAACGGATTGCGGGTGACCACTCCCGAAACCGTGGACGCGCTGCTCAAGGTTTTCGCCGGCTCGGTCAACCACGAACTCGTGGCCGCGTTGGGGCGCGCCGGAGCGCTGGCGGTAGGGCTGAGCGGCATCGACAGTTTCCTCGCCGAAGCCGAGCAGATGGATCCGGCGCTGGGCGCGGTGGGCCGGGTCACCCGCTCCAACCCCGCGCTGCTCGAACTGCTCACGAGTGCCGGCTACGTGCCGGTAGTGGCGTGCGTGGCCGGCGACCGGCAGGGACAAATTTACAACGTTAACGCGGATCAGATGGCGGTTGCCTGCGCGACCGCGTTCGGCGCGGAACAACTCGTCTTTCTCACCGATGTGGAAGGCGTGCTCGATGGCGCCAAACAGGTGCGGCGCGTCCTGACCGCGGCCGAGAGCCGGGAACTGATCGCCGCCGGCATCGCTACCGGCGGGATGCAGGCCAAGTTGAACGCCGCGCTGGCGGCGCTGGAGGGCGGTGTCGGCACGGTACGGATCGCCCCCGGAGCCGCGTCCGGAATCCTCGAGCGGGTGTTGGGCGGGGACGCCGCCGGCACCCGGATGGTGCTGTCATGATCAGCGCGGTGCGCGCCGACGCGTTCACCGAGACCGCGGCGGTCCGCGGACTCGTGACCCGCAAGGCGGCGATGCGCGACATCCCGCCCATTCTGGACCTGATCAACGGCTACGCGGCCAGGGGCATCATGCTGCCGCGCACCGAGTTCGAACTCTCCGAAGCGATCCGCGATTTCACCGTGGTGACACTGGACGGCGCGCTGCTGGGTTGCGGCGCGCTGCACTTCTACAGCCCCACGGTGGCGGAGATCCGCTCCCTGGCGGTGGCGGAGAGCGCGAAATCGCACGGCGTAGGCCGAAAACTGGTCGAAGCGCTGTGCGCCGAGGCGGAAGCGTACCAGCTCGATGCCGTGTTTGCCTTCACCTATGTGGTGGACTTCTTCAGCAAGGTCGGCTTCCACGTGGTGGAGCGGGGGATGTTGCCGCTCAAGGCGTGGAAGGACTGCGTGCGGTGCCCGAAGTTCCACGCCTGCGATGAGATCGCGGTGCTGCGCATCCTCCAGCCGGAGCACTGGGGGCACTCGCAGCCCCAGCCTTGGGGGGTGGCCATGACGGCTCCCGCCGACGAACTGATTCAAATTCCTACACCCCGCCAGCCTGCTTAGGCTATCCCGGTGTAGCCCATCCCCGCAAACAAGGGGAATTCGACTTTCCCCTCAAAAGACCGTCCAAATAATCCGCACACGGAGCCAAACCCACATTAAGATTATATTTAGGATCTAATAACCTGAAATAGTTCTTTAGGGTCATACGGAGGAAGCGCCAATGCGAGCCCAAACGGTCGACGTCAAGAGTTCCACGGGACGAGTCCTGTGTTGTACGGTATTCCGCCCAGGTGGCAAGAAGTTGCTGGCAAAGGGCCATGTGATCAGTGAAGAGGACATCCGGGTACTGGAATCCGAAGGTATGGAGACCATCTGGGTGACCGAGTTGGAAGACGGGGAGATCGGCGAGGACGACGCGGTCTGCGCCGTGGCCAGCGAGATGGGCTGCGGCAGCTTTGAGATCCGGCTCGCGGCCGGCGGACGCGCCAACCTGCTGGCAACCGAGAACTGCTGCGTCCTGGTGGACGACGAACTCCTGAAGCAGCTCAATTTTCCGGCCAGCGTGGTCATCGCCACCTCGGCCAACTTCAGCTATGCGGTGGCGGGGCAGCGCATCGCCACGGTGAAAAGCGCGCCGTTCGCGGTGGCCAAGGAACAACTCGACGCCATCACCGGCATTTTGAAGGAGCGGGGTCCGATTCTCCAGGCCCGCCCCGTGCGCAACCCGAGCGTGGGCGTCCTGTACACAGACCCGGTCAGCGGGGAGCGCGCGCGGCAGTTGTTCGAGAACATCATGCGGCAGCGGCTGGAGCGTTTCGGGGTCAACCCGAATTTCGTCCTCGCCTGCACGGAAGATGAGAATTCCGTGGCGCGCTGCCTACAACACCTGTTGAGATCGAAGCCGTGCGTGATCCTGGTGGCTTCGACCACGGCCCCGGCCGGTCCGGAAGACGTGATCGGTCAGGCGATGTTGAAGGTCGGCGGTCAGGTGGAGCGGTTCCTGGCACCGGTGGAGCCGGGGAATCTGCTGCTGCTGTCGTACAAGGACGAGGTCCCGATCGTCTCGGCGCCGGGTTGTTTCCGGTCGGCCAAGCCGAACGTGGTGGATCTGGTTCTGCCGCCGCTGCTGGCGCGGTATCACGTGACCGGGTGGGAAATCGCCTGCCTGGGACACGGCGGCCTGCTGGCGTAAACGGGCGTATCCTCCACCCCTGGAATCCGCCACCTCCGAGTGGATTCCGGGTCCTTAGACCGGGCGTCTCTCCTCCGTGACGCCCGGTCCTTTTTGTTTTGCGGCAGCCGCGATGGGTCTGCGATACCATGGCTGGCATGATCACCCGCCGCGAGTGGCTGGCGGTAGCCGCGGCCTCGGCAGCCTCCGCGCAGCCGCGTACTTCCGCTTCCACCAAACCCAACGTAGTGTTGATTCTGGCCGACGACCTGGGCTGTCACGACCTGGGCTGCCTGGGCGCTACCGACCTGAAGACTCCCCACATCGACGCGCTGGCCGCGGAGGGAACCCGTTTCACCAACTGGTACGCCGCCGCGCCGGTCTGCGCGCCCTCGCGAGCGTCGCTGCTCACCGGGCGGTACCCGATCCGCTGCGGCGTGCCGGATAACGGTCCGCCGCTGGCGCCTTCCGAACAGACCATCGCGCAAGTGGTGAAGGGGGCCGGCTACGCCACCGGCATCTTCGGCAAGTGGCACCTCGGCGCCACCCCGGAGACGGATCCCAACGCGCACGGGTTCGACCGCTTCTTCGGCTTCCACTCCGGATGCATCGACTTCTACTCGCACCGCTACTACTGGGGCGAGCCGCGGCTGGCCAATTACCACGACCTGTGGCGCGACCGGACCGAGATCTTCGAAGACGGCCAGTACACCACCGAGATGTTCGCGCGCGAGGCAGTGGCATTCATCCGCGAGCACCGCGCCGATCCGTTCTTCTGCTACCTGCCGTTCAACGCCGTACACTACCCGATTCACGCGCCGCGGAAGTATGTAGAGCGGTTCCCGGACCTCGCGCCGGAGCGGCGCATGTATGCGGCGATGCTTTCCGCGCTGGACGACGGCGTCGGGCAGGTGGTCCAGACCCTGCGCGAGTTGCGCCTGCTGGACCACACCCTGATCCTGTTCACGGGCGATAACGGCGCCACCCGGGAGGCGCGCGCCGGGTTGAACAACAAGCCCGCCACGGCGGGCAATAACGCGCCCTTCCGCGGCAATAAGTTCAGCGCGTTCGACGGCGGGATGCACGTGCCGATGGTGATGCACTGGCCCGGGGTCGTGCCGCGCGGCAAACTCGCCACCGGGGTGGGGAGCCATCTGGATATCCTGCCCACGATCGCCGCCGCAACCGGAGCGCCGCTGCCGCAGGACCGGACCCTGGACGGCTTCGACGCGCTGGCAGGCGGCTACCGCGGCCACGAGGCCATCTTCTGGCACCAGGGCGGACAACTCGCCGTGCGCCGCGGCGCCTGGAAACTGGTGAAGGACGGCAAGACCTACGACGGCACGCCCGAGGGCAACAAGCCACTGACCGGCGATGACGCCCTGTTCCTTTCCAACCTGACGGAGGATCCCGGGGAGAGCGTGAATCAGCGGCACAGCCATCCCGAGATCGCCGACGAGTTGGCCACCCTGGCCGAAAAGTGGCTGGCCGATGTAAAGGGACGCTAGCCGGACACCGGCGGGCGCCGCCCGGAGGCGCTGATATGATAGGGCAGGCATGACGCAGCTTCCGATCTACGAGTCCGGCCCGGCGCCGCGCATCACCTCGCTCCTCATCAAGCCCGCCAGCGCCGTGTGCAACCTGGATTGCGAGTACTGCTTCTACCTCGACCGCGAAGCCGACCCGTACAGCGCGCTGCCGGGACGGCGCATGACCCTGGAGACCCTGGAACGCCTGGTCGATACTTACCTGTTCTACTCCTACCCCAACAGCGTGTTCGCGTTTCAGGGCGGCGAGCCGACGCTTGCCGGGCTGGCCTTTTTCGAAAAGCTGGTCGAGTTCCAGCAGCGCTACGGGCGCTCGAACCAGGCGGTGAGCAACGCGCTACAGACCAACGCGGTGCTGATCGACAAAAGCTGGTGCGACCTCTTCCGCCAATACAATTGGCTGCTCGGCGTATCGCTGGACGGCCCCGAGGAAGTGAACGACCTCTACCGGTTCAACAAGGAGAAGCGGGGCACCTGGAAGCGCGTGATGCAGAGCGTGGAGACGCTACAGGCCAACCACGTCGAGTTCAACATCCTGTGCGTGCTGAGCTCGGCCAACGTGGAGAAGCCCAAGGAACTGTACCGCTTTTACCGGTCGATCGGGGTGGACAACATCCAGTTCATTCCGCTGGCGGAGTTCGACGGGCTGGGCAACCGGCTGCCGTTCACGATCACGCCGGAGCAGTACGGCCGCTTCCTGGTGGAGATGTTCGAGTTGTGGTGGCCGGACCGGCGCAAGGTGCGGATCCGGGCGTTCGACAACATCGCCGAAGCCGTGGCCGGGCAGAAGCCCGGCAATTGCACCATGCACGAAACCTGCGATAGCTACGTGGTGGTCGAGTACAACGGCGACGTGTATCCGTGCGACTTCTTCGTGGAGAATCCGTGGAAGCTGGGGAACACCAACGAGGATTCCTGGACCGAAATCGCGCGGCGTACCAAGCGGTACTCATTCGCGACGAAAAAGACGATTGCGCACGCCGAGTGCCAGGTCTGCGAATGGCAGTCGCTCTGCCATGGGGGATGCCCGAAGTTCCGGCACGGCCCGCGGCGCCGGTTCGAAGACCTGGACTACTTCTGCTCCGCCTACAAGATGATCTTCGCGCGCAGTGTGGAGCCGCTGAAGAAGGAACTGACCCGCATGGGTGTGATGACGCCCGCGGCGCGGTAAGATCGCCCGAGTCTCATTGGAGGGGGAACGCATGAACGGAAGTGCGCACAGCGCGCAGAAGAAAGCCCTGGAGATCAACCTGGATGGCACGCGGCACGGGACGTTCGCGGAGATCGGCGCCGGGCAGGAAGTGGCGCGCTGGTTCTTTCACGTCGGCAAAGCCTCGGCCACGGTAGCCAAGTCGATTTCGGCATACGCGATGGGCGTGAGCGACGGGCTGTACGGTCCGACGCCGCGCTACGTGAGCCGGGAGCGTCTGGAGGCGATGCTGGACGGCGAGTACCGCCAACTGGTGCAACAGTTGGACGCCAAGCGCGGCGCGGAGACGGCGTTCTTCGTGTTCGCCGACACGGTGGCCACCCACGGGTCGCGGCGTCCGCCGGGCGGGCACGGGTGGCTCGGTGTGCGGTTCCAGGACCGGCCGCGGTCGGAGCCGTCGGAACTGATCATCCACATCGAACTGCAGGACGCGTTCGCGGTGAGCCAGCAGGAAGCGGTCGGGCTGGCCGGCGTGAACCTCATTTACGGAGCGTTCACGCGGCACGACGATCCGGCGGAACTGATCCGCGGATTGATGGAAGGGCTCGACCGTAGGCGGATCGAGATCGACATGATCAAGTTCTCCGGGCCCGCGTTCGCCGGCGTGGACAACCGCCTCATGAGCCTGCAACTGGTGGAGCAGGGGCTGACCGATTCGGCGATGTTCACGGCGGCGGGCGAGGTCGTGCAGGGCTCGGAGCTTCTGCACGGACGCCGGGTGGCCATCGAGCGCGGGAGTTTCCGTCCGGTGACCAATGTGACACTGGCGATGCTGGAGGCGGCCAAGCAAGGCGTCCGGCAGGCGGACGGGGCGGCGGGCGAACCGGTTGCCGTGATGGAGATGACCCTCAAGAACCTGATGTCGGGCGCGGCGATCGATCACCGGGATTTCCTGCTGCGCGCCGACATGCTGGGCGCGCTCGGCCATACCGTGATGATCTCCAACCACACCCGGTTCGATTGCGTGACCACGTACCTGCGGCAGTGTACGCAGGAGGCGATCGGATTCGCCGTGGGGGTGCCCACGCTGCGCGAGGTCTTCGACGAACAATACTACGGGGATCTGATGGGCGGGATTCTCGAAGGGATCGGACGGTTATTCCAGGGGAAGGCGAAGGTGTACGCGTACCCGACGGTGACTGCCACGGGAGAGTTGGAGGAGGCGGAGACGCTGGCGGTGGCGCCGCGTCTGCAACATCTCTACAGGCACCTGCTGGAAAACGGGCTGATTGTGCCGGTCAAGGGCGCCGGGACCGCGCAGTTGCACGTGAGTCCGGGGGATGTGCTGAAGATGATACAGACGGGGGACGCCGGGTGGAAGGAGTACGTGCCGGCGGGAGCGGCGGCGGTGATCGAGGCCAAATCGCTATGGTGCGCGGCGGGCGCCGGCACGTAGGTCGCGCGGTTAGCTTTCAGAATTTGACCGCGGTGGTGTTGGCGCCGCAGACGAGAATTCCCGTGCGTTCGCCGGGCGCGGGCGTGTAGCGGCCGGCGAGGACCGCGGCGAACGCGGCGGCGCCACCCGGTTCGGCGACGATGCGGAGCGTGTCCCAGAGGGCGGTCTGCGCGGCCCGGATCTCGTCGTCGGTGACCAGCAGGACCCGCTCGACCCACTTTTGGGCGATCGGGAACATGAGCGCGCCGACGCGTTTGGGGGCGAGGGAATCGGCCGCAATGCCGCCGGCTTCGCAATCGACCGGGCACCCGGCGGCCAGCGCGCGGTAAAGCGTGGGGGCGGCGGCGGGTTCGACGCCGGTGATGCGCACGCGTCCCTGATACCAGGCGGCGACACCGCCGATCAGGCCGCCGCCTCCGCAAGCCACCAGGAGGGTGTCGAGGTCAGGGTCCTGCTCTTCAAACTCCAGGCCGGTGCTGCCCTGGCCGAGGATGGTTTCCGGCTGGTCGTAGGCGTGGACGCTCATGGCGCCGGATTCGGCCGCGAAGCGCTCGCTGGCAACGAGGGCGTCGTGGTAACGCTCCCCCGTGACCGTAAGGCTTGCGCCGTAGGAGCGGATGCGATCCATCTTGGCGGGCGAAGCGACTGCGGGGACGAAGATGCGGGCCGGGTGGCCGGTGCGCATCGCGGCCCAGGCGACGGCGACCCCGTGATTGCCGCCGGAAGCCGCGACCACCCCGGCGGCGGGCACGGGACGGGTGAGCAGATGGGTCAGGGCGCCGCGAGGCTTGAAGGAGCCGGTGTACTGCATCAACTCGAGCTTGAGGGAGAGCGGCGAGGGTGGGAGTCCGAAATCGGCGGCGTCCACGGTGACCACCGGAGTGCGCCGCAGGTACGGCCGGATCCGCGCGTAGTTGCGCGCGATGGCGTCACGCATAGGGCGCGTCTCCCTGTGAAACCGGCGTCATCGGGCGGCGGGCTTGCAGGATTGGCGCTCCACCAGACGGACGTCGAAAACGCGGTGTTCCGGAGGCAGGTTCTTGTTGCGCCCGGCGTGGCGCAGCAAAATCTCGACCGCGGCTTCGCCGATTTCGTATTTCGGCTGGTAGATGGTGGTGAGCGACGGGTTGACGATGGCGGCAAGTTCGGTATCGTCAAAGCCGACCACGGAAACGTCGTCGGGGATGTGGCGGCCGGCCTCGGTGAACGCGCGCATGGCGCCGAAGGCCATGGCATCGCTGGCAGCGAAAACCGCGGTCGCGCCGGGGTGCCGGGCGAGAAGTTCACGCCCCATTTCGTAGCCGCCGGTGAAATCGTTGCGGCCGTAAATGACGATCGGGTCGACCGGGCGCGGGGCCGTGACCAGGGCGCGGATGAAGCCGCGGGCGCGGTCGGTCATATTGCCGTGATGGCGGGGACCGGTGAGGTGCGCGATATGGCGGTGGCCGAGCCCGAGCAGGTACTCGGCGGCGAGTTTGCCGCCGCGGCGGTTGTCCGCGCAGACGCTGGAGAAGGCGCCGCGCGGAGCGGTCCGGTTGAGCAGGACAATCGCGACATCCATCGCGGCGAGTTGTTCCTGCTGGGTCTTGCTGAGCACCGCGACGGAGTTGATCAGGATCCCATCGACGCGCTTTTCCAGCAGCGACTGGAGGTAGCGGGTCTGCTTATCGGGGTCCAGATCGCTGTTGCAGAGAATCAGGTCGTGGGCGGCGCGGCAGGCGGCGTCCTCGGCTCCGCGGGCGACTTCGGCGAAGAAGTGGTTGCGGATATCGCTGACGACCAGCGCCAGGGTGTGGGAGCGGCCGGTCACCAGGCCGCGTGCCACGCGGTTGGGACGATAGCCGAGGCGGCGCGCGACGGCAGCCACCATTTCTCGAGTTTCCGTATGGACTCCGTATTCCCCGTTGAGGGCGCGGGACACGGTGGACACGTTTACCCCCGATTCCCGGGCGACGTCCTTAATGGTCACCGGCATGAGAGGCAGTATAACGCGCGGATCGGGATGCGGCAAACGTTTGCAGGCACCAAAGAGGGAGATCCCCGCCTTTAGAGGTCTTTGCGCAGGATGGGGGAGCGGGTGGCGGGGGCCGGGGCGTAGGCGCCGGCCGCGTGCAGGACGTTGAGACGGAGAGTGGCGTGGGCGCGGGCGCACAGCAGGACCTCCCGGCACCACCGGTACAGCCTCTCGAATTCGCCCCACGCGGTGTCCGGCAGCGCGCCCGTGCGGAGTTCGCTTTCGAGCGTGGCGGTGTAGCTCTGCCAGGCTTCGAGGGTTGCCGGGTAATCGCCGCGCGCGATGGCCTGGCGGATGGTATCGGGCTGATTCATGCTGGTCCTCACTTGTACGGCTGGTTGGCGGTCTGCATCGCGGAGAACAGGCCGTAGAGGTAGTTGTACTGCTGCTCCATGGACGCGATCAGGGCGTCGGCCGAGGAGATCTGCTGGGTCAATTGCGTCTTCATGGCATCCACGCGGGACTGCTGGTCCGCGATGGATTGATCCAGGTGCGAAGACTGGCTCGTGATACTGGCCTGAGCCGTGGGAATGAGCCCCGTGGTGGTATCTTCGACGGAGTTCATGGCGTTGGTCGCGGCTTGCAGGAAGCCGCTGCTGGAACTGCCGAGGAAGGCCGTCACCCCGGAGGAATTACCCAGATCCGCCCCCATGAGCGAGAAGGAGTTGAAGCTCATCTTGCCGTTCTGGTCCAGTTCCAGACCCAGGGCCGCGAGGTTGCCGACAGCGCCCGAAGTAGTGTAGGTGGCCAGACTGCGCAGCACCTCCTGCAAGTCGGTGACGATGGACTGTCCGGAGAGCGCCCCGGCGGTTTGTCCGCGCTGCTGATCGAGTGCGTTGCCGGCCGCGTTGTAGGCGTCCGCAAAGGTGGAGAGGGCGGTGCTGAGGGCGGACGTCGAACGGGTGACCGTGATGTTGGTCGGGGTGCCGGCCGAACTGGCCAGCAGGTTCAGGGTGATGCCGGTGGCGACCGTGACCGTGCGGGTGGAACTGTAAACGTCCTTGCCCGAACCGTTGACGATGTAGTGGGCCTGTACGCCGGCGGTCTGCTGGTTTTGCAGGCTGGCGCCGTTATCGAGGATGTCGGGAGTGAGGGCGCCCAGGGTGGAAGCTTGCAGGGAGATGCGGTAATCGGGACTGGCGCCGCTACCCACGTTGACCACCGTGGCCCTCACCTTGTCGCCATATTGCGTATTGATGGCGGCGGCGACGCTGGCGGAGGAGTTGTCGGCCGGGGAGAGGCTGTAAGTCGTGCCGCCGAGGGAGAGTTGGTAAGTGTGGGTGGCGGTATCGGTGGTCCAGGTAGCCGTACTGAGGCTGGTCGCATAAGCCCCGGCGTCCAGCACCTGGATCGAGTAGTTGCCTTCGAGGGCGCCATCGCCCAGCGTGACCGAAACCTTCGTGGGATCCGAGACCGTGGCCTGGAAGGAGGACCCGCTCAGGGCGGTCGAAATGCCGTTGACCGCCGATTGCAGCGCGGTGAACTTGGTTTGCAGGTCGTTCAGCGCCGTCGTCTGGCTGGTGAGGGCCGTTTTTTCGTTGTTCATCGCCGTAATCGGCAGGGAGGCGATGGCGACGGAGCGGTCGATGACCGCCTGGAAATCCGAGGAGTAGCGGCTGTTGCCGCTGAAAATCGCGCTGGTGGAAGTGGACATAAACGACTCCAGGGCCGAACAGACTATTCGTCAGGTTCGGCCCGGAACTTTAGCCCCCGTCGGGCGAAAATCGGCCGGCGGGAGAGTCGCCCCTCCCGCCGGGGTCAGGGTTGCGGTTAGCCCCTCAGCAGCGTGAGTACTGCCTGAGGAGCGGAGTTGGCCTGGGCCATCGCAGCCATCGAGGCCTGCTGCAGGACCTGGGCCTTGGTGAGGTTGGCGGCTTCGGCGGCCACGTCGGCGTCGCGGATGCGCGATTCGGCAGCGCTGAAGTTGGAAATCTGCGACTGTGCCAGGCCAATCGCGTAGTTGAGCCGGTTCTGCCCCTTGCCCACCGCGGCCTGCGCGCTGCCGAGCTTCGACACCGCGTTGCCGAGGGCGACCACGGCCGTTTGAGCGTTGCTGATGGTGGTGATGTCCAGGGTGCCACTGGCCGAGGAGTTGACCGTGACCCCCTGCTTCGACGTCGCCCCGGAAGTGCCGTCGTACATGCCGACCGGGTTGGCGTTGGTGAAGTTCGTGGAGTTGCCCACCTTCACGTTGAAGCTCGAGAGCGAACTGACGAAGCGGATGCCCTCGGCCGTACCGGCCTTGTTCATCTCCTTCACCGCCACGATGTTCTTGAGCGTGGTGTTGCTCTGCAACTGGGTGTTGATGGCGCTGATGGCGGCATCGAGCGACCCCGCGTTGGTGGTGCTGAGCGTGATCGAGGTCGATTGCAGCGCTCCGGTGGCATCGGTCGCGCCGAAGCTCAGCGTCTGTTGATCGCCCAGATTGACCAGCTTCGAGAAGCTGAAGACATCCTGGTTGGCGCCCAGACCGGTCTGCGCCGCCCCGGACGCTTCATTCTGGTCGCTCTGCGTGGGCAGCACGGTGCTGTACGCTACCGACGCCGTGCCGACGGCGTTGGTGGCCCCGCCCAGGTGCATGTCGAATCCGGCCAGCGTCGAAGACGCCACGTTGACCCGGAAGTTGGTGGTCGTGCTGGCGATGGCCAGGCTCACGCCCGCTGCCGCCGTGATGCCCGCCGCGGTGAGTGTGGCGTTGTTGGCGATGGCGCTCGTGAGCGAGGAGGCTACGGTCGCGGCCGAAGCGGTGTTGACGCTGACCGCGATCTTGTCGCCGCCGTTGACGGAGAATTCGACCACCGCCGTGCCCGCGCCGTACGTGCCGCTGGCTACGGTTCCGGCGTAGCTCTTGGTAGCGAAATCGGCCTGCCAGGTGCCCAGCCCGAGCGAGTTGTTCTGGTCGCCGGCGACCGCAATCTGCATGGAGGTCGCCGCCGGGCCGACGAACTGCAGTTTGCCGCCGTTGTTGGTGACGGTAACGCCGTTCTGGGCCAGAGTCTTGCCGCCGCCATCGACCGCGCTGGTCACGTCGGTGAGCAGGGTGGCGACCGGATCGCTGTTGGCGATCGTGACGCTGAACAGGTGGGCCGTGCCGTTGAGCGTGACCTGGAGTTTGACGGCTTCGGCTCCGGAAGCGCTCGCCGCGGTCATGGTAGCCCCCAGGAACGTGCCGGTGACATCGGCTCCGGTGCCGGGCGAGGTCGCGCCGGTCTGGAAGTTACCGAGCAGCGCGTTGGCGGTCTTGGACCCCGCCTGAACCTGGAAGGCGCTGCCGGTGGACGCGAAAACGAGCTGCTGCGTGCCGTCGGAGTTGGTCTTGACCGACGCGCTGATCGCGGCGCCGCGGAAGTTGGTGTTGGCGTTGCCTGCAACCGCGATCGCGGCGTTGATCTTATCGGCCACGTTCTGCGGGGTGGACAGACCGGCGATATCGACGTTCAACTGGACGCCGGAGAATCCCGATCCGGAGAGATTGAAGGTCGCGACCGTGCCGCCGTTGGAAGAGTTCGCTGCGATGGCCGCGACACTGGTGGTCGAGCCGGCCCCGATATCGGTTCCCGCCGCGGTGGCGACTTCGAAGTCCGACGTGCGCAGGCCGAGCGCCTTCGAATCCACCACCGAGTTGGCCAGATTCAAGGTCACCGTGCCGTTGCCCGTGTCGGCGACACCGGCCGCGTTCACACCGCCGCCGATGTACACCCCCATGCTGGCCGCGAAGTGCCCGCCCGTGGCCAGCCCGATGGACTGCGCCTGGCGGTCGATTTCCGTGACCAGCGTCTGATACTCGCTGTTCAGCACGCTGCGATCGCCGGTGTACGTGCTCGAAGCCGATTGCGTCGCCAGAGTCTTGAGGCGGTCGAGCATCTTGCTGATGTTGTTCATGCCGCCGTCCATGATCTGCAACTGCGCCACGCCATCGTTGGCGTTACGCACGCCCTGCGTCAATTCCGCCGTGTCGCTGCGGAATTGGTTGGCGATGGCCAGGCCGGCCGCGTCGTCGCCCGAGGAGTTGATCCGGTAACCGCTGGTCAGGCGCTGGATCGTCTGGTTCTGGAAGTTGGTGTTGACGCGCAGGTTCTCCTGCGCGATGAGAGAGTTGACGTTGGTTTGAATCGAAAACGACATGGTGAAATCCTTTCGTGGTTCGCTCCGGCATCTTGCCGGATTCAACTGGACTTATCGGGTGGGTGGAGGAAAACTTGAATCGGAGGGGGAGGAGCTGGGAGCTAGAGGCTAGAAGTCAGAAGTCAGAAGTCAGAAGTCAGAAGGAAAGACGCCTGGGCCGGCGGGGGGCAGGCCCAGGCTTGGTTCGATTAGCCCTTGAGGAGCGAAAGCACTGCCTGCGGAGCGGAATTGGCCTGTGCCATCGCGGCCATCGAGGCCTGTTGCAGGACCTGGGCCTTGGTCAGGTTGGCGGCTTCGGCGGCCACGTCGGCGTCGCGGATGCGCGATTCGGCGGCGCTGAAGTTGGAAATCTGCGACTGCGCCAGGCCAATCGCGTAGTTGAGTTGGTTCTGTCCCTTTCCGACCGCGGCCTGCGCGCCACCCAGCTTCTGTACCGCGCTGCCAAGGGCCACAACCGCTTCCTGGGCGCCGGAGATCGTGGTGATGTCCATGGCGCCGCTGGCCGAGGAGTTGACCGTGACCCCCTGCTTCGAAGTCGCCCCGGAAGTGCCGTCGTACATGCCGACCGGGTTGGCGTTGGTGAAGTTGGTCGCGTTGCCCACTTTCACGCTGAAGTTGGAGAGCGAACTGACAAAGCGGATGCCCTCCGCCGTACCCACCTGATTCATCTCCTTCACCGCCACGATGTTCTTGAGCGTGGAGTTGCTCTGCAACTGGGTGTTGAGGGCGCTGATGGCGGCATCGAGCGACCCTGCGTTGGTGGTATTGAGCGTGATGGCGGTGGCCTGCAACGCGCCGGTGGAATCCATGGCGCTGAAGCTGAGGGTCTGCTGATCGCCCTGGTTCACCAGCTTCGAGAAGCTGAACACATCGTTGTTGGCGCCCAGACCGGTCTGCGCCGCCCCGGACGCTTCATTCTGGTCGCTCTGCGTGGGCAGCACGGTGCTGTACGCTACCGACGCCGTGCCGACGGCGTTGGTGGCCCCGCCCAGGTGCATGTCGAATCCGGCCAGCGTCGAAGACGCCACGTTGACCCGGAAGTTGGTGGTCGTGCTGGCGATGGCCAGGCTCACGCCCGCTGCCGCCGTGATGCCCGCCGCGGTGAGTGTGGCGTTGTTGGCGATGGCGCTCGTGAGCGAGGAGGCTACGGTCGCGGCCGAAGCGGTGTTGACGCTGACCGCGATCTTGTCGCCGCCGTTGACGGAGAATTCGACCACCGCCGTGCCCGCGCCGTACGTGCCGCTGGCTACGGTTCCGGCGTAGCTCTTGGTAGCGAAATCGGCCTGCCAGGTGCCCAGCCCGAGCGAGTTGTTCTGGTCGCCGGCGACGGCCACCTGCATCGACGTCGCGGCCGGGCTTACGAACTGGAGCTTGCCGCCGTTGTTGGTCACGGTGACGCCGAGCTGAGCCAGCGTGCTGCCGCCGCCGTCGGTGGCGCTGGTGACGTCGGTCAGCAGGGTGGCGACCGGATCGCTGTTGCTGATCGTGACGCTGAACAGGTGAGCGGTGCCGTTGAGCGTGACCTGGAGTTTGACTGCTTCGGCCCCGGCGGCTCCAGCGGCGGTCATCGTGGCGCCCAGAAGCGTGCCGGTCACAGCGGCGCCCGTGCCCGGGACGGTCGACCCGGTCTGAAAGTTGCCGAGCAGCGCGTTGGCGGTCTTGGTGCCAGCCTGGACCTGGAAGGCGCTCTTGGTAGAAGAGAAAGCGAGCTGCTGCGTGCCGTCGGAGTTGGTATTCACGGACGCCGCGATGGAAGCGTCACGGAACGCCGTATTGGAGTTGCCTGCCACGTTGATGGCGGCGTTGATGGCGTCGGCGACACTCTGCGGCGTGGTGAGGCCGGAAATATTGACGCTCAACTGGATCCCGGAAAAAGCCGGGCCGGCCAGATTGAACGTCGCGACACCCGCGTCCCCGCTGTTGGCGGTGGCGATGTTGGCGACGCCGGTCGCCGAACCGGATCCGATGTCGACCGTGGACTTGGTGGCGACCTCGAAATCCGAGGTGCGCAGCGCCAGCGCCTTGGTATCCACGGCGGAGTTGGACAAATCGAGCTGAATCGTTCCGTTGGCCGTATCCGCGGTGCCGGCCGAGTTGGCGCCGCCGCCGACATACACGCCCATTTTGGCGACGAAGTGCCCGCCGGTGGCGAGTCCGATGCCCTGCGCCTGGCGGTCGATTTCGGTAATCAGACTCTGGTACTCGCTGTTGAGTACACTGCGGTCGCCGGTGAAGGTCGCGGATGCCGATTGGGTGGCCAGCGTCTTCAGGCGGTCGAGCATCTTGCTGATGTTGTTCATGCCGCCGTCGATGATCTGCAGCGCGCTGATGCCGTCGTTGGCGTTGCGCACGCCCTGGCTCAATTCCGCGGTATCGTTGCGGAATTTGTTGGCAATGGCCAGACCCGCGGCGTCGTCGCCCGAGGAATTGATGCGGTAGCCGCTGGTGAGCCGCTGAATGGTCTGATTCTGGAAGTTGGTGTTGACGCGCAGGTTCTCCTGCGCGATGAGCGAGTTGACGTTGGTCTGAATCGAGAACGACATGGAGAGAAATCCTTTCTTTATTTCGTCGCGGACGTCCTGTTGAGGGGCAGGTTGAAACCGTTCATTTTCGGGCGCTTCCTCATGGTCGCGGTCCGGCTAGGAACCCCGGCTCGGGGTCCCGGTTCGGGGTGAGCGGAGCGGGCAGGCGCGCGTGGATCCCGCGGACCGCTCCGGGCGAGGCGCCCGCGGCGGCGACGTTCTCGTCGCGCACCAGCTTCACCTCGCGGGCGACCACCGGCAATTCCCGCGGCGCGCGAATGCCGACCTTGACCCGCGATCGCCCGATGTGGGCGATCACGATCTCAATCTTGTCGCCGATGAGGATCGTCTCGCCCTGGCGGCGCGACATCACTAGCATACGAGCGACTCGGCGGGCAGCAGCTCGTGCTGATGCGAGTAGCCGCCCTCGGGAGCGATCGCCTGCACCGCGCGCCGGGTTTTGAGATTGATCACGATCGGGGCCAGCAGGTTCGCCGTCGGCCCGGTCTCGCGGATCGACAGGACCGTCAGGCAGAAGACATCCTCGCCGATTTTCGGCTGGCGCGCGCCGGATAGGCCGATTTCGTTCAAATCCTCTCCCGCAAGCCGCAACCGGTAGGCGGGATCGACGGCCAGCACCGGCATGGTAATGAAGCACAGCCCCGGATCCTCGATACTTTGCAGATAGATCAGGGGATCGCTTTCGACAAACCGCACCGCCACAAAGAGCCGGCGCTCGTCGAAGCCCGGAAGTCCGCGCGGAAACTCGAGCTGCGAATCCGCCGCGTATTCGATCGTTCCAAAATTCCTCGTTTGCATTACCGGCATACCACCTCGTACTGCGCGGTGATCGGCAGAAATCGGGAAAACTTTAGAGGGGGCGGGAAAAAAGCGCGGGAAAGGCTCCGCCCGCAGTTGTTACAATTGACGCTGCATGCACTACCGGCGAATCGTTTCGCTCCTGATCGGGATCTGGATGGGAGGCGGCCTGTTGATGGCCTGGTACGGCGCGTACAGTTTCGCGAGCGTTCCGGGAGCGATCAACGGAGGCAACCCGGCGTTTGCGGTGCAGACCCGTCCCCTGGGGCGCGCGGCGACCCAGTCGGTGCTGCGCTACGAAATCGCCGAGCAGAACCAGCGCCTCTTCCAAAGCTGGGAGTACATCCAACTGGTGCTGGGAGTGTTCTTCTTCAGCTACCTGCTGTTCGGCACCATGGAGACCAAGGTGTCGCTGGCGCTCGCCCTGACCCTCGTGGTGTTGACCGCGCTGGAACGGTTCGGCCTCTCGCCGGTGCTGGGGGCCATGGGCAAAACCCTGGACTACCTGCCGGCGGACGTGGCGGCCGGGGAACGGGCGCGCTTCTGGCTGCTGCACAGCGCCTATGTCGGGCTGGAGGCGCTGAAACTGGCGGTCGCGGTGATCCTGCTGGCGGTGATTTTACGCCGGCGGCGGTCAGTGGACCCCGTCAATCAGCTCAACATGATCGATAAAGCCAATCACCGACATGTCAATTGGTGAGGCCGGGCGGCCGACGCTGGTCATGGCGCTGAAGCCTTCCGTCGAGAGCAGGACCCGGTCACCCATCCCGGCGTCGACGGCGTCGAGGGCGACTACGGCGTCGCCGCGGGCGGTGCCGTCGAGGTTGAGGGGCTGAACCAGCAGCAGCTTGCGTCCCTCGTGGGAAGCATTTTTCTGGGTGGCGACGAGTTCACCGACCACGCGCGCGATCAGCATGACGGTTTCCTGCGGGCTTTGCGCGGGGTCTCCGCCGGCGGCGGCGCCTGGAGATGCACCTCGTCGACGATGCCGACCACCGTGGTATCCACCGGGGGTTCGTCGGGGAGAAAAGGGAGCGTCGCTTCGCGGCCGCGGACCCAGTAAATGATCTCGCCGGCGCCGGCCCCTACCGAATCGGTGCAAACCAGCGGCTTACCGGTGGGAGCGAGCTCCGGTGTTAGCGGCTGGATGATGAGCAGGCGCTTGCCGGTAAGGTGCGGGTGCTTCACGGTGGACCAGACGGATCCCACGACGCGGCCGAGAAACATCGGGGCTACTCCAGGCTCACGTCGTCGACGATCCCGATGATGACGTTGTCGACCGGCGTATCCTTACATCCTTCGGCCATGCGAGCGCTGGACCCGGAGACGGCGATGACGCGCTCGCGGTAGCCGGCGCCCACCGTATCGACACTGACGACGTAACCGCTTT
>JBBIQR010000001.1:61806-73145 GCA_037442245.1 Candidatus Solibacter sp. | reverse complement strand
GGTAGTGTGGCAACGCCTGTCGATCGAGTTCGGTTGGTTCCGGCCGCACCGGGAGGAGACCCGGGAGTCAGGGAAGCTGGAGCAGACGATCGGACAAGCTGCAACGCACTCCGCTGGAACTTGCCATGTACGGACAGGAAAAATGGATCTCTGAACCCAATCCGCTGAAGCGGTGGGGCTACCGTCTCTTCGGGGAATTGCACGTTCCGGGCAGAATCCGCGGGAATCACGTGCTGCACGAGATTTCGCGGCTGGGCCTGGACCGCCGCCGGCTGCGCGTGCTGGACGCTGGATCGGGGCGCGGCGACCTGGCGGTGGCGCTTGCGCGGCGGCACCCCAACTGGCAGGTCGTGGGGATCGACCTTTCCGCGGACCGCGCGCGCTACGCGATCGAAGCCGCGCGGCACCTTGGGCTGGAGAATCTCGAGTTCCGCGTCGGCGACCTCGCCCATCTCGGTTTCGACGACGAGTTCGACCTGATCGTGAACTCCGACGTGCTGGAGCATATCGAAGACGACCGCGCGGTGATCCGCAACCTGTTCCAGGCGCTGCGCCCGGGCGGGCACCTGATCGTCACATCGCCCTCGATTCCGCAGCGGCGGCACCTGGCGCTGGTCGGCTGGCGGGAGCGGCGGATTCACTTCAGCACGCGGGACTACGGCCATGTCCGCGACGGCTACAGCAAGCGTGATCTGGATGAAAAATTCCGGGACGCGGGGGGGCGCGTGGTCTCCAGCTACTTCACGTTCGGCGTGTTCGGTACACTGGCGTTCGATCTCTTCTTCGTGATCGGCGACAACGCGCCGAACCCGCTCCTGTTCGCGTTGATGTTCCCCTGGCTGCTCGTCCTGGGAGTGTTGGATCTGCACTTCCACGCGCAGGCCGGGTCGGCCATTCTCGCGGTCGGCAGCAAGGATGCCGCGCGAGCGTAGGAGGTTGTCCGCCATGCGAACTCCAGTAGCGATCCTGGCTTTTACGGCAATCGTGAGCCTGCCGCGCGTGTGTGCGCCGAACGCGGGCGACGCGCCAGGCGGGCTTACCGCCTGGAAGACGCCCGACCCCGGGCCCAACCTGGTGCTGAACCCGGGATTTGAAACGGCCGCGGCCTCCGGGAAGCCCGTCTCCTGGGCCGACAACGGATTCACCCTGGATACGACTGTCGCGCACAGCGGCAGCTCCAGTTTCCGGTTGACCGGCGCGAACACGATTCCCTATACGCAATCCGCTTCGCAGAACCTGGCGTTGAAGAAGGGCGTGTATCGAGTGGGCGTGTGGGTGAAGACCAGGGGGCTCGCCGCCACGATCGGGATGGGCGTGCGCCTCTGCTTCAACGCCCCCGTGGCGTTCCCGCACAGCCTGGTCAGCGCGTGCACGGCGCCGGTGAAGGGCACGGCCGATTGGCAGTTTCTGCAGGCGGACAGTATCGTGGTCCCGCAGGACATCACTGGGCAGGTCCTGCTCGACGCGTATGGAGATCCCGACGGCACGGCCTGGTTCGACGACGTCGAAGTGACGCGGCAGCAAATGCCGCTGCAGGTATTCCTGCGCTATCCGAATTACCGGGGGACGATGTTCGACGATCAGCCGCAGACGGCGGATTTCTCGGTCGCGGTGGAGGCGCGGGACGGTGCGGCGGTATCGGACTATCAGGTGAATGGAAAGGTGGTGGACGAGACTTCGGGCGCGGTGGTCATGCAGCAGACCTTCCCGGCGGCGGAGACGTTCGACGCGAGCCTCGATTTGTCCGCGCTTCCCGGACAGCGCTCGTACCTGGCGTCCTTCCAACTGAGCCGGGCGGATGGAAGCGCGGTGTACACGTACCCGGCGTACCGCATCGTGAAGGCGCCGGCCGCGCGGCGCGCCTCGATGCCGGTCACGTACGACCGCCAGAACCGGTTCCTGCTGCACGGCAAGCCTGCCTTCGTGCTGGGCGTATACGACTCGGGGATGGGCTACGCGGCGGACGAGACCACCTGGACAAATCTGTTCACCACCAGCCGGCGCCTGTTTGAGTTGCCCATCAACTTCTATTTGAACTACTGGTACGGCGCGGCGCCCAACAGTTCGATGCTTCCGATGATGGACGTGCTGGAGTCGCACGGCATCTACAACCTGACCAACGCCAACTGTTTCTCGGGCAACACGGTGGAGCAGATGGGCGCCACATGGCTGCTGAGCAGTACGGACGCCGTGGTCCGGGAGCGCACCGCGCATCCGTATTTCGGCGGCTTCTATGCGGCCGATGAGTGCGTGCCGGCGCTGACCGCCGATGTCTTCGGGCATTACCAGGGGATGAAGAGCCTGGCGCCCGGCAGCATCGCGCTCGGGGTTCTGCTGCCGGACGCGAATCTGCCGCTGTGGCGCGACGCGGTGGACGTGGTGGCGACGGACCCGTACCCGATGTATGGGGCGGAGCCGTCCGGCGGCTACCCGTTCGGCATGGTGGCGGACGCCACCGCCCGCGCGGTGAGCGCGGTGCAGGCGAGCCGTCCCGTGATCACCGTGGTGCAGTTCTTCCAGTTCACTTCCTTGAGCCGCTGGCCGACCCGGGGGGAACTGCGCAGCATGAGCTATGCGGCAATCGCCGGTGGCGCCAGCGGACTTTTCTACTGGAGCCTGGGCGGCGGGGCGCTGGCTTACATCTGCGACGGCAGCGACGCGGCGCATTCGCCATCCGGGTCCACGTCCTGGTGCCAGGCGCGGATCGACCGGTTCGAGGATCTGAAAGCCGTGCTCACGGAACTGAAGGGCCTGGCGCCGGTGCTGGCGCTGCCGGACCGGCCGGAACTGCTGCGCGCCAATGCGAACGCCGCGATCCGGACGCGGGTCAAAGCCAACCGCGACGTAGTGTGGGTCATCGCTTTCAACGCGAGCAATACTTCGCAGAGCGTGTCGCTGCAACTCGGGGCGCCGGTGGAGGGGGTCCAGGCATCGCAGCGCTCCGAATTCATGGCGCTGCGGAATGGAGAACTGCGCGATTCGCTGGAAGCGTGGGGGGCGCGCGTCTATCGCCTGCAGTCCCGCCAGGCGAAATGAGCGCCCGCCCCCGTAGAGCGGTTCAGCGCACGGCGTACACGTGGACTCCGTTGGGGAGGAACGTGTCGGTGAAGCTGTTGGAGGATGGCGCGACGGTGCGCGCCTCCTGCATCACGGTCACGGGAGCGGTCACGCGGCCGAAGCCAAACGTGGCGGTCTGGGGGGTGCTGGACGCGTTGTACGCGATCACGTAGGTGGTGGTGCCGTCGTACTTGACGCGCGTCCGGATGGCGGTGTTGCTGGACGCCGTCAGCAGGTCGGGGCGATCGTTGAGCAGCAGCACCGGCTCCATGCTCTTCAGTTCGATGAGGGTGTTCTTGAGAGCGGTGAACTCATCGACCTTGGCCTGGCACCAGGACGCGGAGCCGGCGGGCGAGTGCGCCGCGTCGCTGCCATCGCAGATGTAGGCCAGCGCGCCGGCGCCCAGGCTCCAATAGAACAGGCCGTTGGCGCCGCCGACGATGGCTTCATAGCTCATGTTGCGCAGTTCGGTCTGGGTGGGCCAGCGGCTGTTCGAGGTGAATTGGAAGAACTGGATGACGGTGGCGAAGGGGCGGCTGCCCAGCAGCGCGCGCTGCGTCGCGGCGGCGCCATCGGCGACCTGGACGAAGGGATAGCCGGTGGCCGGCTCGGCGCCGTACATCGGATACGGATCGGTCGCCAGGATGTCGACTGCGTCGCGCCACTGGGGCACGTTGGCATCGGGGAGCATGACGCCGAGATTGGCCCCGCCGGGATCGAGCCGCTTCATGTCGAGGGTGTGGCCGAAGACGTCCGGCACCAGGCTGGGGATGCACTCGTCGGCGGCGTAGAAACCGCCGAAGTAGGGGTGCGCGGCGCGCTGCTGGATGACGGCATCGGTGCTGCTGGTGAACCAGCTTCCTCCCATCTGCTCCACGGTGTTGTGCGAGAAACAATTGGCGTTGGTCAGGTTGTAGATGCCGTGGCCGCCGAGCACGTTCATCATCGGGAGCATGGAAGCGTTGGCCGCGCCGCCGTACCAGTAGTTGAGATAGAAGTTGATGGGCAACTCGAACAGGCGCCGGCTGGTGGTGAACAGATTTGTCCAGGTGGCCTCGTCCGCGGCGTAGCCCATGCCGGAATCGTACACGCCGAGCAGGAAAGCCGGACGCCCGTGGAGCAGGAAACGGTTCTGGGCGTCGAAGCTGACCGCCATGGAGGCGCGCGCCGAGGCCGGCGTCCGGATGATCCGGTAGGCGGGATAGGTGTAGGTATAGCCGGACTTCTGTAGGGCGAACGTCACGCGGTAGGGCCGGCCGGAAAGCAGGCTGGTGAAGTCCGCCGTGAGATTCATCGAGGCTTCGGGCGTATAGGAATTGCTCGAGACGACGGCCCCGGTGACCTCGTCGGTGACCACCTGATTGACGTGGTAGTCGGTCAGCAGCGTCCCGGCGGGCGGATCCACGGTCACGTTGAAGCGCGCGATCTGCGGCTGATCGTCGAAGAGCAGGCCGCGGTAGTTCGGGTACAGCAGGAAACTCTGGACGGGGAACTGCGAGCGCGTCACGGTGACGTCGTCGATCCAGGCGGTGCCGTCGGGATCGCCATAGGCGTCGATCAGCACCGCGGCGTTGCTGTCCTGCGGCAGCGCGATGCTGGTGGATTCGACGTACTGCCAATCGGCCGTGCCTTTGACGACATTGGTGCAGGCGTTGGTCAGGGTATGCGGGAACGAAACCGGCGCTCCCAGGCAGAGCCGCACGCCCTGCCCGGTGGTGGCAGCCAGCGCGCTCACCTTGATCCATGCGCCAAAGTTGTAGACGCCCATCTTGAGGGCCAGGGTTTGCGAGGCGCTCTGGGCGTACGGGATCAGGTTGGGGTTGACCACCCGCAGGCTCGCGGCGCCGCTGTGGGAGACGGTGGTATCGATGGTGAATCCGTTGTCGGTCCACCCGGTCTTGCCCTGTTCGAAGCCCGGGTTCACGAGGAGATTGGCGCTCACCGCCGGGGTTGGAACCGCAACGAGGCCGCCGCTGAGGGGCGCGGCGCCCGGCGCGAGTCCGACGACACTGTTGGCGGTCGCGTTGGTCTGTGTGCTGGTGGCGGTGACGGTCACGGTCTGTGCCGAGGCGATGGAGGCCGGCGCCGCGTACAATCCGCTGCTCGAGATGGTGCCGGATTGCGCGCTCAGCGACCATCGGACCGCGGTGGTAGGGACTCCGCCGATGCTGGCGGTGAACTGCTGCGAACCGCCCGCCGGCAGGTTCACGCTGGAAGGCACGAGGTTAAGGGGTTGGGCCGCCGCGGCGAGCGCGACCCTCGCCGAGGAGGATTTGGACGTGTCGGCGATGCTGGTGGCGGTCACGGTCACCGAACTCGCGCTTGCGATGACGGTTGGGGCGGTGTAGGCGCCGGTCGAGGACACGATTCCTACGGCCGGGCTTCCACCGGGCTGTCCGTTCACCTGCCAGGCGACGGTGGTGTTGGCGGTTCCGGTCACCGTGGCGCTGAACTGCCGGGTTTGTCCGGCGGCGAGGCTCGCGGAGGCGGGAGAGACGCTGACCGCGACGGGCGTCACCGTGATTGCCGGGGCCACCGTGATCCATGCCGTCCCGGACTGAGTGGGGTCGGCGACGCTTTGCGCCGCGACCGTGATTGTGACAACCGACGAAATCTGGGCCGGCGCGGTGTAACTGCCGGCGCTGGAAATCGTGCCGGTGGCGGCGGAACCGCCGGTGACACCATTGACCTTCCAGATCACGCGGGTATCGTTGGTCCCCGAGAGCAGAGCCAGGAAGCCCATATTCTGCCCGGAGACGAGTTTGGCGGCCGCCGGCGAAAGCTGAACGGCAACCGCGGCGTCCGCCCGGCCGGCGGCCCCGGATAACATCGACAGCGCCGCCGCGGCCCACAACAGATCCCTGCTAAATCGCTGCAAAAGCGAATACATAACCCTCTTCCCCGCATGTACCTGCGCACACATAGACGAATGGCTCCTTGCCTGTAAGACTGCTAAAATCCCGCCGATTGGTTCGGTCCCGGCCTGTGCATCGGGCTCGATCGGCCCGGTAACCGGCACCCGTGGATCACCACGCTGCGGTACGAATGAATCCTGCCAAAAGCCGCCGGAGTCCAGCAAGTGCCTTTTGGTCATATGACCCAGGTACCAGGACAAACCCGTTACATATCATGAGGTTACGGGCGTCTTTCGCGCACGTCAGGAAGGGGGTAGCGCGGCGCGAGGACCGAGGTCTATATCCAAAGGGTGATGGTGCAGGGCGTCTTTGGCGGCTGCGTCGCCGGTCACTTGGAGGATGGCGTGACCTTGGCGGCTATGGCGCGGTAGCGGGGATCGTCGCGCACGAAATCGAGCGCGGGATCGAAGCGGATGGAAGGCAGGTCGACGGAACGCGCGGAGTAGGCCGCTGCGAGGTAGCGGAGCGTCTTTTCCCGGTCCATCATGCGCGCGTACATCAATGCGACCACGAGGGGGTCCACTTCGTCCGGCGGTCCGGGCTCGAGGACGAGAGCGGCCAGATTCTCCGCCTCCCGCGTCTGGCCGGAGCGAAACAGGTAGGAGGCCAATTCGGAGACGTAGAGCATGCGGTCGGGGAACTTTGCGACGGCGGCTCGCGCGGCGGCCACGGCGCGGGGCGCGTCACCTTTCTGGAGGTAGTCGCGCGCCATCACCTGGTAGGCGGTGGCATAGCCGGGATCGGCCTGGAGCACGACTTTGGCGAGCGTGATCGAATCGTCATACCGGCGCCAGTAGTAGTACAACTCGGAGCGGATCATGGGCAGCGACATGGCGTATGGGTTGAGGCGCTCCGACTCGCGGATGAGCTTCTCGGCCTGGGGAAAATCACCGAACCAGAACTGGAGAGTACCGGCGCGGACATAGGCGCGGTCGTAGCTGGGGTTGAGTTCGATGGCGCGCTGATACTCGCCGGCGGCGTTCTGGTAGTCCCGCTGCGCCAGGTAGAGCATGCCGAAGGCGGCGTGGGCTTCGGCCAGGGAAGGGTCGAGTTCGAGCGCGCGCCGCACGGCGGGTACGCCGCGTGCGATGGCGGCGTACGGCTCGATCTGGCCGTTGCCGGCCATGAGCGCGTAGGCATCGGCGATGCCCATATAAGCCAGCGCATACTCCGGATCGATGCGGAGGGCCTCTTCATAGAGAGCGATCGCCTGACGGCTTTTGGCGGGTTCGCGGGTGGCCCAGAGGGCGCGGCCGGCGAAGTAGAGGTCGTGCGCGCGCGGATTTTCGGTGTGGGCGGCGTGGGCGGGAGGTTTGACCCCGAGCGCGGCGGCCACCGCGTCTTCGATGCGGCGTTCGGTGCCGCCGATGGCGCCGGTGGCGGGAAAGCGGCCGGTCCAGAGGAGCGCGCGATCGGCGCCGCGAATCAGGGCGACGCGAATTTCGGCGTCCCCGTTTTCGCGGACGATGCTGCCGTCGATCACCGCGTCCACGGCCAATCTGCGCGCCACCTCGGTGTAGTCGGCGCGCGCCTCCGGGGTCAGACCGGTGGGGTGGGCGTGGATGCGGAGGTCGCGGGCGCGGGAGAGGTCGCGCTCCAGATCCTCGGTGAGGCCGCCGGCCAGAGCGGCGTACGCGTGCGCGGGGTCGCGGTCGAGAAACGGGAGGATCCCGACTGTGGTCACGCGCGGAATCCCGCGGTGCCATGCGAGCAGCAGGATTCCGGCAGCCGCCAGGCAGAGGCTGAAAGCGGCGACGGCCATCCGGCGGCTGGCGCGGGCCGCGGGTACGGCGGGCGGCTTGACCGCTGCGACGAATTCGGGGATGTAGGCGCCCTTGGGAATCGTGATCCGGACGGGATCGTCCTGCCCGGCGCCCTGATAGTATTCGGCGAGCTTTTCCCGCACGCGCCGCGCCTGCGTGCGCACGATGGAGTCCGCCTTGGGGTCGTAGCCGGGAGATCGCCCGAATACCTCGACGCCGATGACGGCTTCTTTCAGTGAGTCGTTGCGCCCGGCAAGCGCCTCCTCGACCACGTAGGTCAATAACGCCGCGCTGCGCGGAAACGGGGCGAATTCCGCGGCGGCAAGAATGCGCACAAGCTGAGCGCGAACGTTTTCCGGGGAGGCGAAGCCGGCGCTGGCCATGACGGAACCGGGCTTTGAGCTATGAGTCTAGCATTAATGCGCGATCGCCGAGTAACTCATATCTACCAGTACGTTAGCCTGGGTGCGAACCCCAAAAACCTTTCGCCGCGCGCGCCGTCCGGCTATCCTCACCTGCATCGGAGGACCCTGTGATGCGAAAGTACCTCGCCCTTGTAGTTTTTGTGGTTCGCGGCGCCGCGGGATCGGCCATCAGCACTGAACCTTCGATACGCGCTTTTTCTGGCCGCCCTGGCGGCGCAGCGAGTTTCCACAACTACGGGGTACAGTTCTTCGCGCCCTGGTCGAACCAGCCATTCAACGGCACCACCATCACGACCTACGACGTGAACGGAGGAGTTACGTCGGCGGCTCTCAACATCGGGGTCAATGGCACGAACGTGGCCAACGGGCAGCCGATGTTCCAGGCGCCGCAGTACGTCACCGGGACATTCACGGCCGGCGCCGCCAGCGAAACGTTCTATCCATTCACACCGGGCGGCGGGGGAACCGACTAACTGATCGCCGCGATGGACATCTATAACACGACTGCCGGTCCTTCCGCGCCCGAGCCATCGGCACTGATTCTGGCGGGCGGCGGACTCGCGGCGGTCCTGCTCAAACGCTACCGCGGCCGGATTCACGGCAGGGCGAAGGCCACGTAGACGCCGCCGCGCGGTTCGCCCGCGCGCGCCTTGCCGCCGGTCGCGTAAATCACCACATATTGCTTGCCGTCGACCTCGTAAGTCGCCGGGGTGGCGTTACCGGCCATGGGCAGGGTCGTCTCCCAGAGGAGTTTACCGGTCGACTTATCGAACGCGCGGAACTTACGGTCGAAGTTAGTCGCGGCGATAAACAGCAGGCCGCCCGCGGTCACCACGGGTCCGCCGTAATTCTCGGTGCCGGTGTCCCGCATCCCCTGGGAAGCGAGTTCCGGGTACTCGCCGAGCGGGATTTTCCAGGCGTACTCGCCGGTATCCAGATTGATCGCGTTCAGCGTGCCCCACGGCGGCACGACCGCCGGGTAGCCGTCGGGGTCCAGAAACTTGTGGTAGCCGGTGAAGCGGTACCTGGGGGCGGCGCCGCCGGGTTCCGCGCCGGCGAGCTCTTTGTTTTCGCGGCTCATCACGTACTGCACGAGAGCGGTGAGATCGGTGCGGCTCAGCGCAGGGAACGACGGCATGCGCCCCGCTCCCTGCCGCACGATGGCGGTGACTTCCGCCGCCGTATGCTTCGCGCCGGTATCGAGCAGCGACGGGATCTGGGGAGGCGCGCCCGCCATGCCCTCGCCGTGGCAGACGCCGCAATTGGTGAGATACAACTGGCGGCCGGAATGCTCCGCCTGGTTCTCCGCGAGCGACGATGTCCACGGCAGGTCGTTGGCGTTGACGTAGAGCAGGTGACTTTCGGGGTCGAAGGCGCTTCCGCCCCACTCGGCGCCGCCGTCGAAGCCGGGGAAGATCACGGTCTCGCGGTCCGCGCCGAAGGGCACGAACTGCCCGGCGCTACGCATCGCGCGGAACTTAGCGAGCGCCCATTCGTGCGCCTGCGGGGTGCGGCGGGTCAGCATCTCTTCGGTGAGGATTTGGCGGGCGTAGGGAGCGGGCCTGGTGGGCAGGGGCTGGGTTTTTGCGGCAGCTTCGCCCGGCACGGTGCTGGCGGGATACTCGCGATACTCGATCGGAAACAGCGGTTCGCCGCTGGCGCGGTCGAACAAATAGACCCAGCCCTGCTTGGTGGTTTGGGCGACAGCGTCCACCAGCCGCCCTCCGTGCCGGACGGTGACCAGCGCCGGCGGCGAGGGGAAGTCGCGGTCCCAGATGTCGTGCCGCACCGCCTGAAAGTGCCAGAGCCGCTTGCCGGTGGCGGCGTCGAGCGCGAGCAGCGTATTGGCGAAGAGGTCGTCGCCGAGGCGGTCCGCGCCGTAGAAGTCGGACGCCGCCGAACCGGTCGGCACGAAGACGATGCCGCGCTTTTCGTCGACCGCCATGCCTGCCCAGTTGTTCGCCGAGCCCGAATAGGTCCATGCGTCCTTGGGCCAGGTTTCGTAACCCGTTTCGCCAGGACGCGGAATGGTGTGGAAGGACCAGCGCTCCTTGCCGGTGCGCACGTCGTATGCGCGGATATCGCCCGGGGGAGCGGGCAGCGCCTCCGGCATGCGTCCGCATACGATCAGCAGGTCGCGCCAGATCACGCCGGGAGTGGTGAGCACGATCGATTGCTTTGCCGGATCGCGTCCCAGCCCTTCGCGCAGGTCGATGCGTCCCTGGGTTCCGAAGGTTGCAATCGGCTTGCCGGTGGCGGCATCCAGAGCGTAGATGTAGCTTTGCACCGCGGCGAAAATGCGGTGGTCCGCGCCGGCGGACCAGTACACCAGGCCGCGATCGGGACCGCGCCCGGCGATCCCCGAATCGAAACGCCAGCGCAAGGTTCCACGCGCGGCATCCAGGGCTACGACTTTGTGAGTGGGGGTGATTCCGTAGAGCACGCCGCCGATCTCGATGGGCTGGGTCTGCGGGTCGCCCGCGCCGTCGGCGGTGTCGTAGGTCCAGGCGACGCGCAGGCGGCTCACGTTGCCGCGGTCGATCTGCCGGAGCGGGGAGTAGCGGGTACCCGCCGGGACTCCGCCGTAAGCCGGCCAGGCGCGCGCGCCGCCCGCCGGCGCCGCGCCGGTCTGGGCGAGGAGGGGCGCCGCTGCCAGGGCGGCGATGATTCCGAAGTGGGTTCGCATCGTTTAGAGTATTGTCTACCCGAAGCATCGCCCCAGGGCGCACCAAAGTCATATTGACGGGGGGAAAAGCGATTGGGGATAATACCTGGGTCGGATGTGAAAACCACACGACGCGGCGATCCGGTGCGCTCCGGGCCGCGTCCGGGTAGTCGCCGCGCATGAAGAGACTCATAGCCGTACCACTCGCCGTAATCAGCCTGCTGCAACTGGCTTCCGTTGCCGCGACCACGCAAAAGAGCCCGGCGAAGAAATCCGCCGCCACGGGGACCCGGAAGAGGACCGTACGGCGGCCGGCTCCGCCTCCGGTGGACCCGACAATCGGGGACGTGATCGACGGCGACGATCTGGCGGTGCGCCGCGCCGCCGTTGCCGCGCTCGGCGGGTACGACGGCAGCGTCGTGGTGGCGGACCCGACCACCGGCAGGGTGCTGACCATCGTCAACCAGAAACTGGCGCTGCGCGGCGGATTCATTCCATGCTCGACGATCAAGCT
>JBBIQR010000001.1:0-61744 GCA_037442245.1 Candidatus Solibacter sp. | reverse complement strand
GTCAGCAAGAACACCACCATCTACACCAGCCGGTACGTCTCCTACAATCTGACGCAGGCGTTGGCGCGATCGAACAACCAGTACTTCAGCGTCCTGGGACGCAGGCTGGGGTTCGACCGCGTGCACGATTACGCGGTGATGCTTGGGCTGGGCGAGAGGGCGGGGCTGGATATTTCCGGCGAACAGCCGGGCGTGCTGCCCGAGAAAGAACTGAAGGACATGGGCGGCGTCGGTCTGATGACGGCGTTCGGCACCGGCATCAGCATGACGCCGCTGGAACTGACCGCGCTGGTGGGCGCGATTTCCAACGGCGGCAAGCTCTACTACCTGCAATATCCGCACACGCCGCAGGATGACGAGACGTTCGAACCCAAGGTGAAGCGCGAGCTCAAGATCGCGTCCAACGGATGGGAAGACATCAGGGACGGCATGAAGGGCGCGGTGGACTACGGGACCGCGCGGTTGGCCGGCTACAACCAGGACGAGCCGATTCTAGGCAAGACCGGGACTTGCACGGACGCGCCGAGCGCCCGTCACATGGGCTGGTTCGGCAGCTTCAACGAAGTGGGCTCGCACCGCCTGGTGATCGTGGTGATGCTGACCGGCGGCCACAACGTGAATGGACCGATCGCCGCCGGAGTGGGCGGGCAGATCTACCGCCAACTCTCCGCGGAACGCTATTTCACGGCCGACGCCGGCACGAGGAAGAAATCGGACCTGCCGGAGATCATCTCCACGCAGGTCTGCTGCGCGAACGGCCACTAATCCCGCGCCGCGACGCCCTGCCCGTCAACCACCCGCGCACCCGGCAGGCGGAATCCGAATCGCGCCCCGCGCCCCGGCTCGGACTCGACCCACATATCGCCGCCGTGATCGAGAACGGTCTGCCGTGAGAGGGCCAGGCCGAGGCCGAGTCCGCTGCGTTTGCGCGCGGTGACGAACGGCTGGAAGAGTTGCGCGCGGATTTCGGGGGCGATTCCCGGGCCATCGTCCTCCACGTAGACCACGACGGCTCCGCGATCCACCTCCGAGCGGATGCGCACCTCGCCGCCGGAGGGCATCGCCTCCAGCGCGTTGCCGATCAGGTTGGCGAAGGCCCGCTCCATGCGCGCGCGGTCGAGGGGCACTTCGATCTCCGGCTCGATCCCGATCGCCACCTTCACGCCCTGCGCCTCGGCGGCCGCGGCCAGCGACTCAGCCGCCGCCATCGCGACCTCGCGCAGCCGGCACGCTTCGGCGGCTCCCTGCTTGCCGCGGGAAACATCCAGCAGGTCCTGCAACATCCCCTGAATGCGCCGCGAAGAACGGTAAATGTTGCCCGCCAGGCGCTTGACGTGCGAAGGGGGCAGGTCGCTATCCACCAGCATCTCCGCGCCGCCGTAAATCGCGGCCAGCGGATTGCGCAGGTCGTGTACGATGCTGGCGGAGAGGCGCCCGATGGTGGAGATGCGCTCCTGCCGGATCAGGTCCTCGCGCGCGTGCCGGATGGACGCGCACATGCTGTTGAAGGTCGCGGCCAGGCGGCCCAACTCGTCGTCGCTATCCACCGGCACCTGAATCGCGTAGTTCTGGCGCGCCACTTCCGCGGCTGCGCGGTCGAGTTGCCGCACCGGGTTGACGATGCGCCGGGCGAGTCCGTAGGTGAGCAGCAGTCCGGCGGCGACGGCCAGCAGCCACAGCATGGCGATATTGGCCTCCATGGCGGCGATGCGCCGCTGGGCGTCGCCGAAGGAGCGCAGGATGCAGAGCCGGCCCACCGCTTGGCCTGCGAGGTCCTTGAGCGCGGTCTCCGAGTGCGCGTAGTCGGTCACGCCGTCGCTGACGGGTTCGCCGGGGCGGCTGCGGGCCAGGTCCGCCGCCACCGCCGCGGTGGCCCGCGGATTGAGCGTGGAGGCGATCACGCCGGCCGGCGTCAGGAACAGGAACTCGCTGTGGGTTGCGTCCTTCAGTTGCTGCGCGACCAGGGCGTCCACCCGGTAGCCCGCTACCAGCACGTCGATCAGCGAATTCTGGCCGGGCGCCGACTGCACGTACACCGGGGTCACGGCGAACTGGTACAGTTCGGTGCCGGTGCGATAGAAGCCGCTGGATTGCGCGGGGAACCGTGTCTCCGCGGCCTTCACCAGATCCAGGTTGGGCCCGAGCGAAGCCTCGGTCACGCCGCCCAGCGAACTGACCACGGCGCCTTGCGGGTCGGCAACCAGGAACACGCCGCTCAAGGTGGAGATCTTCGACCACAGGTCGCCGGCGGTGTCGCGGATGGTGGCTGCGTCGCCGGTGCCGAACGCGGCGCGCACGTCCGGCATGCCGGCAAGAATCTGGCTCACGCTGGAGAGCAGTTCGGTGCGCGCCTTCCACAACGAGACGTAGGAGCGGAAACTGGCCTGCACTTCGTCTTCGAGCGTCTGCGACATGGTCTGGGCGACCTGCCGGAGGACGATTTCGCCGGTAATCCCGAAGAGGAGCGTGATCGCCACCGAGGTGGAGAGCATGACCTTGGTCAGCAGCGAGAGCCGGGAGAAAATTCGTTTCATGGTTTGGGCGCTCCTGGGTAAGCGCCCTCCGCGCCGGCCGGCGGATACTCTTTACCGAATTTGTTCAGATGCTGCGCCGGAATGTAGCCGGTCTCGGTGATGGAAATCAGGGGCAGGGTGACACCGTCCGCGGGCACGCTGATGCGCCGCTCGAGGAAGCGCAGGTTCTCCGGCAGCGCGCGTTCGTGAAACAGGCGCAACTGGTATTCGCCGGCGGGAACATCCTCGATGGCGTACTGTCCGCCCGGCGGCGTCACCGCGAACCAGGGCGTATCGAGCACCGCGATCACCGCGCTCATGGTCGAATGAATGTTGCAGAAGACGCGCACGAGCCCGGCGTGGCGGAACGTCACGCTGCGCGACGTCTTCGGCGGATAGAGTCCCACGTCGAAGGGCTGCCCGCTGAAATTCGAGAACGCGTTGTGAAAGATGGGGTCGAGGTTGGGGAAATCCACCGTGGCGCCGACGGGAATGGCCAGCACGTGCGGCAGGAACTCCTTGTTCCTTTGCAGCATCCTGGCGCGTCGCGGCGGCGCGGCGGGCGGGTCCCCGGCGACCGGCTCGAGCCAGATGACAACGCCCGAATAGTCGCGGTGCCTGCGCACCGCCGGGTCCTTCGAATTGGTCAACTCGACCTTTCCGGCGATCGTGCCCGCGAGCGCCAGCATGGGCGCCAGAAAGGCCGCCGCGAAGCTAAAAGAGGTACGCCAGCGCCAGGTCATAGTGATTGTTGATGCGCAGCCCCTGCCCCAGGTACATGGTGCGCAGTTGCGTCGTCTCGAACGCCGTGATCACGTTGGGCGCGATCCGGAAATACACGTTGCCGCCATAGAGCAGGTTCTTGCCGATCGCGCCGCGCACCAGGAATTGATCGGCGTCGTTTATCTGCCCGGTGAAGAAGTGGAGGTCCCAGCGCGGCGCCGCGTGGACCGTCACCTGTCCCCATCCGCCCGTGCTTGCGATGCCGTGGAGCGTGCCCTCGTACATGCCGAAGCCCTGACGGGTGCCGCTGCCCAGGTGCGCCACGTTGGTTCCGGAGTAGAACACGCCGGTGAACTCGACCGCCTTCCACGGTTGCAGCAGCCAATCCGCGGACACGAGGTTCGAGGGAATGGACACGCCGCCGGCGTGCGTGGTGCTGGTGTGGAAGCCCACCGCGAGTTCCGTGCTGCGCCCGCCATCCAGGCGGTGGAAGAAGTTGAAGCGGCCCTCGAAGCCGGGGCGCGCGGCTTCGGCTCCGATCGTGCCGGTGTACGCGCCGATTTCGCGGGTCTGCACCGCGCCGATCTGCGCGCGGATGCCGGTGGAGGGGTTGAGCAGGATCTCCTGCTCGAAGCGGACCTGCGGGATCCACAGCCACAGGTTGCCGGCTCCGGTGAGGGGCGAGACTCCCACCTGCGCCAGCGAACTCGGCTCCCGCGGGTTGAAGATCGGTTTCTCCAGCCCGGCGGCGATGCTGCGGCCCTTCCAGTCCATCTGAATGGTCGCGGTGCGCACCCGGAAGTTGCTCGCCGTGCCGCCGGAGAAGAAGTCCATGTAGATCGAGCCGTGGACCTTGCCGCCCCACACCGCGCTGGGATCTTCGAATTCGAGGCCGAGGATGGACTGCCGCACGGTCGCGCCGTCGTGTCCGGGACCGGTTGCCGCCGCAACCACCGGATAGTCCACGCCGCCGCTTTGCCGCGAGTTGGCAAACGCATTGAAGAGCACCATTCCGGTAAGGCGCACGGGAAATTTCTGCGACGCCTCGACCTTGGTCTGCGCCTGCTCCTCGATGCGGTGTTCGGCGATATCGACCCGCTGCTCCACGTCCGTCTTGGGCGCTGCGGCCGCGGCGTCCGGCGCCGCGGGGGGCGGGTTTCCGAGGCGTTCGGTGAGTTGGCGCACCTGCTCCTTCAACTCGCGGTTCTCGCGCTCCAGGCGGTCCAGCCGCTGCAGAATGCCCGCGATCGCGTCCGGCGATTGCGCGGCCGCCGGTGACGGCAGCCACAGAACCGCCAGTGCCAGAAGCTTACTCCGTGCTGCTCGTGCCATCGAGGATCTGCTCCAGTTTGCGGCGCACCTGCGCCGGCGAATACGGCTTGGGAAAGAAGGCGTCCACCGCGAGTTGCTCGATGCGCCGCGGGGTCGCGGGATCGGTATCGGCGCTCACGACGATGATCGGGGTGGAAGCCAGCCCGGCGTCTTCGCGCACGCGGCGGATCAACTCGAAGCCGTCCATCCGCGGCATGTTGAGATCGGTCACGATGGCGCGCACCGCCGCGCCGGCGCGCAAGATGCGCCACGCCTCGACCGCCGACGCGGCGACCATGAGGGACACGTCGGGAATCGAGGAGAACGCAATCTCCAGCGTGGCCGCGCCCTGTTCAGAGTCCTCGACGATCAGGACCCCGCGCGCGCCGGCATTCGCGCCCTCGACCGGCATCCCGCTATTCTCTAACATTCCGCGCCCGCGGGCGGCTCGCCCGCATGGGAACACCTGTAAATTTACGGCACGAACCGGTAGCCCACGCCGTGCACGGTCAGGAAGTGGCGCGGGGTATTCGGGTCGGGTTCCAGTTTCTGCCGCAGTTTGACCACGTGAGCGTCCACCGTGCGGGTGTTAGGGAAGAATTCGTACCCCCAGACCGAATTGAGAATCATGTCGCGCGTGAGCGGGCGGTCCGGGTTGTGGAGAAAGTAGCAGAGCAGGTTGTATTCGGCGGGCGTGAACTTGAGTTCCTCGCCCTTACGGAGGACGAGGCGGCGCTCGAAATCGATTTCGTTCTCCGAGAAACGCACGACCTTGCGCGCGTCGCCGGATGTGCGGCGCAGCACGGCGCGAATCCTCGCCATGAGCTCGCGCGTGCCGAACGGTTTGACCATGTAATCGTCGGCACCGATTTCGAGGAGCAGCACTTTGTCCAATTCGTCGCCGAGGGCGCTCAGCACAATAATCGGCGTGTCCACTTTGGCGGCGCGCAGTTGCTTGCAGATTTCGGTGCCGCTCATCCCCGGCAGACGCAGGTCCACCAGGACCAGGTCCGGCTTATGGGTCAGGGCGGTATCGAAGCCCTCGCGCCCGTCTCCCGCGAGGATGGGGCGAAAGCCCTCCTGCTCCAGCATCATGCCGATGGTGTCGCGCAGGCTTTCGTCGTCGTCGATCACCAGGATCGTCTGCATGAGGTATTCGATATTGTACTCAATCCACCACGCGATTCAGCCCGCATGATTCGCGCGGTTGTGTACGATTATTCCATGCGAACCCTGATTCTGCTGCTGGCAGCGATGCCGCTTGTAGCGCAGGCTCCGGCTCCCCCGGCGCCTCCAATTACTCCGAAAGAAAAAATCGTCCTCTTCAACGGCAAGGACTTCGATGGCTGGTACACGTGGCTCCAGCAGGACAAATACGAGGACCCCTTGCACGTCTTCACGGTGCGCGACGGCATGGTTCGCGTGTCGGGCGAGGAGTGGGGCGGACTGACCACGAGGAACGCCTACCGCGATTACCACCTGATCGTCGAGTGGAAGTGGGGCGGTCCCAACCACGGCAAGCGTGAAGGGCACGCGCGCGACAGCGGAATCCTGGTACACGGCAGCGGCGAGGACGGCGGACACGGCGGCATCTGGCTGCAGTCGATCGAATCGCAGGTGATTGAAGGCGGCGCCGGCGACTTCATCATCGTCGAAGGCAAGGAGCGCCCAACCATGACCGAGAAGGTTCGCGAGTTCCAGGGACAGCCGTACTGGGATGAGAAAGGCGCCGAAAAGACCATGGAAAAGGGGCGTTTCAACTGGTTCGGCCGCGACCCGGAATGGAAGGACGTGCTCGGTTACCGCGGTCCGAAAGACGTGGAAAAACCGATGGGCGAATGGAATCGCCAGGAAGTCATCGCCTATCACGACACCCTGGTAAACATCGTCAACGGGGTCGTGGTCAACAAGGCATATCGCGTTTATCCCACCGCCGGCAAGATCCAGCTTCAGTCCGAAGGCGCGGAGATTTACTTCCGGCGCGTGGAGTTGGTTCCGGTGGATCCGGGGACCGATCTCCGGTGAGGGCACTCCGCATGCGCTCCGGCCCGCTACCATGAAGGAATGAAACTCGAGGGTAAACGCGCACTCGTCACCGGCAGCGACCAGGGAATCGGCCAGGCTATCGCGATTCGCCTGGCCGCGGAAGGCGCCGACGTGGCCATCAACTTCCGCAAGAACCGCGAAGGGGCGGACGAAACCCGCGCCCGCATCGCCGCGCTCGGGCGCCGCTGCGCCGCCATTCAGGCCGATGTCGGCAAGGTGGAGGACGCCATCCGCCTGGTGAACGAATCGGTGGCAGCGCTCGGCGCGGTCGACGTTCTGGTGAACAACGCCGGGATCGAAAAGAACGCTTCGTTCGTGGATATCGCGGAAGCCGACTACCGCGCGGTGATCGAGGTGAACATGAGCGGGCCGTTCTTCGCGACGCAGGCCTTCGCGCGGCATCGCCGCGACGCGGGCGGTCCCGGCAGCGTCATCAACATCAGCTCCGTCCACGAGGAGTTGCCGTTCCCGCACTTCACGCCGTACTGCATGACCAAGGGCGCGCTCAAGATGATGATGCGCAACCTCTCGATCGAACTCGCACCGCTGGGCATCACGGTCAACAACGTGGCGCCGGGAGCCGTGCAGACGCCGATCAACGCAAAACTGCTGAGCGATCCCAAGCTGCTGAACCCGCTGCTCGAGAACATTCCGCTGCGCCGGCTGGGGCAGCCCTCGGACGTCGCCGGGGTGGTCGCCTTCCTCGCCTCCGCCGACGCCGCCTACATCACGGGCGCCACCATCGTGGTGGACGGCGGGCTGCTCTGGAACTACAGCGAGCAGTAGCGCGGGCGCGCCCGATCAGGCAGGGCTGATCGCGGCGGACGTTTCCAGGTGGCGCGCCACGGCGAGCGCGACATCCTCGCGCCATGGCGGGGCGGCCACCTGCACCGCGATCGGCAAGCCTTCGCTCGACGTACCGCGGCGCACCACCGCCGCCGGCCATCCCGCGACGTTGAACGCCATGGTGTGACGGAAGCCGCGGAAGTTCTCGCCGCGCACGGATTCGCCGTGGCGCAGCCCCGCCTTGGCGTACGCCGGGCACAGCAGCACGTCGAAGCGCCGCGCGAACCCCGCCATCTCCGCGCGATACGCGTCCCACTCCTGCCAGTAACGCGCCAGGCCGGACACACCGGTGCGATACGGCTCCAGCATGTCCAGCCATGCGGTGAGCAGCGGATGCACTTCGTGTGAGCCGATGTCGCGCAGGTAGGCGCGGACGCCATCGCCGCCGTCCGCGCCCAGCAGTTTCATCTCGAGATCCCACGCCCGTTCGAGACACGCCGGCGCCGCTTCCTCCACGCGCGGCAGCGTGCGCGCGGCGGCCCGGACGGTCTCCGCCACCTCCCGATCGCACGCCCCGGCGAACACCGCCACGCGCAGCGCCGCGACATCCACGCGCCGCGGATCGCCAAGCGGCATCGCGGGGGAGGTGAAGTCCTCGCCGTCGGCGCCGGCCAGGACCCGCATCATCGCGATCACGTCGTCCACCGTGCGCGCCATCGGGCCGATTTGCCACAGGGCCTCGATCCATCCGCCGGCGGGCGGCAGGTGGCCGGTGCGCGGCAGCCGTCCGCTGGTGGGCTTGATGCCCGCGAGGCCGCAGAACGCCGCTGGGAGCCGGACGCTGCCCGCGGCGTCGCTGCCCAGGCCGAACGGCGAGCCGCATGAGGCGATGAGCGCCGCCTCGCCGCCGCTACTGCCGCCCGGTGTGTACTCGGGGTTCAGCGGGTGGTTGGTGCGTCCGAACAGGAGGTTGTCGCTCTCGAAGGAGAACAACAGGTCCGGCAGGTTGGTGCGGGCGATGGGGATCGCGCCGGCCGCCCGCATGCGCGCCACCAGGGTCGCGTCGCGCGTTGCCGGCGCGCGGTCGCGCCAACCGGTCGTGCCCGCGGTGCATCGCGCGCCGGCGATCTCGATCGAATCCTTCACGCTGAACGGCACGCCCTCGAAGACGCGCCCTTCTCCCGCGGCGATGCGCGCGTCCGCCCGCGCCGCGGCGCGCGAAGCGGCCTCCGTGAAGACCTCGATGGCCGCGTGGATTCGCGGGTTTACTTGGGCGATGCGCGCCAGGTGCGCGCGCACCAGTTCCACCGAGGAAATCGCGCGCGTCCGCACCAGTTCCGCCTGCCGCACCGCCGGGGCTGCCAGAATTTCGTCCATGAACATTTAGTATCATGGGGCAAAACTCAGGAGATCGTGGATGCCCTTTCCCCGTCCGAACGCGCGATGGCTCTGTGTTGCCGCGGCGAGCGCCGCCCTGCTGGTCCCGTGGAACGTCCGCGCGCAAGCCCTGCCCGACGGCGGCGGCAAGGACGTCGTGCTGCGCGCCTGCGGCGTGTGCCATCCCGCGAGCCTGGTGGTTGGCCGCTTCATGAACCGCGAACAGTGGAGCGCGGAGGTTTCGAAGATGGTGCAGGAGGGCGCGAAACTCTCCGACGCCGAATTCCCGCAAGTGGTCGATTACCTGGCCAGGAGCTTTCCCGCCGATGGCGCTGCCGCGGCGCCGCCCGCCGGACGCGGTGGACGCGGCGGACGCTTCGCCTTCGGCATGGCGCAGCCACCCACCGGGCCCTCGCCGGGACGCGGCGGCGCCGCCGGAGGCGCGGGCCCGATCGATATGCAGATCGTGGACCCCGCGGCTGCGGATCGCGGACGCACCGTCTACATCGCCGAGTGCGTCACCTGCCACGGACCGCGCGCGCGCGGCGCCGGCGACGGCGTTCCTCCGCCGCAGAAGGGGCCCGACCTGGTGCGCAGCCTGGTCGTGCTGCACGATCGTTACGGCAAGGAGATCGGCCCGTTCCTGCAGAAGGGACATCCCCTGCAGAGCGGGCGCCCTGCCACCGTGCTCACCATCGCGCAGATCGCGGACCTCTCGCACTTCCTGCATCAGAAGGTCGCCGACACACTGCGCAGCGGGCCGTATTCGCGGGTGCAGAACGTACTCACCGGCGATGCGCGGGCCGGCCAGGCGTTCTTCGACGGCGACGGCGGATGCAAGCAGTGCCACTCGCCGACCGGCGACCTGGCCGGCATCGCGTCCCGTATGGATCCGCCCACGCTGCAGCAGCGGTTCCTCTTCCCCAACGCGGGGGGCGGACGCGCACCGCGGCTCAATCCCATCCCGGTCACGGTGAGGCCCGCGTCCGGACCGGCGGTCAGCGGCGCCCTGCTCTACCTCGACGATTTCACGGTCTCCCTGCGCGATGCCGGCGGCCAGTACCGCTCCTTCGCGCGCAACCGTTCCGTGAAGGTGGAGCAACACAATCCGGTGCAGGCCCACATCGACCTGCTGCCGCGCTACACCGACAAGAACATGCACGATATCGTCGCCTACCTGGAGACCCTGAAATGAAGCCCGCCCGCCCGCTCGCGTTCGCGCTCGCCGCGCTCACCGCCTTCGCCGCCGACGCCGTGGATCCGGCCCGCTTCGCACAGCCGCCCACCACGTCCTGGCCCACGTACAACGGCGACTACTCCGGCCGCCGCTTCAGCCCGCTGACAAAAATCAACACCGCGAACATCGGCTCGCTCTCTCTCGCCTGGGTGCACCGCATGAACGCCGGGCCCTTCGGCGGCGGCTCGATCAAGGCCACGCCGCTGGTGATCGACGGCGTGCTCTACTACACGTTCCCCGATCACGCCTGGGCGCTCGATGCGCGCAACGGGCGGGAACTCTGGCACTACGCGTGGGATTCCACCGGCGGCATCCACATCGGCAACCGCGGACCCGCCGCCTACAAAGACTACCTGTATTTCGAGACCCCGGACTGCCACCTGGTGGCGCTCGACCGCAACACCGGCTCGAAGCGCTGGACGCAGAGCATCTGCGATCTCGATCTCTTCTACTACGGCTCGGTCGCACCGGTCGTCGTCAAGAACCATCTGATCGTCGGAGTCAGCGGCGACGATCTGGATATCCCCGGCTACCTGGAGGCGCGCGATCTCGAAACCGGCGCCTTGCAGTGGCACTTCTCGGTGGTGCCGCAACCCGGCGAGCCCGGCTCGGAAACCTGGCCCAACGCGGACGCGATGAAGCACGGCGGCGGCATGACCTGGATCCCGATTACGTACGATCCCGAACTGAACCTGATCTACGTGGGAACCGGCAATCCGCAGCCGGTGATCGCCGGCAAGGGGCGCATCGGCGACAACCTGTACACCGAATCCATTGTCGCGGTCGACGCCGATACCGGGAAGATGAAGTGGTGGTTCCAACCCTCGCCGCACGATACACACGATTGGGACGCCACGCAGACGCCGGTCCTGTTCGACGGCACCATCAACGGGCAGCCGCGCAAACTGCTCGCGCAGGCGGCCCGTAACGGCTTCTTTTTCGTGATCGATCGCGCGACCGGGAAGAAGGTGGTGACCAGGGAATTCGTGAAGACCAACTGGTCGAAAGGCATCGACTCGCTGGGCCGCCCCATTCCCGATCCGGCCAAGATGCCGCAGTTCGACGGCGCGCTCGTGACTCCCAATCAGGCGGGCGCCGCCAACTGGCCGCCAACTTCGTTCAGCCCGCGGACCGGGCTGTTCTACGTCAACGCGTCCCACGCCTACAGCGTCTACTACCTCTTCGATACCGACGAAAAGCCGGAAGGATGGGGCGGCAACGACCGCGGCGGCTGGGGCGAAGCCATGCTCGAAGCGATCGACTACCGCACCGGCGACATCAAGTGGAGCCACAAGTGGGACGGCGGCGGCGGGCGCTCCGGCGTGCTCACCACAGCCGGTAACCTGGTCTTCGCCGGCGACTCGTCCGATAACTTCGTGGCGCTCAACGCCAGCACCGGCGAGCCGCTCTGGCACGCGAACCTGGGCCAGAGCGTCAGCAACGGTCCGATCACCTTCGAGATGGACGGTTCCCAGTACGTGGTGGTCGCCGCCGGCGATACGCTCTACGGTTTCGTAATGCTGGCAAAATAGGCTATGTGCACCGCGAGAAGGTTCGCGCACTGGTACATGAGGCCGCCGGCGAGGCGCTTGCCGAGCGCGGGTTTGTCACCGGGCTCGATGTCCTGACCGGCGCGAGGATTCTGCACCCCACTCACATCGTGCAGTGGCGGCGCGGGATCATCGATCCGCTCGAACAGATTATGCAGGGCGGAGCGGAGAAGATCGCCTTCGTGCTGGAAACTTTCGCAGCGTGGGCCGCCGCCAGGCAACTCAAACCGGTGGAGACGGCTTACGTGCGGAACGGGCGCGAGGGCAGCGTGGACCTGCGCTTCACCAGCGGCGCGGATCCTGCTGTCGAGCGCGCCTTCCGTACCCGTTGGGTGCCGCCCGGGCTAGCCGAAGCCCAACAGGAGCGGATCAAAGAGAAACTGGAGAAGCCGGAACGGCCCACCGTTTTTCAGATCGTGCGCGACTCGGAATGCTCGGAGTGCGGAACCGGGATCGGGCGCGACGATCTGCTGTTCCTCGACGCGGGCCAGGCGCTGTGTCTCGCCTGCGCGAAGATGGACGACCTCGAATTCCTACCCGCCGGCGATACCGCCCTGACCCGCCGCGCGACCAAGTACAGCGCGCGCCTCGCCGTCGTCGTCCTTTTCAGCCGGTCCCGCGGACGCTACGAGCGCCAGGGGATTCTTGCCGAAGGCGCCGCCATCGAGCGCGCCGAACAGGAGTGCGCGGACGACGCCGGCGAGCGCGCCACAGCGCGGCGCCGCGCCGCAGAGGCGCGCGTGCGGGAGGACCGGGACTTTACGGAGCGGATGGCGGCGCGCATCCGCGAAGTCTTTCCCGGCTGTCCGGCGGAAGAGGCCCTGCCCATCGCCGCTCACACCGCGCAACGCGGCAGCGGTCGCGTGGGACGCACCGCCGCCGGGCGCGCCCTCGAGGAAAAGGCCGTCGCCGCCGCGGTCACCGCCGCCGTCCGCCACCGCCACACCAACTACGACTCGCTCCTGGCTTCCGGCCTTTCGCGCGAGGACGCCCGCCGCCGCGTGCGCGCCAAGGTGGACGATATTCTCGACGCCTGGCGTTGACCCCTCGCCGTCTCCGGTGTTCGCCGGGGTACAAATCCCCTTGAACTTTCCCCGGCCGCCGTGCGTAAATTGAACATTGCCATGCGGTACCTGCCGCTCATCTTGAAGAATTGCTGGCGCAACCGGCGCCGCACGGTCCTCACCGTCCTGAGCATCGGCGTTTCCATGTGCCTGCTGGGGGTGATGATCACGCTTTATCACGCCTTCTACCTCAGCAATCCGACGCCGGATCAGGCGCTGCGCCTGGTGGTGCGGAACAAGATCTCGCTGACGGTGGCGCTGCCGCTCTCTTACATGCAGCGCCTCCAGCAGGTGCCCGGCGTGCGCGAAGTCATGATCGCCAACTGGTTTCAGGGCACCTTCCGCGATAACCGCGACCCCAAGAACCAATTTGCGCGATTCAGCACGGAGCCGGAAAAGCTGTTCACCGTCTTCGGCGAGTGGACCATTCCGGAGCAGGACCGGCAGGCTTTCATCCACGACCGCACCGGCTGCGTGATCGGCCGCGATCTGGCCAACGCTTTCGGTTTCAAGAACGGCGACCGGATCCACATCGCCGGCGACATCTACCCCGGCGATTTCGAATTCACGGTGCGCGGCATCTTCGACGCATCCAGCAATTCGAACCTGATGTGGTTCAACAAGGAGTACATCGATCAGTCTCTGCCGGAACGGCGCCGCGGCATGGTCGGGATCTATTACGTGCGCATCGACGACCCCAACCACGCCGGCCGCATCGCGCGGGAAATCGACGAGATCTACCGGAATTCGCCGGCTCAGACCAAGACCGAAACCGAGCAGGCGTTCAACGTGGGCTTCCTCTCCCTGCTGGGCAACGTGAAGATGTTTCTGGCTTCGATCTCGGCCGCCGTCATGTTCACCATCCTGCTGGTCTCCGCCAACACCATGGCGATGTCGGTGCGCGAACGCGTGCGCGAGATCGGCGTGCTGAAGACGCTCGGGTTCACGCCGGGCGCGATTCTCGGCATCATCCTGGGCGAAGCCTGCTCCATTTCTCTGGCGGGCGGGTTGATCGGCTTCCTCATTTCCACGTTCCTCATCGAAGGCATGATGCACAGCCCCTTCGGCGGTTTCCTGCCGGTCATCCGCGTCTTCGACCCCGCGGTGATGGCCGCGTGCATCGGCACCGCTATTTTCATCGGTGTGCTCAGTTCGCTGATGCCGGCGTTCGGCGCGTCGCGCATCCCGATCGTGGCCGCGCTCAGGAGCACGGATTGATTCCATGAGCATCCCGATCGCATACAACCTGCGCAATCTCGTAGTGCGCAAGACCACCACGCTCATGACCGCGCTCGGCATCGCGCTCACCGTGGCGGTGCTGCTGGCCGTGCTGGCGCTGGTGGACGGGTTGCGCGTCACGCTTTCGGCATCCGGCGATCCGCTGCGCGTCATCGTCATGCGCAAAGGGTCCACTTCCGAACTGGTGAGCAATTTCGTGCGCGAACAGTTCCAGGACCTCAAGTTCAAACCCGGGATCGCCACCGGGCGCGACGGCCAGCCGCTGGCGTCGCTGGAACTCGTCAGCGTGCTCAACCTCGCCAACGTGGACAATCCGAACGGCGTGAACGTGCTGGTGCGCGGGCTCTCCCCGGCGGGCATCGAGATGCGGCGCAACACGCGGCTCACCGCCGGCCGCTGGTTCGATTCGGGCCGCAAGGAACTGGTGGTCGGCGCATCGGTAGCCAAGCGCTTCCCCGGGGCGGGACTCGGCGGCAAGCTGCACATCGGCCGCGGCGAATGGGACGTGGTGGGCGTGATCAGTTCCGGACGCGGCGTCCAGGATTCGGAAATCTGGGGCGACGTCAACCAGGTATCCTCCGCGCTGGAGCGCATCGAGGTGCTCAGTTCGGCGCTGGTCGAAGCCACCGACGCGGTCACCGCCAAGGCGCTCATCAACAGCATCGAAAACGATCAGCGTCTGGGCATGATGGCGGTCTCCGAGAAACAGTACTACGACGAGCAGACGTCGCAGGCCGCGCCCATCGAGTTCGTCGGCATCTTCGTCGCCATCATCATGGCCGTAGGGTCGAGTTTCGCCGCCATGAATACGATGTACGCGGCGGTGGCGCGCCGCGCCCGGGAAATCGGCACGTTGCGCGTGCTCGGCTTTTCGCGCGGCAGCATCCTGACGAGTTTCTTCCTCGAATCCGTTTTGCTGGCCGGGATCGGCGGATTGCTGGGCTGCCTGCTGGTGCTGCCGCTGAACGGACTCACCACCGCGGTGGGCAGCAGCAACTTTTCCGAAATGGCCTTCGATTTTCACGTGACGCCGGGCATTGTGCTCGCGGGCGTCGCTTTCGCCATGGTGCTTGGGGTACTCGGCGGGCTGCTCCCGGCGCGCATGGCATCCAAGAAGGAAATCCTCACCGCGTTGCGGGAAGTGTGACGAGTCATGGACGCCGAACTGAAAAGCCTCAAGATCGACCGGTCGCGGCGCCGCTCCGAGCCGTCGCGGTGGGCCACCCGATGGATCGTCGCCGGCGTCCTGATCTTCCTCCTGCTAGGCGCATGGCGGCTCTTCTTCCGGCGGCTGGATGCCGCGCCCCTCGTGGAAATCCAGCGTGTCAAGAGCATCAGCGCGGCGGGCGCGCCCGAGGGCGTCGTGCTCAACGCCACCGGATACATCGTGGCCGCGCACAAGATTCAGGTCGCGTCGAAGGTCGTCGGCAAGGTGAAGTGGATCGGGGTGGACAAGGGCGACCGTGTCCGCGAAGGGCAGATCCTCGTGCGGCTCGAGGATGACGAGTATCAGGCGCAATTGCAGCAGGCGCGCGGGCAGGTGGCCAGCCTGCAGGCGCGCCTCGATGAAGCCCTGCACGGTTCGCGTCCCGAGGAGGTCGCGCAAGCCGCCGCCAACCTGGATGTGGCCCGGGCCGATCTCGACAACGCGCGCGTCACCCTGGAGCGCAACCGCAGCCTGCTGCACGACCACGTGATCGCCGCGCAGGCGGTGGACGATGCGCAAGCCCGCTACGACGGCGCGATGCACAAAGTCAACGCTTTGCAGAAGACCTACGAACTCGTCAAAATCGGGCCGCGCCAGGAAGAGATCGATTCGCTGCGCGGCCAACTCGAGCAGGCCAAGGGGGTGATGGCCTACGCGCAGACATCCGCCGCCAACACGGTGATCCGCGCCCCGGTCACCGGGACCATTCTGGAGCGCGCCGTCGAGAAGGGCGAGTTCGTCACTACCGGATTCGTCGGCGACCGCGGCGCCAAGGGCTACGTGGTGTCGCTCGCCGATCTCAACGATCTCGAGGTGGAGCTCGACATCAGCCAGGCCGATTTCGCGCGCCTGCACTCCGCGCAGCGCGGCGTGGTCACCACCGACGCTTTTCCCGACCGCAAGTACGACGGCTTCATCAAGGAGATCTCGCCCGAAGCCAACCGGCAGAAGGCGACCGTCCAGATCAAGGTGAAGATCGCGCAGCCGGACGACTATCTGCGCCCCGAAATGAACGCGAGCGTGGCGTTCCTTTCCGATGCGGCGCCGCAGGACTCCGGCGCGCCGGCCAAGCCGGTTGTGCTGATCCCCTCCTCCGCCGTGCGCGACGGCGCGGTCTTCGTCCTGCTCGACGGAACGGCCGTGCGCCGCACCGTCGCCACCGGAGCGGTCAGCGGGCAGAACGTGCGCGTGGAGAGCGGACTCATCGGCGGCGAGGAGCTGATCGTGAATCCGCCCCAGGGACTCAAGAACGGCGACAAGGTGCGCCAGAAACCATGAGCGAAGCCGTCATCCAAACCCGCAGCCTCACCAAGGAGTTCGTCCGCGACGAATTTCACGTGGTCGCCTTGAACGATGTCACGCTGGAGATCCACAAGGGCGATTTTGTCGCGCTGATGGGTCCGTCCGGCTCCGGCAAGTCCACGCTCCTGCACCTGATCGCCGCGATGGATCGCGCCACCGATGGCGAGATCCGCGTGCTCGGCGCCGACCTGCGCTCCATGAACGACCGCGAAATCGCGCACTGGCGCAACGAAAACGTCGGGTTTATCTTTCAGCAGTTCAACCTGATCCCGGTGCTCACCGCGATCGAGAACGTGGAACTGCCGCTCAAGCTCACCAACCTGAAGAAGGCGGAGCGCGGCGAGCACGCCGCCACCGCGCTCAAGCTGGTCGGGCTCGCCGACCGGCTGCATCACTTTCCGCGGCAGCTATCCGGCGGCCAGGAGCAGCGCGTCGCCATCGCGCGCGCCATCGTCACCGATCCCTCCCTGATCCTCGCGGACGAACCCACCGGCAACCTCGACGCCGCTTCCGCCCAGGAAATCCTCACCATTCTTTCCAAGCTCAACAAGGATTACGGCAAGACCGTGGTCATGGTCACGCACGATCCGCACGCGGCGCAGTTCGCGACCCGCGTGCAGCACCTGGAAAAAGGCGAGCTGGTGGCGTCTTAGCAGGACCGCGCCTGCGGCGTCAGTACTCGCGCGTCTTCTTGATCCCCGGCTCGGGGACGGGATACTTGCCGTCGGCTCCCGCGCGCAGCGGGGACGGGCCGTCCAGCGTCAACCTGTCCGCGTCGGGCGCGAACTCGTGGTCGTGATTCATCATCTGGTCGAAGGTCACGAGTTGTCCGGTGTGCGCGGCGAAGCGTCCCATCGTGGCCACCAGGCTAGCCTCCGCGCCGCGCTTCACCTCGTTGTACGGCTTGTTTTCGCGGATGGCGGCGATGAGGTCGTCCCACTCCCAGTCGTAGGGCGACCGCTCCGGCTGCGGAAACGCCCACACCAGGTTCTCCGGCGCGGGCTCTTTCTGCCCGTTCTGCCAGCGCGGGATGCTCTGCCCGCTGTAGATGCGGGTGCGCCCCGGCGTGTGCGCGTTCGTCGAGACCACCGCCGAGCCCTTCGACCCGTGCAGGAAGCTGGCGAACTCGTTGTGAACGCCGGTCATGTTGCGCCCATCGAAGAACAGCCGCGTGCCGTCCGGGTAGGCGTACTGCACGGCGTAGACATCGAAGTTCTGGTCCACGGAGTTTCCGCGGTAGTGGCGCCCGCCGATGGCCATGGCTTCCACCGGCCACGCGCCCTTCATCCAGGAAAGCTCGTCGATCTGGTGGATATAATAATCGCTGAACACGCCGCCGCTCAGCCACAGGTACGCGTGGAACGTGCGGATCTGGTGCATCAGTTCGGTGATGCCTTCCGGCTTCACCGGAGAGACGCCGCCGACCCCGCCCATGCGGTAACCGCGCATCGCGACGATGTCCCCGATCTGCCCGTCGCGCACGCGGTTGAGCAGTTCCTGGCGGGCGCGGCAATGGCGCACCATCAACCCCACTCCGACCTTCAGGTTCTTGCGCCCCGCCTCCTCGCCGAGCGCGATCATGCGCCGCGTGGTGGGACCGTCCACCGTCACCGGCTTCTCCATGAAGACGTTCAGACCCTTATCGATGGCGTAGCGGAAGTGCACCCAGCGGAACGCGGGCGGAGTCGCCAGAATCGCGACGTCGCCGGGCTTGAGAGCGTCCATCGCGTGGCGGTAGGCGTCGAAACCGATGAACTGCCGCTCCTGCGGCACATCCATCTGGGACGGGAACCGGCCGCGCAGCCGCCCATGGCTGTCGCTCAGCTTCTGGGGGAAAACGTCGGCCATCGCTGCCAGTTGGATCGGGCCGTTCCTGATGCCGAGCGCGTTCTCCGCGGCGCCCGTGCCGCGCCCGCCGCAGCCGATCAGGGCGAGCCGGATCGTGTTGTCCTCCGCCGCGTGCACATACGGCAGAGAAATTCCTGCCAGGGCCGAAGCTCCGGCGATGCGGCCGCTGTCCTTCAGAAAATCGCGCCGCGACGTGGCGTCCTGCGTTTCGCTCATGGGCATGTACCTCGTTGAGATACGTTACCCCATTTCGCGAGGCGATATGGCCATGCCGCCGCGCGCTACTTGAAGACGACCTTCTTCTTGCTGATGCGCTTGACGCTGTCTTCGAATTCGCGGCGGTTGCGGCATCCCGTGACTTCGAGCGAGCCCGGTCCGGTCAGCCCGCCTTTGGTGATGGTCACCTTGCCGGTGGCGCCGCCGTCCTGCAAATCGTCCATCAGGTCTTTCCGGTGCCCGGCTCCGATGGCGACCACCTTGGCCTTCTGCCAGTACGTGGTTGTGCCGCCATTGTCGAGTGCCTTCAGGTTGCGCTGGTTGACCGGATCGATGTCGCTCTGCTTGTAATCTGGCATGGCGAGACGATATCAGGCTCCTACCCGGTGTCACAACTCCGAATCCGGCGCGAGTTAGACTGCACCTATGGCCTATTCGCGCGCCACTCTGCCGCTCCTCGCCGCCCTGCTCGCGCACTCCGGCGCCGCGCAGCAGGCGCCTTCGTACGACCAACCCCTTCGCCCGCAGTACCACTTCTCTCCCCAGCGGAACTGGACCAACGATCCCAACGGCCTGGTCTACTTCGACGGCGAATACCACCTCTTCTACCAGTACAATCCCTTCGGCGACCGCTGGGGCCACATGAGTTGGGGGCACGCCGTCAGCCGCGACCTGCTCCACTGGCAGGAGCTTCCGGTCGCGCTCCCCGAAGAGAACGGGATCATGATCTTCACCGGCAGCGCGGTGGTCGACGAACGGAACACCAGCGGCTTCTGCACCGGTGGCAAGCCCTGCATGGTGGCGGTCTACACCGGCCACACGCCGGCATCGGGCGGACGTCCCGCGCTGCAGACGCAGAACATCGCCTACAGCAACGATCGCGGCCGCACGTGGACCCGGTATGCGGGCAACCCGGTGCTCGACCTGCATATGGCCGACTTCCGCGACCCCCACGCTTTCTGGTCCGCCGCCGCGAAGCGGTGGGTGATGGTGGTCGCGCTGCCCAACGAACACAAGGTGCTGTTCTACGCTTCCGCCGACCTCAAGAAGTGGGACCGCGCCGGCGAGTTCGGGCCCGCGGGTTCCGCCGCCGGGCAATGGGAGTGCCCCACGCTCGCCGAAGTGCCGGTCGAAGGGGGCGGCGCGCGCTGGGTGCTCAAGATCGGTATCAACCCCGGCGCGCCGCAGGGCGGCTCCGCGGAACAATACTTCGTTGGCGCCTTCGACGGATCGTCGTTCGCCAACGACAATCCGCCCGCCACCACCCTGTGGACGGACTACGGTAAGGACTGCTACTGCGCGCTGCCTTTCAACGGTGGGCCGCCGGGCGATCGCCCCATCACGCTCGGCTGGATGAATAACTGGCAATACGCGGGCGACGTCCCGACCTCGCCATGGCGCGGGCAGATGACGATTCCCCGCCGCCTGCAACTCCGCAAGACCGCCGCCGGACTGCGTCTGGCGCAGGACCCGATCGACCTCAAGACGCTGCGCGGCGCGCGGTTTTCGTGGCGCGGCAGTAATCTGTCCGCGCTCAACGCCGCGCTCGCCCGCGCGCCGCGCTCCGCGAGTTGGGAACTGCGCGCGACGGTGCATCCCGGCGCGGCTGCCGAGGTTGGATGGAAGGTCTTCGCGGGAGCGGGCGCTTACACGCTGGTGGGCTACTCCGCCGCGCGCGGCGAGTTCTTCGTGGACCGCACCCACTCCGGCGACACCGGCTTCAACCGCAATTTCCCGGCGCGCACCACGGTGAAATGGCCGGTGGGGGCGGAGCCGGTCGAGTTCACCATCCTGGCCGACCGCTCCACGCTCGAACTCTTCGCGCAGGGCGGGCTGGTGGCCATGAGCACTCTGGTGTATCCGCCGGCGGACGCAAGCGGCATGCAGTTCTATGCCGAGGGCGGGACGCAGCGCGACGTGCGGGTCGAACGCTGGGAACTGGCCTCCACGTGGCCGCGCGGCGCCGCACAATAGGCGCGCGGGTGTAGACTGCGGTCATGGTGCCTACGCGCCGCGTCTTCCTCGCCGCCGGAATTGCCGGCGCAGCCTCGTCCCTGTTTGCCCGCGCACAGGGCATGTCGCTTCATCTGAGTTGCGGCGCCATCGGCGTCAAGGCCTCGCAGACCGAGGCCATCGATTATGCCGCGCGCTTCGGCTTCGATTCCGTCGATGCCGACGGGCGCTACCTCGGCGGCCTCATGCCCGGCGATCTCACGCGCCTGACGGATTCGATGCGCGAGAAGAAGGTCGAGTGGGCCATCGCCGGGTTCCCCGTGGAGTTCCGCAAGGACGACGCCGCGTTCACCGCCGGCATGCAGACCTTCTCCGCCTATTGCGCCGGACTCGAGCGCGCCGGAGTCCGCCGCATGACCACCTGGATCAGCCCGGCGAGCAAGGACCTCACGTATCTTGAAAACATGCGGCAGCACTCGCGACGTCTGCGCGAGGCCGCTTCCGTGATGGAGGACCACGGGCTGCGCTTCGGCCTCGAGTATGTCGCGCCGAAGACCCTGTGGTCCGCGCAGCGCTTCCCCTTCGTCCACACCATGGCGGAGATGAAGGACCTGCTCGGCGAAATCGGACGCACCAACGTCGGGTTCGTGCTGGATAGCTGGCACTGGTATACCGCGGGCGATACCAGGAAGGACATCCTCGGCCTGAGCGCGGAGCAGGTGGTGAGCGTGGACCTGAACGACGCGCCTTCGGGCATCCCGGTGGATCAGCAGGTCGACAGCCGCCGCGAACTGCCTGCGTCCACCGGAGTGATCGACGTGGCGGGGTTCCTCGGCGCGTTGAAGGAGATCGGCTACACCGGACCGGTGCGCGTGGAGCCGTTCAACGAAGCCGTCCGGCGCATGCCGCCGGAGCAGGCGATCGCCGCCGCGAAAGCCGCGCTCGACAAGGCGTTCGCGCTGGTCCGCTGATGCCCCCACCCTGGCTCTGGCCGAACCTGCTCAGCCTGGATGCGCCTCTGATCGCCGTTCTGTGGCAGGACCTGCTGGCTCGCCGGTTCGGTGTGCCGCTGCGTCCCTCGGGGCGCACCGCACTTTTTCTCACGGTGTGGGCCATCTACATCGCGGACCGATTGCTGGATGCGCGGCGTCCCGCAACCACGGACGAGCCGGCGCGGCATCGCTTCTACCGCCGGCACCGGCGCTTCGCGGCGTGGCTGCTGGCGGCGCTGTTGGCCGCGACCGCCGCGATCACCGCGCTGTGGCTGCGCCCCGCCGTGTTGCGCAACGGCCTCGTGCCCCTGGCCGCGGTGGCCGTGTATCTCGCGGCCGTGCATCTGGGACGGCGCCGCGTGGCCAAGGAATTCGTGGTCGCGTTCGTCTTCACCACCGGCACCTTCCTCGTCGCCTGGACCAACGATCCGGCATCGCCGCTGACGCTGCTCGCGCCCGCGGCGGCGTTCTTTGTCCTCTGCCTCGCCAATCTCGCGGCCATCGAAAAGTGGGAATGGGAGGAACTGCGCCGCGGAGCCGAGCCGGCGCACGCCGCGACCCGCGCCCTGGTGCGTGCGCTGCGCGCGTGGCTTCCGGTCTTCGCCCTCGCGGCGCTCTTGCGCGCGCGCGATCCGTGGTATCTCGCGATCGGTCTCGCGGCCGCGGCGATCGCGGCGCTGGTCTACGCCGGACGCCGTATCGCGCCCGAGACGCGTCGTGTCCTGGTGGACGCCGCGCTGCTCACGCCGCTTGTCTTTTTGCGCTAAGGGTCAGGCGAGAATATCCTTTACCACGTCGCCCGTCACGCCGGTGAGCCGCACATCCAGTCCCTGGTACTTCATCACCAGGCGCTTGTGATCGATGCCCAGCAGGTAGAGCATGGTCGCGTGGAAATCGTGGACGCTGACCGGATTCTCTTCCGCGGCGTAGCCGAGTTCGTCGGTCGCGCCATAGGTGAGCCCGCGCCGGAATCCGCCGCCGGTGACCATGAAGGAGAAGCCCTTGATGTGGTGGTCGCGCCCGTCGCCGCCTTGCGACATCGGAGTGCGGCCGAACTCGCCGCCCCAGATGACGATGGTGTCGTCGAGCATGCCGCGCTCTTTCAGATCGCTGATCAGCGCCGCCGTCGGCCGATCCACTTCCCTGGCCTTGTACTCGATCCCGCTCTTCACCTTCGCGTGATGGTCCCAGTCGCGGTGATAAAGCTGGATGAATCGCACGCCACGCTCGGCCAGCCGCCGCGCCAGCAGGCAGTTCGAGGCGAACGATCCGTCGCCCGGGTGCGCGCCGTAGCGTTCCAGCACGCTGGCCGGCTCCTTGCTCATATCCATCAGGTCCGGCACGCTGGCCTGCATGCGGAACGCCATCTCATATTGCGAGACGCGCGTCAGGATCTCGGGGTCCTTCAGGGTTTTGTACTCGGCCTCGTTGAGCGCGTTGATTGAGTCGATCGAATCCTTCTGCATCGCGCCGCTCACGCCGGGGGGATTCTTGATGTAGAGCACCGGATCGCCCGCCGAGTTCATTTTCACGCCCTGAAACTTGCTGGGCAGAATTCCCGCCGACCACTGGCGCGCCGCAATGGGCTGCATCTGCCCGCCCGTGCCCTGCGAGAGCAGCACCACGAAGCCCGGCAGGTTCTCCGCCTCCGAGCCCAGCCCGTAGAGCACCCACGAGCCCATGCTGGGGCGCCCGGCGATGATGGAGCCGGTGTTCATCACGGTGTGCGCCGGATCGTGGTTGATCTGCTCCGTCCACATCGAGCGCAGGATGCAGACGTCGTCGGCGATGCCGCCGATCGCGGGGAAGAGCTCGCAGATCTCCGCGCCGCATTTGCCGAAGCGCTGGAACTTGAGCTGCGGTCCGTAGCAGACCAGCTTGTGCCCTTGCAGTTGCGCGATCTGCTGCCCCTTGGTGAAGCTGTCCGGCATCGGCTGGCCGTGCATTTCCGCCAGCTTCGGCTTCCAGTCGAACGTCTCCAGGTGCGAGGGCCCGCCCGCCTGGTAGAGGAAGATCACGCGCCGCGCCTTCGCCGGAAAGTGCAGCGGGTTCACTACGCCGTGCGACGTGGTGATGCCCTGCGCGCGAGCCATAAGCGAATTCAGCGCCAACAGCCCCAGTCCGGTTGCGCCCTGCCGCAGGAAACTGCGGCGCCAGATGTCAATTTCGGGTGATGGTTTCATGCATGTTCAGAATTGCCCGCGCCACCGTCGTCATGGCCGCGAGCTCCGCCGGCGGAAACGCGTGCGACACCGGAGATTCGCCTTCGCTGATCAATTCCTTCGCCGCCGGAGTGTCGCGCTGGAACTCCTGGAGCGTGCGCTCTCGCAATCCGGCGAGGATGCGGCGCTCCTCGGCCGAGGGCGGACGGCCCACCGCGCTCTCGAACGCCCAGTCCACGCTGCCGTGGTGTTGCAGAATCCGCGCCGCGAAGACCCGCGCCGCTTCCACGTAGATGGGGTCGTTGAGCAGTACCAGCGCCTGCAACGGTGTATTCGAGTTCACGCGATTCACCGTGCACTCCTCGCGCGTGGGCGCGTCGAAGGTGAGCAGGGTGGGATGCAGGAAGCTGCGCTGCCAGAAGGTGTAGACGCCGCGGCGGTAGAGATCCTCGCCGTGGCTGGCGGCGTATTCACGCTTCGGAAAATTCAGCGTGGCCAGGTAGCCGTCGGGCTGATACGGCTTCGCGCTCGGCCCTCCGAATTTCTCCGCCAGCAGGCCTGAAAGCGAGAGCGCGATATCGTGCACCACCTCCGCGTCCACGCGGAAGCGGTTCTGCCGCGCCAGCAGGCGGTTTTCGGGGTCCTTCTCGTCGCTCGCCGCGGGCAGCGAACTCTGCCGGTAGGTCGCGCTCATCACGATGGTCCGCACCAGGTGCTTCATGTCCCAGGGGTGCGTGCCCGCGGCCTGATACCCGGGGCGCATGAACTCGCTGGCCAGCCAGTCCAGCAGTTCCGGATGCGTGGGCCACTCGCCCTGCGAGCCGAGGTCATCGAGCGCCTTGGAGATGCCGGTGCCGAAATACTGCCGCCACAGGCGGTTCGCGTAGACGCGCGCGGTGAGCGGATTCGCCGGCGCGACCAGCCAGTTGGCCAGGTCGAGCCGCGTGGCGCGTCCCGGCGTATCGAGCTTGCCCAGGAACGCGGGGATCGCCGGCGTGACCACGTCGCCGGTTTCATCCAGGAAATTGCCGCGCGGCAGGATGCGGGTCTCGCGCGGCTCGACGGCCTCGCTGACCACAACCCGCGGGATCTGCAGTTGGAGCAGCGCTTCGGCAAGTTCCAGCCGCGCCACCTGGTCCACCTCGGCGCCGGCATCATCGTTGGCCCACTGGTAGTGCGCCGCCACGGCCTTCTTTTGCTCTTCGGTCCGCTGCCCCTCGGGCGCCCGCAGAGCTTTCAGCACCGCGTCCGGAATCTCTTTACCGGGTTCGGGATTGGGCCACGCATACTCGCCGGCGGAGAGCGCGATCCGGAACCGCCCGATGGTCGCGCGCCGGTACTCCGACTCCTGGCGGATGCGCACCGTAAGCACGTCGTTCGCCTGCGTGTGCAGCGCCTCTTTCATGCGCAGCGCCAGCATCACCCGCGTGACTTCGTTGTAGGTGTTCACCGCCCAGCCGGTCTTGGGATCGCCGTCGAACGCCGCCACCGGCAGATGCTCCTGCGCCTGGTTGCTCACATTCGACATGCCGGCGCGAAACGCGATGCGCCTGCCGCCGGACGCGAGTTCCAGTTCGCTGATCACCGCGCGGTCCGCGCCCCGCGCCAGCCGGATGCCGGGCAGGCTTTCGTCCTGCACCAGTTCGATGCCCAGTGCGCGCCACGTCCCTTCGCCCGGGCGGAACGTGACGGTGTAGGTTTCGTTGTCCGGGTTCGGCCCGCCGGCGATCACCAGCCCGTCCGCCTTCGCGCGAAACGCGGAGAGGCTGCCGCCATCGTAGCTGGTGAAGTTCAATTCGTCGTCGTTATGAATGGTGAGCACCGCGCCGTTGTCCGATTTCGCAGTGAGCGGATGCTGGTTCTTCCACGCGAGTTCGCCCGCGTCGTAGCGCGCGACCAACTGTTTCTCCCACGCGGCGCGCGCGGGCTCGAGCGATTTCATCCGATCGGCGAGTTGTGTGCGCGCCGCCTCCAGTTGCTGCTGGAGCGTCTGGAGCTTCGCCGCCTGCTCCGGGGACGGCAGGGCGAGTTGCGCGCCCCATGCGTTCCTGCCGCGGTCGGGAACCAGTCCGGTCTCCTTGATGTCGGCGAAGAACGCCTTCATCGAATAGAAGTCCCGCGACTTGAAGGGGTCGAACTTGTGGTCGTGGCACTCGGCGCACCCCAGCGTGCTGCCCATCCAGACGGCGGCGACCGTGCGCACACGGTCCGCGCCGTACTTGGCGAGATATTCGGCCGGTTGCAGCCCGCCTTCGGCCGATGTGCGATTCAGGCGGTTGAACGCGGAGGCGACCTTCTGTTCGCGCGTGGCGTTGGGCAGCAGATCGCCGGCGAGTTGTTCGCGCGTGAACTGGTCGAACGGCATGTTATCGGCGAAGGCGTGCAGCACGTAATCGCGATAGGGCCACGCCGGGAAGGCGTTATCGCCGTGGAAGCCGCAGGTGTCGGCGTAGCGGACGTCGTCGAGCCAGTGCATGGCCTGCTGCTCGGCGTACCGCGGCGAGGTCATCAGCCGGTCCACCACCTTCCGGTAGGCGCCGGGCGACGTATCCCCCACGAACGCCGCGACCTCCGCGGGCGTGGGCGGAAGACCGGTGAGATCGAGCGACACGCGGCGGATCAGCGTGCGCTTATCCGCCTCCGGCGACGGTGTCATGCCTTCGTGCGCCAGCCGTTGGCGGATGAAATAATCGACCGGGTTGACGCCGTCCGGCACGGCGGGACGCTGCACCGGCTGATACGCCCAATGGCCTTCGTACGTCGCGCCCTCCGCGACCCATTCGCGGAAAGTGGCCTTCTGTTTTTCCGTGAGATCCTTGTGCGCGTACGGCGGCGGCATGACGCGCGCGCCGGGGGCGAAGATGCGCTGGATGATTCCGCTTTTATCGGGGTCGCCGGGCACGATCGGGACGGTGCCGCGCGCGGTCGGCTTCAGCGCTTCCTCGCGCAGATCGAGCCGCATTCCCGCCATGCGCGAACTCTTGTCCGGTCCGTGGCAGCGGAAGCAGGTTTCCGCCATGATGGGGCGGATATCGCGATTGAACCGCACCTCCGCGCCGCCCAGAGTCGTCAGCAGCAGGGCTGACAGCATCGCCCGAGTGAGCATTGTGGATTCAATATACACCCGGCGGGACGGCGCGGACGAGGTGGCGGAGGGCTACCGTGCGGCTAAGCGGCTCCTGCGCGCGATGACGAGCAATCCGATGCCGCAGAGCGTGAGCAGGCAAACGGATGGCTCTGGAACGCCGGAGATGTACAACTGTCCGTTCAGGCGCTCTTCGAATGTCGCCGAGGGACCGAAAACACCTGCCCAAAGGCCGACGTTGCCTTCGTAAATCTCAGTCACGAAGGAGAGTGCACCGTTGTCAACCGGCCCCTCGCCGTAGACGGTGAACAGGTAACTTCCACCCAGCGAATTGTAGTAGTGTGATGACCGTGTGGTTTCTTCCGTTTCATCGGCGACCGCTCCCTCACGGTCGCGGCTCGTTTCCGAGCCGCGCGCGTTAGCAAGCGGTTGGCACACCGAACCGAACCAGCCGGTCAAAGCAGTAGTCCGCTTGCAAGCCGCTGACGTACTGCCCGCTCTGATTCAACGATCGGAAGTCGCCCAAAGGGATCACGGAAAGGCCCGGGTCGCCGGCGTACTGCTGGCTCAAGGCCAGGAAATTTGTCCCGTAACGGTTGGCATAGTCAATCGAGATGTCGTGCCAGCCCGGAGTGAGATCGGCGTCGAAGACGATGTTCCCCGCGGGAATCGCGTTATATGAGCCCCGGCTGATGCCGTCGATGGCCACGGTGGCGTAATCGTCCACATAATAGTTAAAGTGGACTACCGACGCCATGGCGCTGGTGGTGGCCATCCCACTCAGAATAAGGAACGGGATGACACGATTGAGTCATGGTTCTTTCTTTCCTCCTTGTTGTCCTTGATTCGGTACCGAAGTGACCCGATTTTAGGCGCCCGCCCGCGAAATCGTTCGTGAAAGTCCGTTCCGTTTGTGTGAAAATCCGTGAAGACCTCCTCCCGTCATGCTTTATCGATTCGGCAGCCTCCTCGTAGACGGCGACACGCGAACGGCCTATCGCGATGGCGCCCGGCTGCCGCTCACCGATAAGGAATTCGACGTCCTCCACGTTCTGGTACAAACCCCCGGCATTCTGGTCGAGAACGACCCTCTGATCCGCATCGTCTGGGGCGACGCCCACGTCTCCAAGGACAACCTGCGGCGCCACATCCACGCCTTGCGCCGTAAGGTCGGAGAGCAGCACTTCGTTAACGTTCACAATCGCGGCTATTACTTCGCGGTATCCGCGGACACGCCGGAAACTCCCCCCGCGCCGGTTCCCGCCCCCGCCGTCACCGAGGCCCAACCCACCCGGGGACGCCCGGTCCGCACGGTCTTCGGCGCCACCCTCGTGATGCTCCTTGCCGGACTCGCCGCCTGGCGCTTCTGGCCCAGCGAGGTGCAACTTCTCGCGGTCCGCCAACTCACGCGGGACGGGCGCCCGAAGCACGGAATCATCGTCAGCGACGGCAGCAACCTGTACTTCAACGAGATCATCGGAGGCCGACAGGTTCTCGCGTCCGCTCCCGCAGTGGGCGGCACGGTCAGTCTGCTCAACCTGGCGGCGGGTTGGCCGGAACCCCTGGACGTCTCGCTTGCCCGCCACGCCCTCCTGATCCAGGACGCCGGGCGCCTCTACGAAATGCCTCTGGGAACTACCACCCTGCGTCCGCTTCAAGCGGCGGTTCCGGGTCATCATCTGTCTGCCTCCTGGGATCCCGCGGGGCGCACTCTCGCGGTCTCCGGCATCCGCTACGCCGCCATTTTCGAGCCTGGCCAACCGCAGAGCTTACTCCGCATGGAACTCCCGGGATTTGCGCGCCTGGCCGGCTGGAGTCCCGATGGCTCCCGTCTCCGCATTGAAGAACTGAACGCGAAGGCGGGCACGACCCAGTGGTGGGAGTGGCGCCGCGGCGAGCGTACCGTGCACCCGATCCCCCGGTTTTCTCCGCAGCCCGATGAGCACCCTGGCGGCTGGCTGGACGATCGCTTCTTCGTATTCCGCGGCGGGCGCGACGACCCGATCGGCGATCCCCAGATCTGGCTGGCCGACGAATCCACGGGCGCCCCGCCCCGCGCCTACCGCCTGACCCTGGACTCGCTGATCTGGCGGGACCCGATCGGCCTTCCCGGCTCCCATACGATCGTCGCTGCCGCCGGACAATCCACCGGGGAACTGGTCGCGATTCCACTGGCATCCGACCTGCCGGGGTTCAGGCAGATTCTTCCCGGCGTCCCCGCGTACGAACTCGACTATTCGCGGGACGGGCAGTGGATCGCCTACACGCTCTTCCCCGAGCACAGCATCTGGCGTTGCCGCGTCAATGGCACCGATGCGTTGCGGCTCACTGCGCCGGGCATCGAGGCGCATCAGCCCCACTGGTCCCCCGATGGCACCCGCATCGCCTTCATGGGGAAGCCATCGTCCGCCGGCTCCCACACCCATATCTACCTGGTTCCAGCCGCGGGCGGACCACTCGACGAGGTTCTGCCGCAGGGCGACGATCAGGGGGTGCCCACGTGGTCTCCCGACGGGCGAACCATCGTGTTCGGCGATCTTCGCGTCCCGGCCGGTTTCGAACGCGCCTCCATTCACCAACTGTTCCTGCCGACCCGGACGGTTTCCACTATCCCGGCGTCCGTGGGCATGTGGACTCCGCGACTCTCGCCCGACGGGAAACACCTCGCGGCCGTCAAGCACGACAACTCGAGCCTCTACATCCGCGACAACGCGCGCGGCGTCTGGCGCAAGTGTGCCACTCGCGGGATGGTGGACGAGCCAATGTGGGCGGCGGACTCGGCATGGCTTCAATTCGCCATCCGGGATGGCCAGCAGGTCCTTATCACGCGCGTCAATCCGGACTGCTCGGGCCCCAAGCAAATTGTAGACATCGCCGCCTACGACCTGGTCGGCGCAACATGGTTCGGCATCGCGCCCGACCGCTCGCCCATGGTCCTGCTCCACGTTCCAGACGAGATTTACGCGCTCGATTGGCGATTGCGGCGCAAGTTCCCCGAGTTCCGGCCCGGCTCGAACTAACCGGGACGCGGGCCGGCTGGACGGTATACTAATAACTAAGCGGATGCGAACGCGCGTGGCACATCTTCTGGCTGCCGCGCTGGCGCTGTTTCTTCTGGGTCAGCCACTGACGCTTTTTGCCTTTCAGGATGTACCGGGCAGGGCGTCGTGTTGCAAGGGCAAGTGCTGCTGCCGGAGGACGCAGGGCCGGCACAGCGGTGTTTCCTGGGAATCCGCGCCGATGTGCGGTTCCACGTGCCGCGTAGCGGTCCGCGGCACCAGCGCGCCCCCGGCAGCCGTCCCGCCCGCGGCCGGATTGACGCCGGTTCCCGCGCCGTCCGCACATGCACCTTCTCCGCGCCGGCAACCCGCGCGCAACCTGATCGACCGCGCCCTCTATCAGCGTCCTCCTCCTTTCGTGAGCTGAATCGCTCACGGCCCATTTCCGTTCGAACCAGCCCGTAAGGAGGGATGATGACGCGTGTCTGCGCGCTCCTGACTGCATTTATTCTCGCCGCACCCGCCGCCGCGGCCGTATTTGGAAACGTTCGCGGCGTGGTGCACGACTCTTCGCACCGCCCCGTGCCGGGCGCGGACGTCACGCTGCGTGCCGCGGCATCGGATTGGTCGGCGCGCGTCCAAACCGATTCCAACGGCGAATTCACTTTCTCCGCCGTGCCCGCCGGCGAGTACATCGTTCTGCCCGCGCAACCCGGCTTCACCGGACGCGAGCAGCGCGTCACCGTGACTTCCGGGGAAGCGCCCGTGCTCCATCTGCAACTGGCGCCCGCCCAGCAGCACCAATCGGTCGAGGTCTCCGAGGACGCCGCGGACGTCGCCCCGCAATCGGCCACTCCCCTGACCATGGTCAGCCGCCGCACCATCGGCAGCACGCCCGGCGCCGGTCTCACCAACAGCCTCGCCATGATCACCAATTACGTGCCCGGAGCTTACATGACCCACGACCAGCTCCACGTGCGCGGCGGGCACCAGGTCACCTGGGCCATCGACGGCGTGCCCATCCCCAACACCAACATCGCCAGCAACGTGGGTCCGCAGATCGATCCCAAGGACATCGACTACCTCGAAGTGCAGCGCGGCGGCTACTCCAGCGAGTTCGGCGACCGCGCGTACGGAGTCTTCAACGTGGTGCCGCGCACCGGCTTTGAGAAGAATCGCGAGATGGAGATCAACACCACCTTCGGCACATTCCATCAGACCAACGACCAGATCAACCTCGGCGACCACACCGCGCGGCTGGCCTGGTTCGGCAGCATCGACGGCAACCGCAGCGATTACGGCCTGGAAACGCCGGGACCGGACGTGCTGCACGACCGCGCCTGGGGCCTCGGCGGATTCGGCTCCCTCATCTTCAACCGTGATGCCGCCAACCAGTTCCGCCTCGTCGCCTCGCTGCGGCGCGACGATTACCAGATCCCCGGCGATCCCGCCGCTTACTCTGCCGGTGCGCGCGACGTCGAGCGCGAACGCGACGCCGTCGCCGATTTCACCTGGGCCCACACCTTCTCTCCGGGTCTGCTGCTGACCGTCTCGCCCTTCGTGCACCAGAATCGCGCCAATTACGACGGCGGCCCCAACGATCAGCCGGTGAGCACGACCCAGCACCGAGCCAGCACCTACGCCGGCGCGCAAATCGCGCTACAGGCGGTTTCGAAGCGCCACAACGCCCGCATCGGCGTCTACGGATTCGGTCAGAGCGATGACGAGGCCATCCGGCTCACCGTCAACGGCGGCTCCGGCGAAGGTGTCGCGCAGGGCCAGCTTTCATCCGGCCACCTGGAGGCGGTCTTCCTCGAAGATCAATGGAAGGCGACCGGTTGGCTCACCCTGACCGCCGGTGTCCGCCTGACGCACTTTTCCGGCGCCGTCTCCGAGAACGCCGCCAACCCGCGCACCGGCGCCTCCATCCGCATCCCGCGCCTCAACTGGATCCTGCACGGATTCTTCGGCACCTACTACCAGGCGCCGCCGCTTTCCACCGTGCAGGGACCTCTTCTGGCGTTTGCCGTGACCCAGGGTCTGGGTGTGATCCCGCTGCGCGGCGAGCGCGACCAGGAGAACCAGGCCGGCCTGACGGTCCCGGTCCGCGGCTGGAACATTGACATTAACAGCTTCCGCATGCGCGCAACGAATTTCTTCGACCACAACCCCATCGGCAATTCCAACGTGTTCCTGCCGCTCACGATCGAGGGCGCGCGCATTCGCGGCACCGAGGTTTCGATCCGCTCGCCGCGCCTCCTCCGGCGCGGCACGGTCACGCTGGCGTACTCCTACCAGCACGCCGAGGGCGAGGGCGCGGTCACCGGCGGGCTTACCGATTTTTCGCCGCCCGCCGCCGGCTACTTCTTCCTCGACCACGATCAGCGCCACACGTTGCACGCCAACTTCGAGGCCGGCCTGCCGTGGCGCGTCGCGGCATCGGGCGGCGTCTATTACGGGTCGGGCTTTGTCAACGGCGATAGCGTGGTTCCGGCGCACCTGGAGCCGCACACCACGGTGGATCTTTCGCTCGGGAAGCCGGTTTCGGAGAAGTGGACTCTCTCGCTGACGGCGCTCAACATCGGCAACCGCCGCTTCCTGCTCGACAACAGCGCCACCTTCGGCGGCACTCACTACGCCGATCCCCGGCAGGTGTACGTTCAGATGCGTTACCGCTTCCGGTACTAGCCGCCGCGCGCGCCGCGCTCCTTCGCCGGGCATATAATAATCCCGATGCTCAGAGAGGGGTTGCTGTGCTGTGCCGTGTTTGCCGGCGCGGCCCTCGCGCAGGATTTGCCGCCTGCCGCGAAGGCTAAGATCGATTTCGCGCGCGATGTGGAGCCGCTGCTGGCGGGGCGATGCTTCGTCTGCCACGGCGCGCAGCAGCAGATGAGCGGACTCCGGCTGGATTCCCGCGACGGGGTGCTCCACGGCGGGAAATCGGGTGTCGACGTCAAGCCCGGCGATAGCGCCGGCTCGCGCCTCATCGGCCTCGTCTCCGGCGCGGAGAAAACGGTCATGCCTCCGATGGGCGCGCACCTCACCGCGGCCGAAGTCGGCATGCTGCGCGCGTGGATCGATCAGGGCGTGCCGTACAACGCTCGCGCGGCGGTGCACTGGTCCATCGCGCCCATCCGCCGCCCGGACGTCCCTGCGCCGCGCGACAGCGCGCGGGTGCGCAATCCCATCGATGCATTCATCCTGGACCGCCTGGAAAAGGAAAACATCGCGCCCTCGCCGGAAGCCGCCCGGCTCACGCTGCTGCGGCGCGTCTCGCTCGACCTCACCGGCCTGCCGCCCACTCCGGAAGAGATCCGCGGCTTCCTCGCGGACACGCAACCCGGCGCCTACGAACGCGTCGTGGACCGCCTGCTCGCCTCCCCGCATTACGGCGAAAAATGGGCGCGCTGGTGGCTGGATCTTGCCCGCTACGCCGATAGCGACGGCTATGAAAAGGACCGCTCCCGCCCGTGGGCCTGGCGCTACCGCCAATGGGTCATCGACGCCTTCAATCGCGACCTGCCCTTCGATCAGTTCACCGTGCAGCAGCTTGCCGGCGACCTGTTGCCCGGCCACGATCTCGACATGCTGGTCGCGACCGGCTTCAACCGTAATACCCTCACCAACCGCGAGGGCGGCACCGATCCCGAACAATTCCGCGATGAGCAGGTGCTCGACCGCGCCGCGACGCTGGGCACGGTCTGGCTCGGCCTCACCGTCGGCTGCGCGCAGTGCCACAACCACAAATACGACCCCATCCTGCAGAAAGAGTTCTACCAGATCGCGGCCTTCTTCAATACGCAGGAAGAGGTCAACATCATGGCGCCGATGGCCGGCGAACTCGGCCCGTACCTGGCCGCGCGGCCCGAGTTCGAACGGCAGAAGAAAGCCCTCTTCGACGAGTACGGGATCTACGCCGCCGAAGCCGATTGGGAAGCCAAGCTGAAGGAATCCGCCACCAATCCCGGCCATCACGAGGACTGGGACTTCGCCTACGGCGAGTTCACGCACACCGTGGACAACGCGAAGAAGGTGCTCTTCCGCGACCCCGCGCAGCGCAGCGAGGTGCAGGGCGAGCAGATCATGAACACGTTCCTCGGCTCCTGCGCCAACCTCTATCCCAAGGAACACTGCGAGGAACTGAAGATCGGCGAGGTTCGCGCGAAGCTCCATGAGCTCGAAGCGAAATTGCCCGCCGTGAGCTACGCCCCGGTGCTGCTCGAGAGCGACACGCCGCCCAAAACCTACATCCACATCAAAGGCGACTGGCGCGACCACGGCGACGAAGTGCAGCCCGGCACGCTGTCCGTGCTGCCGCCGCTGCCCGCCGGTCCCGAACCCCCTCGCCTGCGATTGGCGCGCTGGCTGGTCTCGCCCGCGAATCCCCTCACCGCGCGGGTCACCGTCAATCGCCTGTGGCAGGAGATCTTCGGACGCGGCATTGTTTTCACCAGCGGCGATTTCGGTACGCAGGGCGACCGCCCCACCCATCCCGAACTGCTGGATTGGCTGGCCAGCGAATATATGCAGCGCGGCTGGAGCACAAAGCAAATGCTGCGCCTGATGGTGACCAGCGCGACCTATAGGCAAAGCTCGCATGCGCGCCCCGAACTCGAAAGCAAGGACCCCTCCAACACGCTCCTCGCGCGCCAGTCGCGCCTGCGCCTCCCCGCCGAACTCATCCGCGACGAATCGCTCTCCGCCGGCGGTCTGCTCGACCTGCGTGTCGGCGGCAGAAGCGTGCGCCCGCCCCAGCCCAAAGGAGTCGCCGAGCTCTCCTATGGCGGCAGCGTGAAGTGGGTCGAGAGCACCGGCGCGGACCGCTATCGCCGCGGCATGTACATCCTCTTCCAGCGCACCGTCCCCTATCCGCAGCTCATGAACTTCGACGCGCCCAACTCCGATCTCTCCTGCACCCGGCGCGAGCGCACCGACACCCCCTTGCAGGCCCTCAATCTCCTAAACGATCCGGTCTTCGTCGAAGCCGCGCAGGGACTCGCCTTCCGCGTCATCCGCGAATCCGCCGGCCCGTTCCGCGGCCGCCTGGATTACGCCTTTCAGATCACCCTCGGCCGTCCCGCGAACGACAAAGAAGCCGCCCGCCTCGGCCAGTATTACGACGATGCCGTGCGCCATCTCGCCGCGGACGATGCTACCGTGGCCGCGCTCTTCCCCAACCGTATCGAAGGCGTGCCGGAACGCGAAGCCGCCGCGTGGGTGGAGGTCAGCCGCGTACTGCTCAACCTCGACGAGTTCATCACCAGGGAGTAGTTATGGATCTCGATCAGTTCCGCCGCATTCAAAGCCGCCGCCGGTTCTTCCGCGATTGCGCCGGAGGCATCGGCACCATCGCGCTGTCGCAGTTGCTCACCGGCGAGGGACGCGCCGCCGCGCCCGCGGACCCGCTCGCGCCCAAGCCGCCGCACTTCCCCGCGAAGGCCAAGAACGTGATCTTCCTCTTCATGGAAGGCGGTCCGAGCCAGCTCGATCTGTTCGACCCCAAGCCGGAACTCGAAAAATGGCACGGCAAGCCCCTCCCCCCGGAGATGACCAAGGGTCTGCGGCTCGCCTTCACCAAGCCCAACGCCGCCGTTCTGGCCAGCCCGCGCAAGTTCACTCCCTACGGCAAGAGCGGCATCGAGTTCTCCGACTACATCCCCAACATCGGAAGCTGCGCCGACGATCTGTGCCTGGTGCGCTCCATGTTCACCGACGCGTTCAATCACCATCCCGGACAGCTCATGCTCTTCGGCGGCAGCATTCAGGTGGGCCGCCCGACGATGGGCGCGTGGGTGCTCTACGGTCTGGGCAGCGAGTCGAGGAACCTGCCCGGATTCGTCGTGCTGTCGAGCGGCGTGGGAACCAGCGGCGGCGAATCCAACTGGTCCAGCGGCTTCCTGCCGTCCACTTACTCGGGCGTCGTCTTCCGCAGTTCGGGCGATCCCGTGCTGTACCTCTCGAACCCCTCCGGCGTGACCCGCGACATGCAGCGCGCCGGCCTCGACGCGCTCCGCGACCTCAACCAGGAGCACTACGCCGATACCGGCGATAGGGAGATCGCCTCGCGCATCGCCTCCTACGAACTCGCCTTCCGCATGCAGATGCACGCGCCGGAACTGCTCGACTTCTCCAAGGAGTCGCCGGAGACGCTGTCCATGTACGGCGTGAACCAGGAGCCGACGAAGCAGTTCGCGACCAATTGCCTGCTCGCGCGCCGCATGGTGGAGCGCGGCGTGCGCTTCGTCATGCTCACCCATGCAAGCTGGGACGACCACACCGACCTCAACCGCAAGCTGAAGAAGAACTGCGGTATCGCCGACCAGCCCACCGCCGCGCTCATCAAGGACTTGAAGCAACGCGGTCTGCTCGACGAAACGCTCGTCGTATGGGCCGGCGAATTCGGCCGCACCCCGATGGTGGAGATCCGCAATCCCCGCGACGCCAATAACGCCGGACGGGATCATCATCCGCTCGCGTTCAGCCTTTTCCTGGCCGGCGGCGGCATCAAGGGAGGTACGGTCATCGGCAAGACCGACGACCTCTGCATGAACATCGTGGAAGACAAGGTGCACGTCCACGACCTCCAGGCAACCCTGCTGCACTGCCTGGGTCTGGAGCATACGCGGCTGACCTACCACCACCTCGGCCGCGACTTCCGCCTCACCGACGTGGCCGGAAACGTGGTCACCAAGATGCTTGCCTAGCCGGCGGCGATCCGCCGCTCCGCCTACAGCTTCTTGAAAAGCTTATCGAACGCGCTGCGCGCATCGTCGGCGTTGCGTGGCGCCGGTGGTCCGGCGTTCGGCGAGGGTGTCGCGGCCGGCGCCGCCGTGCCGTCGCGGGCGACGGTTACGCGCGGGCTGAAGAGCGTACACTCGTTGGCCTTGTCCTTCACCGCGATCCGTACCGGAATCGGTTTCAGGCACTGGAACCGCGTGGAAGGCTCGAAGAACGAACACTGCTTGCAGCAGTGCAGTTCCGCATTGCACTTGGGGCAGTTGCCCGCGAAGTCCGTGCCCGGCGGCAAAGTCGTGGCGCAATTAAAGCAGCGCGATGCGGCGACGTGTTGCACGAGCCGCGGCAGTCGCGGGCCGGTCACGTCCAAGGGAGGACGCGGGCCGCTGGGCTTGGGCCGGTCGTCGCGAAATCCGTTTCGCTCGCGGTCCGAGTCCATGTACCCTGCTTGTCTGTACTTGCGATCGCTGTCCATGGGGAGATAGCTCCGTGTTGTGTGGGACGGTGTGAGACGTTCGTTAACCGGTCTTATCCCTAGGTCGTCCCTTCAAACCGCTACGCCGGCGGCGGAGGAAGCCTTCTCAGGCAGGCCGCCTTGGCAGAGGCTTGGATTGCCGGCCGCTCCCACGCCTTACACGGAATCCGAACTACGCAAATTCGGCGTGGGATGAACCAGATGGGACTTGGCGGGACCGGAGGGCCGATTCCCAGCCGGCCGGGACCCGCCCGCTTCACCTTCATATGTACCACGAACAGATCCCGATTGCACGGGCATTATGAGCCACCCCATACCGCTACCCGGCGCTACTCCATTTCAGCAGCGTACTACAAGGACGCGTCATCGGATCGTCAAAATGGTTCGGACTCACCCGCAGCGCGTACCCGATGCGCCCGGTGCGCTCCGGCACGATCTCCCGCGCGAAGGTCGCCACGCTGCCGTTACGCTCCACGCTGGGCAACACCAGCACTTCGGTATTCTCCAGGTGGCCGCTGGCATCCACGCTGCCCAGCACGGCTTCCACCCGCACGTCGTTGGGATCCAGTCCGGCAAGGTCGATGGCCGCCCGCACCGCTACCGGACGTCCGCTGAACACGCTGCCGCCGGGGCCGGGACCCGCTTCCACGAACCGCACCCGCTCCCAGACCTCCCGCACGCGCGCGTTCCACCGGGCGCGCTCGCGCCCCAACGTGTAGTCTCCGGCGTGCATGCGCAGGTGTCCCTGATGCGCCGGGTCGTAAAGCTGGGTCATGTACTCCCGCACCATCCTGCGGCAGTCGAAGGCGGGACTGATGTAGGTGAGCGACTGCTTCACGCGCCGCATCCATTCGCGCGGCGTCTGTTCGCGCTGCTCGTAGAACATGGGTACGAGCTCGTTTTCCAGCAGCGAATAAATCGCGCTGGCGTGCAGCGAATCCTGGTCCTCGGAATACGTTTCCCGCTCCCCGATGGCCCATCCGCCGGACTGCTCGTAGGCTTCGTCGAACCAGCCGTCCAGGATGCTCAGGTTCAGCACTCCGTTGAGCGCCGCCTTCATGCCGCTGGTGCCGCAGGCTTCCTCGCCGCGCCGCGGATTGTTCAACCAAAGGTCGACGCCCTGCACCATCTCGCGCGCCACCTTCATGTCGTAATCTTCCAGGAACACGAGGTGCTTCCACAGATCCGGATCGCGCGAGAGCTGCACGATCTCGCGGATGTAACTCTTCCCCGGCTGATCCTTCGGGTGGGCCTTGCCCGCGATCACGATCTGCACCGGCATGTCCTTGTTGAGCAGCAGGCGCTTCAGCCGCTCCGCGTCGCGGAAAATCAGGGTCGCGCGCTTGTACGTGGCGAAGCGGCGCGCGAACCCGATGGTGAATGCATTCGGATCGAGCACTTCGCCCGCGCGCCGCACTTCCGCGCTCGACGCCTGCCGCCGGATCGCGCTCGCGTGCTGGCGGGTCCGCACAAAGGCGATGAGCCGCCGTTTGCGGCGCCGGTGCACTTCCAGCAGTTCCTCGTCGGGGATGTCGCGGATCCCGCGCCAGACCGAAGCGTCGTTGAAGCGCTCCCGCCAGTCCGGCTCCAGGTACTGATCGTAGAGCAGCGCCAGGTCTCCGTTGAGCCAGCTCGGCAGATGGACCCCGTTGGTCACGCTCCCGACCGGGACTTCCCATACCGGAAGCTGCGGCCACAGGTCGTGGAACATCTCCTGCGATACTTCGCGGTGCAGGCGGCTCACGGCGTTGCGGTAGCCCGCGGTGTTCAGCGCCAGCACCGCCATGGAGAAGCGCTCGTCGCGGTTCCAGATGTCGCGGCGCCCCAGCGCCATGAGTTGCTGGAAGTCCACCCCCGTCTCCGCGCAATATTCGGAGAAGTAGTGGTACATCAGCCCCGGATCGAACAGGTCGATGCCGGCGGGAACCGGCGTGTGCGTGGTGAAAACGTTGCTCGCGCGCGCCGTCTCCAGCGCCTCGTCGAAGCTCAGCCCGTGCTCGCGGATCAGCAGCCGGATCTGTTCCAGCACCAGGAACGCGCTGTGCCCCTCGTTCATGTGGAACACGGTCGGATCCAGGTTCATCGCGCGCAGCGCGCGCATGCCCCCGATTCCCAGTACGATCTCCTGCCGGATGCGCGTGTCGATATCGCCGCCATAGAGCGAATCGGTGATGTCCCGGTCCTGCGGCAGCACGTTCTCCGGAATGTTCGTGTCCAGCAGGTAGAGCGTGATGCGCCCCACTTCCAGCTTCCACACCTGAATGAACACACTGCCGGTGGGCAGCTTCACCGTGACCTTGAGATCGCCGCCCGATGCGTCCTTCACCGGAGCCAGCGGCAGCGTGTAAAAGTCGTTCGTCGGATAGCGTTCCTGCTGCCACCCGTCCGGATTCAAAAACTGCCGGAAGTAGCCCTGCTGGTAAAGCAGCCCCAGACCGATGAGGGGGTAATCCTGGTCGCTGCACGATTTCAGATGATCGCCGGACAGAATGCCCAGCCCGCCCGAGTACACCGGAAGGCACTCGGTCAACCCGTACTCCGCCGAAAAGTAAGCGATGAGCTGTCCCGCCGGGTGCTGCGCCTGCTTGCGCGTGCGCGTATCGAACGCCTCGCACGCGGAGCGATACAGCGCCAGGTACCGCGGGTCGGACGCCGCCCGTTCCAGCGCCGTCTGAGAAACGCGCCCCAGCATCAGCACCGGGTTGTAGCCGCAGTCGCGCCATAGCGCGGGGTCGAGCCGCCGGAACACGCTGCGGATGATCGGTTCCCAGCTCCAGACCAGGTTGTAAGCGAGTTCACTCATACGTTCCAGGGGCGCGGGGAGACTGGGCCGGACCAGAAACTCGCGAAGGGGTTGAATGTGGAAAGGCATACCGGGGAGTGCTGCTACCTCCAAAATACCAAAATCGGCCATCCGTGCTAGGACCTGCACGTCTGGACTGGTTTGTGCGTCAATAGTACAGTAGACTCATGCGTCGACTCGGACTGGTGTTCTTGCTGGCGGCAGGACCCGCGATTGCGGGAGAGTACGCCGTGCTCACCAGCGGAGCGCGCCTTCACATAGACAGACACGAGGCAAACGGGGCCAAGGTTCGACTGTACCACGCCGGGGGCACGGTGGAGATGGACGCTTCCCTCGTCGCCGGGTACGAAGCCGACGATCCCCCGCCACTTCCGCCGCCGGAGGCCACGTCCGCGGCCGCCCCGCCGGCCCCTGCTGCCGCCTCCAGACCGGTGGATCCGCTCTCCCTGGCGGATGCCGCCGCGGACCGCTACGGACTCCCGCGCGCCCTGGTGCGCAGCGTGATGGCGGCGGAGAGCGGACTCCATCCGGAGGCCGTATCCTCCAAAGGCGCCATCGGCCTCATGCAGTTGATGCCGGACACCGCCCGCGACTACGGCGCCGATCCCTGGGACCCGGCGCAGAACGTCGACGCGGGCACCCGTTACCTCCGCGAACTGCTGGAAAAGTACGATGGCGGGTTGTGGCAGGCCCTGGCCGCGTACAACGCCGGTCCCGGATCGGTGGAGAAGTACCAGGGCGTGCCGCCGTACCCGGAAACCGTGCGTTACATCGGCACCGTGCAGCGCCAATGGGAAAAGTCGGCCGCGCGGCGGCCCGCGCCAGCGGCCCCCTCGGGTAACTGACTCAGCCGCCCGCCGGACGAAAATCCCGCAGCACCGCGGCCCACGCCGGATACCCGCGCGCGGCCGAGTAGGGGTCCTCCTCAAGCTGAAATGCGGCGTCGATCCGTGTGCCGGGTGCGAGTTCCCCGGCGCGCGCCGCGAAATTCCAGGCTTTCAGCGCCAGCGTGCGTCCGTTCTGGCGTACGGTCAGCCGCAGGTGCCGTTCCTTCCAGACCACCGCGTTGACCACCTCCGCGTCCAGCGCGGCCAGCATCGGCGCGGGATTCCCGTGGCCGAAGGGCGCCAGCGCGAACAGGTCCCCGATGGCGCGCTCGGTGATTTCGCGCAACTCCAGCACGGCGTCGATCTCCACCGTGCGCACCAGGTCCCCGGGCGCGAGTTTCTCCGCGGCGTAGGCGTTGAACCGCGACCGGAACTCGTCCACCCGCGCCGCCTCCAGCGTCACTCCAGCGGCGTGTTTATGACCGCCGAATTTCACGAACAGATCAGCCATCGATTCCAGCGCCTCCAGCAGGTGGAACGCCGGGATGCTGCGCCCCGAGCCGGACGCCAGGCCGTCGTCTTCGTTGCGGCTCAGCACGAACACCGGACGGTGCAGCCGGTCCACCAGACGGCTGGCCACGATCCCCAGCACGCCGCGATGCCAGTCCTCGGCGTAATACACCAGCGCGCGCTCGCCCTCGCCGACCGCCACCTGCTCGCACAACTCGCGGATCCCGGCTTCCACCTGCTGGCGCTCGGCATTTTGCTCGTGGAGTTGTTTGGCCAGGTCCCGGGCGCGCGCGGGGTCGTTGGTCAGGAACAGTTCCACCACCGCCTGCGCCGTGTCCATGCGGCCCGCGGCGTTCATGCGCGGCGCGATCTGAAACGCCACCTGCCGCGCGTTCGGCGCGGCGCCCCCCGTGAATCCCGCCACGTCGAGCAGCGCGCGCAGTCCCGGATTGCGCACCGAGCCCAACCCGCGCAGTCCTTCGGCGACGATGGTGCGGTTTTCACCGGTCAGCGGGACCACGTCCGCCACCGTCGCGATGGCCACCATCTTGAGGAACGATTCGCTCGCGCGGCGCGCCTTGTCCGCGTCCCAACCCATGCGCGGCAGCAGCGCCTGAATCAGCTTGAACGCCACTCCCGCGCCGCACAGTTCCTTTTCCGGATACGTGCAATCCGGCCGGTTGGGATTGAGCACCGCGACCGCCGGGGGCAGGTCTGCTTCGGGCAGGTGGTGATCCGTCACGATCACGTCGATCCCCAGTTCGTTCGCCCGCCGCACCACTTCCGCCGCGCGGATGCCGGTGTCCACGCTGACGATGAGTTTCACGCCGCGCTCCGCCGCCGCCTCCACCACCTCCGGCCGCATCCCGTAGCCGTCCTTCAGGCGGTGGGGCACGTGGTAGGACGCGCTCCCGCCGGCGAGTTCGATGGCCTTGGTCAGGAGCACGACGCTGGTTGTACCGTCCACGTCGTAATCGCCGTAGATCAGAATGCGCTCGCCGCCCCGTATGGCCCGCGCGATGCGCTCCACCGCGGCGCCCATATCCTTGAGCGCCATCGGGTCGTGCAGGTCCCTGAAGGCGGGCCGCAGGAAACGCCGCGCGTCGTCGCTTTGGGCCAGTCCGCGGTGCCACAGCACGCGCGCCACCGCCACGGTGATGCCCAGCGCGCCGGCCAGCGCGGCAGCCGATTCAGGTTCCGGAGTGGGAAGAATCCAGCGGGTCCCGCCGCTAATTCTTGGAGAAGTACCCGCCAAGCGAATCGCCCTCGTCGAGATCGTCGTCCGCCATATTCGCGGCGATTTCGTCCTCGATCGTCAGGTACTCTTCGAACCAGTCCGGACGCAGTTCGTAGACGTACAGGCGCGAATCGTGGTTGAACGCGAGTTCCAGGGAGCAGATCTGGCCTTCGTAACGGCGCAGGTCGCGCAGGCGCGATTGAAAATTCCGCTGCTCCTCGCGCTCGAGGTTCATCTCTTCGATCTGCTCCAGCAGATCGCTCGTATCCTCTTCGCTGAACTCGCGCGTGGCGAACAGGATCAGCTTGACCCCTACCTTGTTCGCGGCCTCCAGAAACATCTGGTAGTCGGGATAATTCTCGGAGTCCCACAGCACCATCTGGGTGCCGTCGAGCGTGCCCGGCGCGCTGCGAAACACAGCGAAATCGCGGGATTCCAGGTAGCTCAGGATCTCGCGCTTGAGGGTGTCGAGATTCAAATCCAAAGGTGTGCCTCTATCTTGCCGCTGTGCCCGGTCCGTTTCAGACGACCACCAGAATATCATTCGGACCGGCGAGGTCGCGGGCGCTCGGCGTGATGATCGTTTTGGGTCCAATGTAGATCTTTTGCCCTTCCTGGATTGCCTGCCGTATGTCGGCTTCACACACAAAATCCACCGGCTTCGGTTTGGGTGGCGCGGGCGGCGCCGACTGCGCCGCTGCCGGCGCCTGCGCGCCGGAGCCGGCCAGTCAGCTATATCCTCCGGGCGAACCTTGCCCCGTCCCGCGTCCCCCGAGCACGCGGTCCACCACTTCGGCGGCTACGCTGGCAATGGTCGATTCCTTCGGCTGCGATGGCGCGCAGCCGCACGAAGCGCCCGATTTCGGCTCCGCGACCGGCGCCGGCGCCGCCGCCATGCCGCGCGACGCCAGGTACTTCTCCACCGCCGCCACTACGCTGGCGCGATCGATTCCGCCGCCCGCGGCTGCCGGAGCGCCATTCGCCGGCGCCTGCCGGATGTCCAGCGGCATCTCGAACGCCTGCTCCGGCGTGCGCACTGTATAGGCCAGCCGCTTGATGTTGATCAGGTGCTGCGGGCCCACGTTATCGCTGGTGCTGTTGCCCGCCATCGCGCCGCACCCCAGGGTCATCGAGGGAAACACGTTGGTCGTGATTCCGGTCGACCCTTGCGGCGAGGGCGTATTCACCAGGACGCGCATGGCCGGCATGCGCGCGCCGTATTCGCGGATGCGCGTATCGTTCTTCGAGTAGATCACCGCGGTGTGTCCCGCGCCGCCGAACTTGAGCAGGTTGAAACACGTGTCGAGCGCGCTGCTCCAGTCCGCCACGAACATGAGCGCCAGCACCGGCGACAGCTTCTCCGCGGAGAGCGGATGCTTCTTGCCGACGCCCTCGATTTCCGCGCAGATGATGGACGTCCCGTCCGGCACCGCGAAACCCGCCATCTTCGCAATCTTCTCCGGCGCCTGTCCGACGCACTGCGGGTTCACCGTCCAGTTGGGCTGGATCAGCAGCCGCCCCAGCGCTGCCTTCTCCGGTTCGGTCGCGAAATACGCGCCCTGCTGCTTCAGCGCCGCCAGGATGCGGTCGCGCAGCGAGTATTCGGCGACGATCGCCTGCTCGCTCGAGCACACCGTCCCGTAATCGAAGCTTTTTCCCGATACGACCTTCGCGACCGCGTCTTCCACGCCGGCGGAGCTATCGATCAGCACCGGTACGTTGCCCGGTCCCACGCCAAACGCCGGTTTCCCGCTCGAGTACGCGCTCTTTACCATCGCATGGCCGCCGGTGGCCAGAATCACCGCCGTGCGTTCGTGCCGCATCAGCGCCTGAATGCCTTCCATGGTGGCCAGTTCGATGCACTGAACGATGTCCTCGGGCGCGCCCGCTTCCAGCGCCGCCTGGTAGAGGATCGCCGCCGTCTGGCACGTGCAGCGGTACGCTCGCGGATGCGGGCTCACCACGATTGCGTTCCCCGCCTTGAGCGCGATCAGGATCTTGTACATGGCGGTCGACGTCGGGTTGGTGGTCGGCAGAATCGCCGCCACGACCCCCATCGGCACGCCGTACTCGACGATCTTCTCCTCGGGCAGTTCGCGCAGCATCCCCACCGTCTTCATGCCGCGCATGCGCCGGGGCAGCCAGTCGCAGTTGAGGATGTTCTTGATGTACTTGTCTTTGGCGTTGCCGTAGCCGGTCTCTTCGACGGCCAGTTCGGCCAGTTGACGGGCGTTGGCGCGCGCCGCCGCGCCCATGCGCTCTACTATGGCGTCGATCTGTTCCTGGGAGTAGTTGCGGTACTTCTGCCAGGCCGCGTGCGCTTTCTCGACCTTGGTACGAACCTCCTGCACCGACAGGAGGTCTTTATCCTCCAGCATTGCGCCTTACTTCTTGCCGCCGGGGACCGGAAGAATCTTCTCGACCTCTTCGTGAGGCCGCGGAATCACGTGCACGCTGACCAGTTCGCCCACACGGCGCGCGGCCGCGGCGCCGGCATCCGTGGCGGCTTTGACCGCGCCCACGTCGCCCCGGCATTGCACCACCACGAGCCCCGCGCCGACGAATTCCTTGCCGGTCAGAACCACGTTGGCGGTCTTCACCATGGCGTCGGCGGCTTCGATCGCCCCGATCAACCCTTTTGTCTCAATCAGGCCAAGGGCCTCCATGTTGCCTCCCAGTTGAGTGAAAGTCTAACGTACCACAATTGCGGCATGGCCCGGACGGCCGATGGGCGGGCGGGGCGGCTTTCCGCTCACAGAAAAGAAAATGGTTCCAAGTGACCTGATTTCCAGCCTTGCTCACCGCCGGCATGCACGGCACCGAGCATAGTAACCGGGCTTGCGGAGCGTTTCGTCTGTCGGCTCCCCAACGAACGTTTTTCCCGTCCGCCGGATCGATGCCTTCAGGCACGCTGCCTGCCGCACCCGATCAGGACCGGTCGCTCGTAACGGCCTTTCGCTCGCCCGTAACGGCTGCCCCCTCTCGGGGCCTCCATCCCGGGGTCGAAGTTCCCGGCCTGCTACTTCGCTCCCTACCGCCCGTCCATACCGCCCGTTCGGACCTTTGGCTCGTCCACCGATCCCGGTTTGCCCCGGGGGACGGCGAAGTCACTGCCTCGATCCCGTTGCGGCACCTCCGTGCGGTTCAACCGGCTGCTCCCGCGACCTCCGCTCCCCTCCGGGACTTTTACATCCCTCGGGATCAAAGCGTTCGACCGCCTTGGCCGCCAGTCGGCCCGCCTTCCAGATTCGCCCGATTTCCTCTCGCTCCCCGCAGCCCGTATCTATATCACTAGAGCTCTCAACTGCGGATCATCGTTCCTGGTTCGCTACGTTTCCGGAGGCTCGCTGTTCCTCAAACCTCTTGGAACCACCTCCACTATGCTCCGGTCAAACAGATCCGTCAATCCCTTTTTGTCTGTTACAAAACGTTTTCAACAATATTTCATTTCCTTTCTTTTCATTGTATTAGCAGGCCGCGACATTGGAACGTCTGTGCATAAAACGCTGCCGCCCGGTTTTGTAGTACGGTATTTTGGTCCCATGCGGCGGCTCCTCATCCGGCCCGGCGCGATCGGCGACGTCATCGTCTCCCTCCCCGCCCTCGAATCCCTGCGCTGCGACTACCTCGAGGTCTGGACCGCCGCCCGCACCGTTCCGCTCATTCGCTTCGCCAGCCGCGTCCGCGCGCTCTCTTCCACCGGACTCGACCTCGCCGGCGTCACCGGCCCTCCCGCGCGGCTCATGGAAGAACTTCGTTCCTTCGATTCCATCGTCTCGTGGTACGGCTCCAACCGCGACGAGTTCCGCGATGCGGTTCGCGGCCTTCCCTTTACCTTTCACTCCGCCCTGCCGCCGCCGGATTCCTCCATCCACGCCACCGATTTCTATCTGCAACAGGTAGGCGCGCCCCCCGGCGCCGTCCCGCGTATCCCGCTCGCCGTGCCGCGCCGGGATTATGCCGTGATCCACCCCTTCTCCGGCAGCCCCCGCAAGAACTGGCCGCTGGATCGATTCCGCGCGCTCGCCGCCCGCCTTCGGATGCCGGTGCGCTGGTGCGCGGGCGACGACGATCCCCCGCTGCCGGAGGCGGTCCGCCTGCCGGACCTGGGCGACCTCGCCCGCTTCCTCGCCGCCGCCCGCCTCTACATCGGCAACGATAGCGGTGTCACGCACCTCGCCGCCGCCGTGGGCACCCCGACTCTGGCCATCTTCACCGCCACCGATCCCCGCATCTGGGCGCCCCGCGGGGAACACGTCCGCGTCGCCGTCTCAGCCGCCGTGCCGCAACTTCCATAGAATCTGCCGCAGCATCCCCAGCAGCACCCCGGCGTCCTTGCCGGATACCTCCAGCCGGCGCACCAGCCGCCGCACCTTCTCCTCCGTCGAGCCCGCGGTACGCGGCTGCGTATACCCGCTCTCCGTGAGCGCCTCGAGCAGCATCCCGGTGATCTGCTCCCGCTCGCCCGCCGTCGCGACGTGGATCGCCGCCGGGCGTGCCCGCACCGCCCGCGCATCCCGCGCGAGTTCGTACAGGCACAGTGCCACCGCCTGCCCCAGGTTCATCGAAAGATCCGTCCCCACGGTGGGGATGCGCATCAGCCAGTGGCAGTGGCTGAGATCGAGATTGGAGAGGCCGAACTTCTCCGAGCCGAACAGCAGCGCCACCGGCGTCCCCGCACGCAGCGCCTGCCGGATCTGCCGCGCGCCGTACTCCAGCCGGCGGATGGGATGCTGCAACTCGCGATGCCCGACGCTGGTCGTGCCGACGACCAGTTGACAATCGCCCACCGCCGCGCCCACGTCGGCATATTCTTCGGCGCGGGCGAGCAGAGGCGCGGCGCCCACCGCCGAGCGCGCCTCCCGGAACGCTACGTCATACGGCGCGACTGCGCGCAGCCGGGAAAATCCGAAGTTCGCCATGGCCCGCGCCGATGCGCCGATGTTCAGGGGATTGCGCGTCGCCACCAGCACCACGCGCAGATTGTTTTTCCAGTCGGGTTCGATGCTTCGATCGTATTACGGATTTCCACGCGCCGGGGCGCACAAGGCGGGAGCGGGACATCTGGTACCATTACAAGCGGTTCCACGTCGCGCTCCGCACCGGATTGAATTCACCGCCGAAATCCCGCCCGGAAACCGCGCTCGCATATCTTGCGGGCACCTACCCTTCCGTCTCCACAACGTTCATCCTCCGCGAAGTGGCGGAGATGCGCGCGCGTGGGTTTTCGATTGAGACCGCCTCCATCGACTACCCGGGTTGGGATGGCGGCGAGTGCGGCAGCGCCGAGACCGTGGAAGTGGCCCGGACGTTTTACGTAAAGCGCCGGGGAGCGGTCCGCATCCTTGCGGATCAGGCGGCGTGTTTTCTCGGACGCCCGCTACGTTACCTCGGGGGACTCGGACTGGCGCTTCGCCTGGCCGGAGTGGACCTGCGCGACATTCTGCTGCATCTGGGGTACTTTGCCGAAGGTGTCGTGGTGGGCCGGTGGATGGAGAAGAACCGGCTCGGCCACCTGCACGTGCATTTTGCCAATGCGTCGGCTACGGTCGCGCTGCTCACGCGCCGCGTCTACGGGGTTCCGTACTCCATCCGGATTCATGGCAGCGACGAGTTTTACGGACTGCTGCACTACCGGCTGGCGGAGAAGATCGCCGGCGCCTCGTTCGCCTGCTGCATCGGCTGGCAGTGTCTGAGCCAGGTGATGAAGGCAGCCGCGCCGGAAGATTGGGACAAGTTGGAGGTCTGTCCGCTGGGTGTCGATGTGGATGCGTTCGCGCGCCGCGAGGGCGGGGCGGGCGGACGTCCCTTCGAGATCCTTTGCGTCGCACGGCTGGTCGCGGCCAAGGGCCAGAGCATCCTGCTCGCGGCGGCGGCGGAATTGATCGCGCGCGGCCGGGATGTTCACGTGAGCCTGGTCGGCGACGGTCCGGGACGCGGACTGTTCGAGGCGCTGACGGCGCAGTGGAACCTCGGGGGACGGGTTACCTTTCACGGGTCGGTGACGCAGGACCGGATTCGCGAGTATCTGGAACGCGCCGATGTGTTCGTATTGCCCAGTTTCGCGGAAGGCATCCCGGTCACCCTGATGGAAGCCATGGCGATGGAGATCCCGTGCGTGAGCACGCTGGTCGGCGGCATCCCGGAGTTGATTCAATCGGGCGAGAACGGCCTCCTGGTGCCGCCTTCGAACCCGAGCGCGCTGGCGGACGCGATCGAGAGGCTCATCGGCGACAGGCAATTGACGTCGCGTCTGGGGAGCGCAGGGAGGCGGACCATAGTTACGAGCTACGATCTGCGGCAAAATGCCGGGCGGTTGGCGGCGATATTCGAGCGGCGGCTTTCGGGCCAGGCGTGAGGCCGGCTTTGGGCGCCGGTTGCACACGCCGAAGCTTAGCCGCGGACGAGCTTGCGCCCGCGCTCGAAGAGGTCGGCCGCATCTTCCACCAGTTTGCGCCCCCGTTCGAACATTTCGCGGCTGGTATCGGCGATGTTCTCGCCGGCGGTTTCCACTGCGTCGCGGCCCTGCTGGGCGCGTTTGGAAATGTATTCGCGCGTGTCCCGGCCGCTCTTCGGCGCATAGAGCAGCGCCACGGTAGCGCCGAGCGCGGCGCCGGTCAGGAACCAGGCGATGCGGCTCGCGCCCTGATCTTCAGCCACCTGCTTATCCTCGCGATAGTCAGACATTCGAGCGGACTCCTCGATCACATTCTGCGATATGCTTGAGGCATGGCGCAAGATCCCAGTCAGGATGAGGTATTAAATACCCACGCGCTGGACATGGTCACGCTGCCCGGCGGCCGGGTGAACACCGAAATCGAGGCCGACATGATCCGCGGTGTGCTGGATGCCAACGACATCCCGTCGCTGCTCACCGCGGCGCCGCAGTATCCCAACCTCGGCTTCGAAGTGCGAGTGCCGCGGGGGCGCGTGGTGGAGGCCGAAAAGCTGATCGCCGAAGCTCAGGCGGCGGGCCCGGAGGCCGCCGAGGAAGCCGAAGCCGCCAGCGAAGCCAACACCGAAACGGCGCCGTAACCGCCTGCTTCGCCTGGGGCGGCCGCGCTAAATTCCCGCGCCGCCGGTGAGCGGACCCTGCACGTGGCTGAGCCGCCCCGAGGCTTCGAGCGCGGCGACGATGGTGCGCGCCGCCGCGTCTGTTCCCCCCGCCGGCACCCGTGGCTCGGCCAGCCGCGAGGACGGGACAGCGTCGCGCACGGACGCGCGATCCTCTTCCGAGGCGGGCACCACCACGGCCACCAGTCCCGCGTCCAACGCCGTACGCACCGCCTGCCGCAGGTGTTCGGGAGCGTGGATCACGTGCACGGCAAAGCCCTGCTCGAAGAGGCGGCGCTCCAGGCTCCAGGCCGTTTCGAGCGAACCCGGCGGCAGGAGAATCGCCAGCCGCCCGTGACCGCGCGCGGTCTCGCGCTCCGCCGCCGTGACCCGCCCGGTACGCGCCCCGCTTTGCTGCGGTTGCAGGATCATGCCCGCCCCGACGGTCTCATTCGTGATGGCGTCGATCAGGATGAAACTGCCGGTCGCGCGGTTGCGCGCGTAGGAGTCGAAGAACAGAGGCCGCTGCGCCTCCACATGAATCACCCCGATTTCATTAAGCGCCAGTTCGCCGACCGGTTGGTGCTCCAGGGTGTTGATGCCGATGCGGTAGCGGATTTCGCGCACCCGTGCCTGTACCACCTGCGTGGTCTGCTTGAGCAGGTAGGGGCGGTTGGGCTGGAGCGGCTTCTGATTCATCCAGACCACGGTGGCTTCGAAGCGGCGGCCGGCGTGCGGCAGGTTGTCCGGAAGAGCCAGCATGTCGCCGCGGCTGATATCGATCTCGTCTTCCAGGCAGACCGTGACCGCCATCGGGGCGAAGGCCTCTTCCAGATCGCCGTCCCAGGTCGTGATGGCCTTCACGCGGCTGCGGCGTCCGCTGGAGAGCACCGCGACTTCATCCCCGCGCCGGATGACGCCGCTGGCCACCTGTCCGGCGAAGCCGCGGAAATCCAGGTTGGGCCGGACGACGATCTGAACCGGGAAGCGCAGGTCGTTTAGATTGCGGTCCGCTGCGATGGGCACGCTCTCCAGATGTTCCAGAATAGACGGCCCGCGGTACCACGGCATCTTGGCGCTGCGCTTGACGACGTTATCGCCGAGCAGCGCGCTGATCGGAATGAACGTGATCTCGCCGGCGTCGAGCTGCCCCGCGAAGGCGGCGAAATCGTTGCGGATGGTCTCGAAAACCTCCTCGCGGAAATCCACGAGGTCCATCTTGTTCACCGCCACCATCAGGTGCGGGATGCCCAGCAGCGTGGCGATGAAGGCGTGGCGGCGGGATTGCGGCAGCACGCCGTAGCGCGCATCGATCAGGATGATGGCCAGGTTCGCGGTAGAGGCGCCGGTGGCCATGTTGCGGGTGTACTGCTCGTGGCCCGGCGTGTCCGCGATGATGAACTTGCGGCGCGGCGTGGAGAAATAGCGGTACGCCACGTCGATGGTGATGCCCTGCTCGCGCTCGGCGCGCAGACCGTCGGTGAGCAGCGAAAGATCCAGCCCGCCGGTAGTGATGTTGCGGGTCGCCTTGCGCACGCTGGCGAGTTGATCTTCGTAGACGCCCTTGGAATCGTACAGCAGGCGCCCGATGAGAGTGCTCTTGCCGTCGTCCACGCTGCCGGCGGTGGTGAAGCGGAGCAGTTCGGTCTCGGCGGTGGCGGCGAGCCATTCGGCGGTGGAGGGGACGGGCGAATCCATGACCTGCATCTAAAAATACCCCTCGCGCTTCTTGATTTCCATACTGCCTTCCTGGTCGTGATCGATGACGCGGTTTTCGCGCTCGCTGCGGCGGAACTGAATCAACTCCTCAATAATCTTGGGCAGCGTATCCGCCTCGCTGCGTATGGCGCCCGTACAGTACGTGCACCCGAGCGAGCGCATGCGGCACATCACCCGCTGCGGTTTCTCCCCGGGCAGCAGCGGCATGTCGTGTTCCAGCGGAATCAGGGCTTCGCCGCGCACCAGCATCTCGCGCTCCTTGGCGAAGTACATGGGCACAATCGGGATGTTCTCCTGGTAGATGTAGTGCCACACATCCATTTCCGTCCAATTGGAAAGCGGAAAGACGCGGATCGTCTCGCCCTTATCGACGTGGCTGTTGTACAGGTTCCAGAGTTCGGGGCGCTGATTCTTCGGGTCCCATTGGCCGAAGGAATCGCGGAAGCTGTAGACGCGTTCCTTGGCGCGCGACTTCTCCTCGTCGCGCCGGGCGCCGCCGAACGCCGCGTCGAAGCTGCCCGCCGCGAGTCCGTCCAGCAGCGCGCGCGTTTTGAGCAGCGCGCAGCATTTCTGCGTGCCCAGGCGGAACGGGTTGGCGCCTTCCTCGATAGCCTTCTGATTGGTGTGGACCAGCAGCCGCGCGCCGATTTGTTTCGTGAAGTTGTCCCGGAACTCGATCATCTCGCGGAATTTGTAGGTGGTGTCGATGTGCAGCAGGGGGAACGGCAGCGGACCGGGATGGAACGCCTTCTGCGCCAGCCGCACCATTACGCTCGAGTCCTTGCCGATCGAGTACAGCATCACGGGACGCTCGAACTCGGCCACCACTTCCCGCAGGATGTGGATGCTCTCCGCCTCCAGGGCGCGTAAATGGGTCAGGGTGCGGTCGCTCATGGATACCGTGGATTGTCGCCGTTCGGGCGCGATATGCTACGTTTCTTTTCAGGATAGCAGGACAATCATGCTCAAGTCTATCGGATTAATGGTGATTGTGGGCGCGACCGCGTGCGCGCAGGATGGCGGCATCTCGGCGCAACGCATCCGGGAGGACACCAAGGCGCTGTCGGCGGACCGCATGGAAGGGCGCGGCACGGGGCAGCGGGGCGGCGGCCTCGCGACCGACTACATCGCGCATCAGCTTGCTCTGGCGGGTGCGAAGCCGGCGGGTGAGAACGGCACCTATTTTCAGACAGTGCCGCTGGCCGGGGTGGAGACGCAGCCGGAATCGGTGCTCGGCGCCGCCGTGTGGGGCAAGGGGACCGAGTTCAAATGGGGCGACGAGTTCGTCGGGGTCAACATGGGCCAGCGGGCGAATCAGCGCTTCGAAGGCGACGTGATCTTCGTGGGGCACGGCATCACGGCTCCCGAGTACCGGTGGGACGACTTCAAGGGCGTGGACGTGACCAACAAGATTCTGCTCCTGTTCACGAGCGAGCCGGCGTCCACCGATCCCAAGTTCTTCGATGGCCGCGCGCTGACGTATTACGGGCGCTGGACCTACAAGTACGAAGAGGCACTGCGCCGCGGCGCGCGCGCCTGCATCATCATCCACACTACCGAGACCGCGAGTTACGGCTGGGACGTGGTGCGCAGTTCCTGGGGCCGCGAGAATCCTTATGTGAAGCTGCCGGAGGGCGGCAAGGCGCTGGCCTTCGCCGGCTGGCTCTCGCGCGGCGCCGCCGGGAGGCTGCTGGCGCTTTCCAATCACACCGTCGAGGAACTGCTGCACGCCAGCGAGCGGGCCGATTTCCAGCCGATCGACCTCGGCATCCAGATTCGCGGAAGGATGGTTTCAAAGATCCGCGATCTGGACACGCGCAACGTGGCCGCGGTGATTCCGGGAAGCGACGCGAAACTCAAGGACGAGTACGTGATCTTCAGCGCGCATTGGGATCACCTCGGGGTGGGCGATCCGGTGAACGGCGACGCCATTTATAACGGCGCGATCGACAACGCCACCGGCTGCGCGGTCCTGCTGGAGCTGGCGCGCGCGTGGGCGGCGCTGCCGCGGAAGCCGCGGCGCAGCGTGCTGTTCCTCTCGGTCACGGCCGAGGAGGGCGGGCTGATGGGCAGCGAATACTACGCCACGCACCCGCTGGTGCCGGCGGCGAAGACGGCGATCGATCTGAACTACGACGCGCTGTATCCGTGGGGGCGCGCCAGGGACGTGGTCCTCACCGGCGCCGACCGCACCACGGTCTACCCCATGGCGCAGCAGATCGCCAAACGGCTCGACCTGGCGATCTCGCCGGACGACGCTCCCGAGGCGGGCCACTATTTCCGCAGCGACCACTTCTCGTTCGCCCACGCCGGCATCCCCGCGTTCAGCATCGGGCACGCGACCGAATTCGCCGGCAAGCCGGCGGGATGGGGTACGCAGGCGTATCAGGAGTACAACCGCAAGCACTACCATCAGCCCTCGGACGAATTTCAGGAGGATTGGGACTTCACGGCGCTGCAGCAGGCGGCGGAGTACGGCTTCCTGCTGGGCCGGGACATCGCGAACCAGGATGCGCTGCCGGGCTGGCGTCCGGGCGAGCAGTTCCACCGTTGATGACTCGGCCTCCGGCAAGTTCGGCAGCCTGTGGAGATTGCCGTCAACCGGGTTGTGCTACATTTTCACAGAGGGGAAAACCGTGAAACGCAAAGCAACCGTCACCGCTATCGCTATCCTTGCGGCCATCGGACTCGTGGCGCAGGAGAAAAAAGAAGCACCCAAGGCCGCGCCCAAGAGCACCATCCTCCATCCGGAAATGACCGTCGCCGCCGATGGCGGCACGTGGGACAAGCCCATGGCTACGATCGGCGCCAAATCCGCCGAACCGTGGAGCCAGACCACCATCGCGGCGGGCGTCAACAGCAAGCCGCAACCGGGCCGGGCGATCACCGTGGTCGGCGAGATCGTCGATTTTTCGTGCTACATCCAACTCGGCAAGCACGGCGAGAAGCATCGCGCGTGCGGCCAGAAGTGCGTGCTGAACGGCCAGCCGATCGGGCTGCTGACCCGCACCGGCGCGCTCTACATGCTGATGCCGGAGGAACACGACCCGCGGCGCGACGGCGGCGTGGACGCGCGCGCTTCCGCTTCCGGGCACATGGGCCACATCGTGGAAGTCAGCGGCACCGAAGCCAGCGTGCATGGTTATAACGCCATCTACGTGCCGGGTCTCACGAAGTAGCCTGTACATTTCGCGGTAGCCAAGGGCCGGGGCGCAGCGCGCTGCCGGCCCTTTTCATTTCCCTGGGACGCCACCCACATACCGGCCACGGTGCTGCCTGACGCAGGCTCCGGCTTAGCCAATTAGGGCCAGGTCAGCGAATGTTCACCCTCGTGTCGTCGCATTGTAACTGAGGTACGCGACACTCCAAACAAACGCTTCAGCCGGGGTACCGCGCCGTACACTGCCGGCCTGAATTCATGCGCCAAAACCACTTTTGAGGGTATCTGTGTCTCTTCGCAGCACACTACACGCTACGCTTCTGCTTGGCCTCTCCGTGGCCGCTTTCGGACAATCCCTGGCCGGCATCGGCGGACGAGTTCTCGATCCCGCCGGCACGCCAGTCCCCGACGCTGCCATCACGCTCACCAATACCGCGACCCGCACCTTGACGCAGGTTGCCAGCGATTCGAACGGCAACTACACGGTGGAGGGATTGGCTCCGGGTACTTACAGCCTGAGAGCTTCCAAACCCGGTTTCGCGCTGTATGATCGCAGCTTCGTGCTGCAGGCCGGCCAGAGAGTCGCGGCCGACGTCAACCTGCCGCTGTCCGCGGTGCAGCAGACCGTGGTCGTCAACGGAGGCTCGCTACAGGGCACCACCGCGGAACCGTCGCAGACCGACGTGTTCCTTTCGGAGCAGACCGTGCGCGTCATCGACCGCACCCAGATGGACATGCTCGGACCGGTGGCGGGGGCGGCCCAGGTCATCAATCTCGCGCCCGGCGCCCAGGTCACCGGGTACGGCAATACCGGTGCGACCAAGTACACCGTTTCGCTGAACGGAATCAGCCAGGGTTGGGGCGGATACGGCGGCTACACCGGCGGCGCCAGCCTCGGCATCACCTTCGACGGGATCCCGATCGTCGATCCCGCGACCGGACTCTGGCAGTCCGCCACCATCCCCCAGATGCAGATCATCCAGGACACCGCCATTACCTACGGCCCCGGCGATCCGCTGCACCGCTGGTACACCAACGTCGGCGGTTCGGTGGAATTCACTCCGCTTCAGCCGGGCAACCAGGCTCACGGCGACATGATGCTGACCTACGGCAGCTACAACCAGAAGAACCTTCAGTTCGACCTGTCGAGCCCGGTTTATAAAGGGTGGTCCGCCATTCTGGCCGGCGGCGGCGGCCTGGGCGACGATTTCCGCAATGGTCCCGACGGCTTCAACAACCCGAGCAAGGACCTCGCAATCTACGGCAAGACCATCAAGACCTTTCAGCAGAGCAGTCTCGATTTCGGCGGCTACTGGGCGCACAGCGGGGGCTACCGCTCGCAGGTGATCCCGGCCAGTCCCATCGACGGCATCACCATGGACGGCTCGTCCGCCACCCCGCTCTACAGCCAGCAGACTTCCGGCTTCTACAGCACGCTGCCCTTCGCCAACTACAACAAGTACGACGTCAACGAAATGGCGCTGCTGCATGCCCGCGAGAACATTCACATCGACGACCAGACGCAGCTACAGAACCTGAGCTGGTTCATGCACATCTACCGGCTCCACGACCGTCTCGCCGACGTCTACAATCCGGGTCCGCAGCAGGACGAGTGGAACGACCCCCACACCAACACCTACGGCGATCAGGTGACGCTCACCCGGAACCTGCCCATGAACCTGGTCGGCATCAGCGCCTCCTTCGTGCACGCCTTCTACAACACGCGCAACAATTTCTACAACCCGGCGGATGGCGGCGCGGGCGGGGAACAGGTGGTGAACATCGGCGGGAAGATCCGGTCGGGCTACTTCACTCAGAATGACGGGTTCGTCGCCTTGCAGGATACGTTCCACCCGACCTCGAAGCTCTCCATTATTCCCGGCATCCGCTACTCGCGCTTTGCCGCCAGCTATTACGACGGCGCCCTGCAGGACTTCGGCTTCGCGCCGGGCGTCGTGTTATCCTCCCACTGCTCCACCACCCTGACATCGGCCCCTGGGAATACCAAGAACCAGGGCGCGAACTGCGCCAACTATGAGAGCCGCTACGGATTCGAACCCTCGATCAGCGCCAGTTACCGGGCGCTGCCGTGGCTCACGTTCTACGGCGGCTACCAGGAGGCGCTGCGCAGCCCGTCCCTCGGCGGCGGCGGCGGCTTGTTCCAAAGCGTCGATCCCTACAGCTACCACCTGGCGCGCGCGCGTTACGGGCAGTTCGGTTTCAAGGTGCACACGGAGGCGACCGGCGCGCTCAACAACCTGATGTTCGGCGCCAACCTCTACCGCGTGGGCTACTCGAGCCAGGAAATCGACATCGGTCTCGCCAACGGCGACACCATCGCGGCGAACGGCGCGGCGCGTTACCAGGGACTCAACTACTTCCTCGACGACGACCCGGCTCCCAATCTCCACGTGTTTGTGAACGGCAACGTCGAGGGCTCGCACTACACCAACTACAACGTGGGCGGCCTGGCGTTCGACGGTTCCGCCGTCCCCTACGTTCCGTACTCCACGTTAAACATCGGCGCGACGTATCACTTCAAGGTGGGCGGCGTGCCGGTGATCCCGGTCGCCGCGTTCCAGTACGTGGGGCGGCAGAACATCTTCGACAATACGGTGGGCGCGCCCAGTCCCCTGACCATGCCGTCGTACGGCACGGTCAATCTGGGGCTGACCGCACCCTTCAAGCACTTCGATCTGCTGCTCAACGCCCTCAACCTGTTTAACCGGCAATACAACGAGTACCTGTACGTCTCCTCCGGCGGCTACTTCGGGACGCCGAACGGCGGCTACGAACTCGCGTATCCGGCGGCTCCGTTCACCATCTACGGCAGCGTCCGGTTCCACTTCTGAGCGCTCTCCGCGCGGCAACTAACCGCGGTGTACCGCGAGGTACACCGCGCCGCCCGCGAGCACGATGACCATTCCAGGCCACGTGGTCGAGGTGCGGTAGGCGAACAGCATGTACAGCACCACGCTCGCCAGCGCGATGTAAACGGCGGGCAGCACCGGATAGCCGATCACTTTATACGGCCGCGCCAGGTCCGGACGTTTGCGGCGCAGCCGGAACACCGCCGCGATGGTGAGGATGTAGAACAACAGCGCGGCGCTGATCACCCAGTCGAGCAGGTTGCTGTAAAGGTTTCCGTACTGCCTCGTCGCCGGGTTGAAGGTGCGCGGCAGAACCAGCACCGCGGACCAGATGCCTTGCGCCACCAGTCCCCATCCGGGCACCCTGGCGGCGTTCAATTCCCCGGCGCGCGCGAAGAACAGCTTGTCCCGGGCCATGGCGTAGTAGGCGCGGGCGCCGGCCAGCACCAGGCTGTTGACGCAGCCGAAGGTGGAGATCATGATCGCCACCGCCATGATGGCGGGTCCGTAGCCGGGGAAGATGGCTTCGAGCATGGCGGTGGCCACCCGGTCGCTGGGCGCGTTTTGAATCGCCGGGAGCGGCAGCACCACCAGGTAGGCCACGTTGGCCAGCAGGTAGAGCAGGATCACGGCGCCGCAGCCCAGCGCCAGCGCGAGCGGAATATTGCGTGTGGGATTGCGGACCTCGCCCGCGACCACGGTCACGTCGTGCCAGGAATCGGCCGAGAACAGCGAGCCCGATTGCGCCACCGACAGCGCCACGATCAGGCCGAAGCCGCTCCCCGCCGCGACCCCGAGCGAAGGGTCGAACGCGCCCAGCCGGAACATGCCGGTGAAGTTCGCGTGGACCGCCTGCGCATTCCATCCCAGAATGAGTCCGGCGAGGATGAGTCCCGCGAGCGCGACGGTCTTGGCGCTGCCGAAAAGGTTCTGCACGATCCTGCCGTACTCGAGGCCCCGCATGTTGGTCCAGGTCAATACCGCGATCACCCCGATGGCCACCAGTTGCGCGGTAGAGAGCGAGACGGCATAGCCTTCGGACAGGTGAACCGGCGCCACCAGGTAGCGCGTCTCCGAAATCCCCGGAAACAGGATGGAGAAGAATCGCGCGAAGGCCACGCTCACCGCGGCGATGGTGCCGGTCTGGATCACCATGAACATGGTCCAGCCGTAGAGGAAACCCCACAGCGGCGAGTAGGCTTCCCTCAGGTACACGTACATGCCGCCGGCGTGCGGCAGCATGGCCGCGAGTTCGCCGTAGGAGAGCGCCCCGATAAGTGTGAGCACGCCGGTCAGCGCCCACGCCACCAGCATCCAGCCGGGACTGCCGATGAGGCGCGACATGTCCGCGCTGACGATGAAGATGCCGGAGCCGATCATGACTCCGATCACCACCATGGTGGAATCGAACAGTCCGAGTCCGCGGACGAACCCCTGATCCTGGCGCGTGCTGGTTACGGCTTCAGGCATTGCAGGGAAGCGTAGCGCAGCGGCGGAAGCGGCGTCAAATCGGATGCGCGGCGGGCCGTCAGCCCTCCGAATGCGGACGCGCCGCTTCGTCGCGCACTTCCGCCAGCACGTCCGGCGAACGCCCCGCCTGCAGGTCGCGCTCCAGGCGGCGCAGGGCGACTCCGACCACGTCGCGATGATGCAGCGCGGCGCCCGGACCCTGCGCGCTCAAATCCAGCCAGAGGCGGTGTACCCGGTCGATATCCTCCGGCCACAGGCGCGGCGGATGCGGGCCGAGGTTGAAGAACATCGGATCCTTGGCGTCGTCCGATACCAGTTCGAGCGAGATCGAAGGACGCGGCGCGGGCAATGCCTCCCACGCCTGCCCGACCACCTGCCCCTGTTCGGAAGGCGTATAGCGGGGCGAGAGGCCCATCACGATACGCGACGAGCGCAGCCGCGCGGCCGTCTGCACCACGGTGCGGATGGGGTCGGTGCCGGGCACCACCATCAGTTCGACGTGCTTGCCGGCTTTTTCCGCCAGCGTAACCACGCTCGAAAAAAGCTGCTGCTCGGCCTGCGAGAAGATCTGATCGACCTCCAGCGTGTCCCCCGCCTTGGGGTTCAGCAGCCGCACCGAGAGCACCACGATATCCATTTTGCGGGTATCGGTCTTGGCGAGAATCCGCTCCAGGTGCGCCAGGCGCTTGGGATTGCGAATCGCCACCAGCACGTTCGCGGGGCGCACCCGAACCGTATCCGGCGTCACTTCGGGATGCGAATCGAGCAGAAATTTTTCCAGCTCGGCGTGCTGCCCCTTGGCATGGCGATGGCGGTTGGCGCGTTCGGAGAGCTCGAACACCAGGAAAAACGCGAGCGTGAAGGTGATTCCGGAAATCGTCGCCACCTTCTTGGTCATGACGTTGACCAGCGCCAGGAGGAACAGCATCAGTGTGATCAGCGCCAGCCCGACCGGAATCTCGGTTTTGCCGATGCGGAAGTTGAGCGGCACTTTCCATTCGCGCGCTTCAGGCAGTTTGTAGCGCAGCACGAGCACGGAAAGGCCCTTCATGGCGAAGCTCCAGACCACGCCGAACGCGTAGGCTTCGCCCAGCATGTAGACGTCGCCGCGGCTGATGAGAATCGTGATCAACTGCAGGATCACGATCAGGTTGATCATGCGGTTGGTGGTGCCGAATTTGTGGTGCGGGTGCCGGAACCAATCGGGCAGCACGCCGTCTTCGGCGACCCGGTTGAGCACGCCGTTGGAGCCGATGATCGCGGTATTCACGGCGCCCGCCAGAATCAGGGTGCCCACCAGCACGACGAACGCGTGGAACAGCAGTTTGAGCGGTGTGGGCCCCACCAGGTACATGGAAAGTCCGCCGATCAGGTTGTCCAGGAAATTCTTGCGCGCCGCGTCCGGGATAATCATCACCGCGAAGAAGGAGACCAGCGAAGTGAACAGCAGGCTGTAAAGGAAAATCACCAGACCGGCGCGTTCCAGGTTCTTCAGCTTCGGATGCGCGATTTCGCGGTTGACCTGCGCCAGACTCTCTTCGCCGCTCATCGCCAGCAGCGAATGGCCCAACCCCACCAGAATCGCCAGCAGGGTGAACGACCGCACCAGGCTCTCCGGCAGCCAGCCGACGCTCTCCGGGTTGAGTTGCAGGTTGCTGCGCGAGGGCAGCGGCGGCAGGTGCGCGCTCGCCGGTTGTACGACCAGCGTCACGCAGCACCACACGATCAGAATCACCACCATCACGGTGGTGATCTGCATGATGCGCAGCGCCTTTTCGCTGGACTCGTGCATGCCGATGATGTTCATGCGCCAGAAATAGATCGTGACCGCCGCGGCGAAAAGCGCCGCGAAGCCGGGCGGCGAGACGTGCCATGCGGGGCGGTGGAAATAATCGCCGGCTTCGTTGATGAGGCCGCCCAGGTAGAGTCCGGCGCTGACGCCGCTGATGGGACCGGTCAGCACGTAGTCGAACATTAGCGCGGAAACCGAGAATTTCGCCAGGGTCGGGCCCATGGCTTCGCGTACCACGCGGTACACGCCGCCGCGCACGAACATGCTGCAGCTTTCGATATAGATGGCGCGCACCGCGTACGAAAAGAGCATGATCGCCAGGATGAACCACGGTGCGGATTTTCCCACCGCGGTCTCGGCGATGCCTCCCACGTAATAGGCGCTGCTGGCAAGGTCGCTTAAAACGATCGCGGCCGCTCGCCAGAAGGAAATAAAGGACAACATTACGGTTCCGGCGACGACGACCTTGGTCGCCGCGGAACGCTCGGCGGGAGTCAAAATAGAAAGGTCTCCTACGATACAGTCTGGCAGGGTCGGGCATTAAAAAGGGGCTTAGAAGATATTAAGAAATCATTAGGATTCGCCCGCGCCGCCCCGCCCGCCCGCGCGCGGAACACCGCTTCGGCGCGCTGCTATGATTGGGGTATCATCACGATTCCCGGAGGTCCCATGGCGGACGAATTGAAGAGGCGAGACTTTCTGAAGGCGGCCGCGATCGCCGCCGGTCCAGCGGTCATCACGGCGCGCGGCGCGAATGACAAGATCAACATCGGTTGGATCGGCGTGGGCACGCGCGGCAATGCCGCCATCGACTGGCTGCACACCGCCGCGCCGAACGACGTGCGGATCACGGCCATCTGCGATACCTACGACGGCTACATCGCGCGCGCCAAGGATCGCGTCAAGACCATCTGGGGGAACACTCCGGACGCGTACAAGGATTATCGCGAACTGCTCGCGAAGAAGGACATCGACGCGGTCTACATCATGACGCCCGAGCACCTGCACCACGACATGGCGATCGCGGCGTTGCGGGCGGGCAAGCACGTCTACGTGGAAAAGCCGCTGGCCCACACCATCGAAGAAGGCTTCGACATCGTCAAGGTGTGGGAGCAGTCCAAAAAGATCTGCCAGGTGGGCACGCAGAACCGCAGTTCCTCGCTCTACAAGAAGGCCAAGGAACTCATCCAGCAGGGCATGGTCGGGGACGTTCACTTCGTCCGCGCGTTCTGGTACCGCAACGGCCTGCCCGACCAGCCGTCGTGGCGCTACGTGGTGCCGCCCGAGGCGAATACTGAGAACACCGACTGGAACCGCTTCCTCGGGACCGCCCCGAAACGTCCGTGGGATCCGCACCGCTACTTCCAGTGGCGCCTCTACTGGGATTATTCGGGCGGCATCTCGACCGATCTGCTGGTGCACCAGACCGACATCGTCAACTTCATGCTGGACAAGACGATTCCCACCAGTTGCATCGCGTCCG